>SVMV01000036.1 GCA_015067245.1 Oscillospiraceae bacterium | reverse complement strand
GCGCCACTGAAGTGTGGGTGTAGGCTGCAGGGTTTATAACAATGCCGTCTATATTGTTAAAGTACGCCCACTGGATTTTATCCACAAGGTCACCCTCGTGGTTTGACTGGTAACATTCAATCTCCACGCCCAGTTCTTCCCCTGCCTTTTGGCAGGTGCGGATAAGTGTGTCAAAATTTTCGCTGCCGTAGATGTGTTTTTCTCTTATGCCCAGCATATTGATGTTTGGGCCGTTAAGTATGAGTATTTTCATTGCACACCTCCATAAGTTTATCCAGCGCATAGCCAAAATAGCCGTTGTTTTTCACCGTAAAATCACTGTATTTTTCATATAGTGGAAAACGTTGTTTTGCCATTGCTTTTAATGCGGCACGGTCGCTGCTTAAAGGGCGGCTGCCCCCTACCACAAGCTTATTTATATCTCTTTTAATATAAACAACAAGTCCGTTGAGAGCCAGAGCCTGCATATTCAGCGGATTTTTTATTATACCACCGCCGCAGCTGATAACCGTGTGATTAAGTTTTGCTGCTTCAATGCAGATTTCACTTTCGATTTTGCGGAACAGTTCTTCACCGCTCTCATTAAAAATCTGCGGTATCGTTTTGCCTGCTGATTCTTCAATTTTTGCGTCCATATCCACAAAATCCATATCCAGATTTTTTGCAAGACGTTTGCCAAGGCTGGTTTTGCCGCAGCTTGGCATGCCTATAAGCACTATGTTCTGCTTGTCGTGATACAGCTTTTGTGTGATTTCTTTTATCACCGAACGGTCAGCCGCTTTGTCTGTAAAAAACTCCACTGCCGCAACAGCCTGACCAACCAGCATTTCAAGGCCGCAGATATATGGGATATTTTTCTGCTTTGCCTGCCAGCACAGACTGGTTAAAAGGGGGTTGTAAACCACATCGATAACCCCCACGCAGTTTGGAAAACTGTCAAGGTCAACAACTGACGACATAATGTCTGGCAGCATCCCCACACTGGTAGTATTGAGTATAAATTCTATATCTGTGCGTTTTTTCATCTCGCTGTATGTGATAAAAGGTGCGCCTTTGTTGCGCCCCACACGGATAATCTCTTTTGCATTAAGCGCCTGGCAAACGGCAAGTGCGGTTTTGCTGGTGCCGCCGCTGCCGCATATTGCAACCACTTTGCCGCTTATATCAAAATGGTTTTCTATCATCAGCTTTAAGCCGTCAAAATCGGTATTGGTGGCATAAAGTTTGCCGTCCACCTTTTTTATTGCGTTTACTGCACCGATTTTGCTTGCCTTTTCATCAATATAATCGCAGTATGGCATAACCATTTCTTTATACGGAATGGTTACATTTATTGCGTCAAAAGCCTTGTTCTGCATAAAAAGCGGAAACTCTTGTCTGCTTAAAGGCATTATATCGTAGGTGTAATCGGCAAGCTGTTCATGTATTGGTTTGGAAAAGCTGTGCCCCAGTTTTTCTCCTATAAGACCTACCTTCATTCCAAAAGCCACCTTTCGCCATAGCGCTGCACCAGCAAATCAAGCAGGGCAAGGGCTGTCATGCTGTCTGCCACAACCCTTGCACGATGAAAGATTGCCGGGTCATGACGGCCTTTAAGTGACAGCTTTGCATTTTGCATTGATGTAAGGTCAATTGTATCCTGTTCTTTAAAAACAGAAGGTGTGGGCTTTACTGCCACACGGAAGATAAGTGGCATACCGTTGCTGATGCCGCCGTTGATGCCGCCGTTGTTGTTTGTTTTGGTTACAACCTTGCCATTTTGCATTTCAAATGGGTCATTTGCCTGGCTGCCAAGGCAGTCTGCAAATTCAAAGCCTTTGCCAAATTCCACACCTTTTACACCGCCAATGGAAAAAAGATAGTGGCTTAGCACACTTTCGACAGAATTGAAGTACGGCTCACCCACACCTGCAGGCATACCAAGCACGCAGGTTTCCAGCACGCCGCCCACGCTGTCGCAGTCTGCACCGATATTTTCAATATGCTGCTGCATATTTTGGCCGGCTGTTTCGTCCAGTGTTGCAAAATATTTTGAATTGCAAAGGGCAATATCTTCGGCATAATTTTCAAAATCGCGGTCGGTTAAATGCTGGCATTTTTTGATGTGTGTGCCAACAGTTATGCCTTTGTTTTTAAGTATATTCAGGGCTATTGCACCAGCCGCAACAACAGGTGCTGTAAGGCGGCCCGAAAAATGCCCGCCGCCGCGCCAGTCTTCAAAACCGTTATATTTTATATGTGCCGCATAGTCTGCGTGGCCTGGACGCGGCAGATTTGGCTGATAGTCGCTGCTTTTCTGGGTTTTGTTTTCTATCATTATATGTATTGGTGTACCAGTGGAAAAGCCGTTAAACACACCGCTGGTTATAACAAAATCGTCTGCTTCACGGCGCTGTGTGGAAATTTTTCCCTTTGGCTTGCGTTTATCAAGCTGGCTTTGGATAAAATCTGTATCAATTTTTATCCCTGCAGGCAGGCCGTCCATCACAATGCCGATTGCCGCACCGTGACTTTCGCCGTAAAGGGCCAATGTAATATTTTTGCCTATTACACTTTTCATAGCTTAACTCCCAAAGTATTTTCTCAGATTTTCTATCTCTGTCTTTTCGATATATGCTTCTCCAATGCGGTCCACTTTTACAACATCAATAGTGACACCGCTTGCCTTTTTATCGTTTTTTATAAATTCAATGCACTTATCTGCGTCCAGGTCGGGTACAAAAGGAATGTGCATTTTTGCAAATATATCGGTCAGATCCGCTTTTATCTGTGGATTTTCTTCAATCATAACCATACCGTTTGCCACACATTCGCCGTGATAATAATCCTTGAGATTATACAGACTTTCAATTGCGTGGCCTATTGTGTGGCCAAAATTAAGTATTTTTCTTAAATTCTGTTCCTTTTCGTCCTGCTGCACCACACTGCGTTTTATAAGCAGGCTGCGCGTGATAATTTCTTCAAGATACGGGCTGTCGGCTGCAAGTTCGGCAGCGTGTTCTTTGAATATACCAAACAGCTGTTTGTCTGCAATACAGCCTGCCTTTACCGCTTCAACAAGACCGTTGTAAAAATGGCGTGTTTCCAGGGTTTTAAGGGTATCTGTATCCACAAAAACAGTTTCGGGGTGATAAAAGCTGCCTACACAGTTTTTTATACCGTTCATATTTATGGCCACCTTGCCGCCGATGGAAGAATCTATCTGTGCAAGGGTGGAGGTTGGTATGGATACAAAGCGGCAGCCACGTTTATATGTGCTCGCCACAAAACCTGCCAAATCTCCCACAACACCGCCGCCAAGGGCAATTATAAAATCCTTGCGTGAAAATCCATTTTCCAGCAATGTTGCCAGCAAATCGCTGTATATTTCAAGGCTTTTTGCCTTTTCACCCATAGGCACTTCGGCTAAAACTGCACCGTCAAACTGGTTTAACACCGTTTCTTTAATGCTGTCTGGTATATTGTCATCGCTTACCACCATAACCCTGCCGTTAAAATCCATATAATCTTTAAGGTGTGTATGGCAGCCTTTTTCGATAACAACACGGCTTTGTGCGTCGGTTAGTTTAACTGTAAATTCCATACCTGCCTCCTTAAATGCCTGCTTAAAAAAGTTATATTTATCCTATTATATTTTTTTATTTTATCTTTTTTTACCATCTAAATCAAGACACAAATATATACAGAATTAATTTGTATATAAAAATATTTAACATTTTGCAAAGCTGTGCTATACTTTATACATATTTAACTTTATTTTTAAAAGAGGTGTGGTTTATGACCAGGCTGGACAAGGCAAGAGCAGTTATAAACGAGGCTGACGCACAGATAGCCAGATACTTTGAATTGCGTATGCACGCTGCCGAAGATGTGGCAGCCTACAAGGCAGAAAACGGCCTGCCGATTTTTGACGGTGCAAGAGAACAGGAAGTTATAGAAAAAAACCTTGCAAAGATAAGCGACCACAAGCTTAAGCCCTATTACAAAGATATGCTTATTCAGCTTATGCGTATAAGCAAGGAATATCAGAACGCCATTATGCAGCAGACTGCGTGTGGCAATACAGCCGATGAAAACGGCTGTGAAAAGGAGGAAAATTAGTATGAATTTTATCAGGGAAAGTGCAGACAAAAATCCGATTGTGGATACGGTTTTTGCAATTGTAAGAAAAGCCGCCGCCGCAAAGGAAGCCTGCGGTGCCGAAAATGTTATCGACGCAACTTTGGGCAGCCTTTATGACGAAGACGGCAATCTTGTTGCAATGGAAAGCGTGTTTAAAAGCTTTGACGAAGTTACCCCAAAACAAAAAGCAGGCTATGCTGCAGGCTTTTTGGGCAACAGCGATTTCCGCACCCTTTGTACCCAGTGGACTGTTGGCGGCACAAACCTTGCCAGCAGTGTTGTGGCAACCCCAGGCGGCACTGGTGCGGTAAGCCTTGGTATAGGTGAATTTTTGGAAATCGGCGAAAGTGTGGTTATTCCTGACATTGCCTGGACAAGCTATGCAATTATGGCACAGGACAAGCAGCTGAATGCGGTTAAATACAGTATGTTTGATGAAAACGACAATTTTAACCTTGCCGATATAAAAGAAAAGGTAAGCAGCCTTAAAGGCAGACAGAACCGCATTGTGCTGGTTATCAATGACCCTTGCCACAACCCTACAGGCTACACAATGTCCGCTGCCGAATGGGCAGAGCTTATCAGCTTTTTAAACGAAGTGGGCAAAACCACACCTTGCATTATTCTCAACGATATTGCGTATATCGACTATTCCTACAATCTGGCACACAGCCGTGATTATATGAAAAACTTTGAAGCCATGAGCGAAAATGTTATGGTGGTTATTGCCATGAGCTGCAGCAAAACACTGACCAGCTACGGTATGCGCTGCGGC
This sequence comes from Oscillospiraceae bacterium, assembly GCA_015067245.1. GTDB lineage: Bacteria > Bacillota > Clostridia > Oscillospirales > Ruminococcaceae > RGIG3102. Next base: position 12,613 of record SVMV01000036.1, on the reverse strand, counting down.
GCCGCAGTTATTGCCGCAAAAGATGCCGAAAGCGTAAAACAGGCCGAGGTTGTTTTTGAAAAATCTGCCCGTGCAATATGGAGCAATGTAAACAACGGCGCAATGCACAATTTCTGCAACATTATGCGCAATCATTATGACGAATTTATGGCAGAAAAGGCAAAATACATTGACCTGTTAAAGCAGCGCAGTGATATCTTTAAGGCCGAAGCAGCAGCATGCAATCTGCCTTTATATCCATATACCGAAGGCTTTTTTATCACCGTAAAGGTTGATAATGCAATTAAAGAAGCTTATCACAACGCACTTATGGACAGCAATATCTTTACTGTTCAGGTGGATAAGGGCATCCGTGTTGCCGTGTGCAGCCTGCCTGTAAACAAAGCAAAAGGCCTTGCTGCAAAAATGAAAGATATTCTTGATAAGCTTACAATATAATTGCTGCATAACCCACATAACCCACATAACCCTAAGGAGAAGATTATGAACTCTCAGCGACTTGTTGATACATTTTTAAAATATATACAGATTGACAGTGAAAGCTTTGACGAAAAAGCAATGGCAGAAGCTGTTATGGCCGACCTTGCCGAAATCGGCTGCGAAGTATATACTGATAACTGCGGAGAAAAATTTGGCAGCAATGCAGGCAATGTTTACGCCACACTTAAAGGCGATGAAAACAGAGAACCAATACTTTTTTCTGCACACATGGACACAGTTGTACCAGGCAAAAACGTAAGGCCTGTTATAAAAGATGGCGTTATCTATTCTGACGGCACAACCGTTCTTGGCGGCGACGATAAAAGCGGCATTGCAGCAGTTGTTGAAGCTTTGCGCACAGTAAAGGAAGAAAATTTAAATCATCCAACCATCGAAGTTGTGTTCTCGGTGTGCGAAGAAGTTGGCCTTTTGGGCAGCGCAAATATGGACTACAGCCGCATAACTGCAAAAAAAGCCGCCGTGCTGGACTCCAGCGGTGACGCAGGCAAAATTATCACCAGCGCACCTGGGCAGATAAAAATTGACGGCTATTTTGTGGGCAAAGGCGCCCACGCAGGCATTGCCCCTGAAAACGGCATAAGCGCAATACAGATTGCCGCCGAAGCCGTAAGCAACATGAAGCTGCTGCGCATCGACAAAGAGACAACTGCCAACATAGGCACTTTCAGCTGTGAAGGCGCAACAAATATTGTTGCAGAAAGGGTGCACTTTGTTGCCGAAGCACGCAGCCTTAACCGCGAAAAGCTGGCAGCACAGACCCTGCATATGACACAGTGCATCGACGCTGCCTGCAAAAAATTTGGCGGCAGGTTTGAGGGCAAGGTTTTTGAGATGTACCAGCCTTACAAAAAAGATGACAGCGACAGCTTTGTGCAAAAAATTGTTGCAGCCTGCGAAAATATTGGCCTTAAGGCAGAAATTGCCTCCACCGGCGGCGGCAGCGATGCCAACAATATGAACCAGAACGGTATATCCGCTGTTGTGCTGGGCACAGGTATGACCGATGTGCACACAGTAAACGAAAGCATAACCATTGAAAACCTTGAAAACACCGCAAAACTGGTGCTGGAACTGATGAAATAGCAAAATATACGCCTTAACGGATGTTTGTATAACATCCGTTATTTTTTTGCAAAAAGCTTATTAAAACAAGTATTTATACATCTTTTTGTAATTTAAATTTGTCAAGTTTTTTCAGTGTAGAAAAATAGATAAAATTTTTGTGCTAAATCCTATATATATTATTCAATTTATAACTTTACACACAATATATTGGAGTGTATAATAAATAGTACGACAATATATTGATACATTATTCATATAAAATAAAAGAAAAAGGACAGAGGGGAAAATGCTTACAAGTATTATCAAACGTGACGGACGTGTTGTTATCTACGACCGCAACAAAATAAAAATGGCAATCCTTAAAGCAATGGAAGCCAGCGGCAGCACAGACTTTGACAAGGCTGACCAGGTTACTCAGGCAGTTGAACAGCACTTCAATATGAAGAACATCAACACAACACCTACCGTTGAAGAAATTCAGGACCAGGTTGAGCACGAGCTTATGGTAAGCGGCCTTGACAATGTGGCAAAAAGATATATTCTCTACCGCGCAAGCCGCAACACAATCCGCGAAAGAAAATCCAAACTGGTTAAGGTTTTTGACGAAATCACCTTCAGCGATGCGCTGGACAGCGACGTTAAACGTGAAAACGCAAATATTGACGGTGACACACCAATGGGTGCAATGCTTAAATACGGCAGCGAAAGTGCAAAGGACTATTTCCTTAAATTTTTGCTCAGTCCTGACCAGGCAGAAGCTCACCGTGAAGGCTATATTCATATTCACGACTTTGACTTTTATGCCCTTACAATGACCTGCTGCCAGATTGACCTTATCAAGCTGTTTAAAGGCGGTTTTTCCACAGGCCACGGTTTCTTAAGAGAACCAAACGACATCCAGAGCTACAGTGCTTTGGCATGTATTGCAATACAGTCCAACCAGAACGACCAGCACGGCGGTCAGAGTATTGTAAACTTTGACTATGCACTGGCAGATGGCGTAAGAAAAACATACCGCAAGCTGTATCTTAAAAACATTGCAAAGGTTTGTGATGTGCTTGGCGAAGAGGTAAGCTATGACCAGCTTAAAGAAATGAGTGCTGCAATTACAGAAAAATGCGGTGCAATGCCAAAAATTACACCTGACGAAACTTATGTTGCTCTTGAACTGGAAGAACTTAAAAAGCTGGTTAAAAACCCTGAAAATGCCGAAAAGGCACAGCAGTTTGCACTGACAAGAACAGAAGAAGAAACAGACAAGGCCACATATCAGGCAATGGAAGCATTTATCCACAACCTGAACACAATGCACTCCCGCGCAGGTGCACAGACACCTTTCAGCAGCATCAACTACGGTATGGATACATCTGATGAAGGCCGTATGGTTATGAAAAACGTTATGCTTGCAACAGACGCAGGTCTGGGCCATGGCGAAACACCAATCTTCCCAATCCAGATTTTCCGTGTTAAAGAAGGCATCAACTACAACCCTGGCGAAAGAAACTACGATTTGTTCCAGCTTGCTATCAAGGTTAGCGCAAAACGTCTGTTCCCTAACTTCTCTTTCCAGGATGCGCCATACAACCTTAAATACTACAACCCTGACGATGTGAGAACAGAAATCGGTTACATGGGCTGCCGCACACGTGTTGTTGCAAACACCTACGACCCAAACAACGAAATTACATACGGCAGAGGTAACCTGTCCTTTACATCCATCAACCTGCCAAGACTTGCCATAGAAGCAAAAGGTGACGAAGACCTGTTCTACCGCAACCTTAAAAAATATCTTGACCTGTGTGCAAAACAGCTTATGGATCGTTTTGCAATCCAGAAAAAGAAACGCGTTAGAAACTTCCCGTTCCTTATGGGCCAGGGCGTATGGATTGACAGCGACAAGCTGGGTATCGACGACGAAGTTGGCGAAGTAATCAAACACGGCACACTTTCTGTTGGCTTTATCGGCCTTGCCGAAACACTTACTGCTTTGTACGGCAAACACCATGGCGAAAGCGAAGAAGCACAGAAAAAAGGTCTTGAGATTATCGGCTTTATGAGAAGAGTTCTGGACGAATACAGTGAAAGATACAAACTTAACTTCTCACTGCTTGCAACCCCTGCAGAAGGCCTGAGCGGCCGTTTTGTACGCATTGACAAAAAACGCTTTGGCGAAATAAAGGGCGTTACAGACAAGGAATACTACACAAACAGCTTCCATATTCCTGTTGCATTTGAAATTTCTGCATACGACAAAATAAACCTTGAAGCACCTTATCACGCACTTACAAATGCAGGCCACATCACTTATGTTGAACTTGACGGCGATGTAAGCCAGAACCTTGAAGCTTTTGAAGCTGTTGTAAGATGCATGAAAGAAGCAGGCATTGGCTACGGCGCCATCAACCACCCTGTTGACCGCGACCCTGTCTGCGGCTACAACGGCATTATCGGCGATGTTTGCCCACGCTGCGGCAGACGTGACGGCGAAGGCGTGCCGCTGGAAAAACTGCAGAGACTTGGCCTTTACAAGCACCTTAATGCTGCAACACTTGGCCAGTGCGGCAACCAGCTGGAAGAAGCTGACAGAATTCCAAACAAAATTTAATTGTTGTATAAAAACAAAGCGGGGTGCCGTTTTCGACACCCCATATAACCAAAATTAAAACTATTTATCACACAACATCAATTTAAAAATCAAAAAGGAGGCACATTATGACATACAACCCAGAAACAAAAATGGTTGGCGAAGGCGTTAAGTTTGAACGCATCCGCAGAATTACAGGCTACCTTGTTGGTACAGTTGACCGCTTTAACGACGGCAAACGTGCCGAAGAAAGAGACAGAGTTAAACACACACCTGTTGGTCAGTAATTATAATTTATAAACAAAAAAGAGGTTCAAATGAACCTCTTTTTTTATTTGCCTGAATTTTATTTCAGATAGTTATAGCCAAAGACAGCCGCCACAAATGCTGCCATAATTAAAATTATAGCCATTGTGCCATAATTTTTTGTTTTGAATGCATTGATGATATAAAGTGCCAGTGTTATCACTGTGCCCCCAAGAATAAAGGGCATCATAGAGGTGAGAAATGCAGGATTGAACAGCCCTGCAAAAATAAGGCCAACCACAACGCAGCCCACAAATTTCATTGCTACAGTAAGTTTATTCATTGTTGTTTCTCCGTTGTTATATATGATGATACATTATATCACATATCTGTATTTTTGTACACCTACACGGTGTCTTTGCTTTTTATTCTGCTGACAACAATTAAATCGGCAACCAGCACAACAGGAAATACAGCTGCAGCAAGCAGCCCTGCTTTAAGGTTGCCCCCTGCTGCTTCAGAGATGCTGCCGACAACAGCCGGGCTTATCATACCGCCCAAATCTCCTGCCAAAGCCAGAAAAGCAAACATTGCCGTGCCGCCTTTTTGGCATTTCTGTGATGAAATGCTGATAGAGCCAGGCCACATAATCCCCACCGAAAAACCGCATACGGCACAGCCTGCAAGGCCAAGCACTGCAGATTCTGCCAAAGCAGCCATAAGGTAACAGCCTGCGCACATAACCCCACAGATAAGCATAACCTTGGCCAATTTCAGTTTTTTGCTGAATCTGCTGTACAGCACACGGGATATACCCATAAGCACAGCAAAAAGACACGGACCCGCCAGGTCGCCCACAGTTTTTGAAACCCCTATTGCAGCCTCGGTAAAAGCAGATGCCCACTGGGCCATGGCTATTTCAGACGCACCTGAACACACCATAAGTATTATCATCAGCCAGAACAGCGGCAGTTTAAGCAGCTGGATTGGTTTCATACCCTGGCCGTCATCAACCAAACGTTCGATAGGACAGCTGATAAAGTTAAATGTATTAATCAAAGGAACAAGGGCCCAGATAACAGCAAGTATCTTCCAGTTTTCTGTGCCAAATATTGCAAAGAAAACCGTGGAGCCCAAAATAACAGCAGCTGCGCCCCAGCAGTAAAAAGAATGCAGAAGGCTCATCATTCCTTCCTTATTTTCAAAGGGGCAGGCTTCTACAATAGGGCTTATCAGAACTTCTATAAGGCCGCTGCCCACCGAATAAAAAACCACCGAAATTATGATGCCTGCAAAATGATTTGCCATCATCTGCGGCAGAAATGCCATAAGTACCAATCCCAGCGCCGATACAACCTGCGACGCCGTAACACAGATGCGGTAGCCTATTTTATCGGCAAATTTTGTGGCTGCAATATCAACCGTAAGCTGTGTAAAATAAAACACCAGCGGTATCATTGCAATCTGTTTAAGAGATATGCCGTAGCTGTTTCTGAAGGTCAGAAACAAAAGCGGAGCAAAGTTTGCAGTTATAGCCTGTGTAACAAAACCAAGATAACAGGCTTTAAGTGTTTTTTTATAGTTTTTTTGTTTTGTCATAATTTTTAAGTATTTCGCCAAAATTCAGATATATGATAAATAACTGCTGAAATATATTTTGTTAGATGCTATTACAGGCATATCGGAATAATCCGATATGCCTGTAAAAATTTTTACAATTCTGTGCAGAGTTTTGATTAAGCAAGTTTTTCGATAGCTGCTTTGATGCGGCTGATTGTTTTTTCCTTGCCCATGATTGCTGCAAGTTCCACGCCGCCGCCAGGGGTAAACGCCTTGCCGCTGAGTGCAACACGCAGTGGGTAAAGCACAATACCGTTTTTAACTTCAAGCTGTGCAATAAGAGCAAAGAGTTTTTCGTGGATATTTTCCATTGTCCAGTCTGCTTCGCTGATAGCTTCAAGCACAGGCAGAACAGCTTCAAGGCTTGTTTTGCTGTTTTCTGGGTTTGTCTTCATCTTTTTGTTGTTGTACATATCGATGTCATATTCTGGCATTTCGTCGATAAAGTCAACCTGTTCTGGAATATCTGTAAGGATTTCGCAGCGTTTCTGCAGCACAGAAGCAAGCAGCATAAGGTCGCAGTCAGATTTAACTGTCTGTGCAATGTATGGTTTTGCTGTTTCAAGGAATTCTTCAACAGACATATCACGGATATATTCTGCGTTAAGGTGGCGCAGTTTCTGCATATCAAAGATTGCAGGAGATTTAGAAATTCTGCTTGGGTCAAATTCTTTTACAAGTTCTTCAAGAGAGAATTTTTCCTGTTCACCCTGTGGGTTCCAGCCAAGAAGAGCAATGTAGTTTACAACAGCTTCTTTAAGATAACCTGCTGCAATAAGGTCTTCATAGCTTGCGTCGCCGTTGCGTTTTGACAGCTTGTGCTGTGCGTCCTTCATAACAGGCGGGCAGTGAACATAGTCTGGAATATCCCAGCCGAATGCCTGATAAAGCAGATTGTATTTTGGTGTGGAAGCAAGGTATTCGCTGCCGCGGATAACAGGGTTGATTTCCATAAGGTGGTCGTCAACAACATTTGCAAAGTTGTATGTTGGCATACCGTCCTGTTTTACAAGCACCTGGTCGTCAAGTTCGCTGTTGTCAACTTCGATAACACCGTAAACCATATCGTTAAAGCTTGTTTTACCGCTTTCAGGGATTTTCTGTCTTACAACATAAGGCACGCCTGCTGCAAGTTTTTCGTCAATTTCTTCCTGTGTAAGATGACGGCAGTGTCTGTCGTAACCTGTTGGCTGGCCTGAAGCTGCCTTGATTTTGTTAACTTCTTCAAGTCTTTCTTTTGTACAGAAGCAGCGGTATGCGTGGCCAGATTCGATAAGCTGGTCAACATATTCCTTGTACATACCTTTTCTTTCGCTCTGGATGTATGGGCCGTAATCGCCGCCTACGTCCGGGCCTTCGTCCCAAAGAAGATTTGTTTCTTTAAGTGTGTTGTAGATGATGTCGATTGCACCTTCTACCTGACGGGACTGGTCTGTATCTTCAATTCTGAGCAGGAATTTGCCGTTGTGTGCGCGTGCTGTAAGATAAGCGTACAAAGCTGTGCGCAGGTTGCCAACGTGCATATAACCTGTTGGGCTTGGAGCAAATCTTGTTCTTACTTTTCTTTCTGCCATTTATATATTCTCCTTATACGTTTTTATAAACATATTAACACATATTTATCTATTATATATTATAGGTCTTAATAACATTTTGTCAATTGAAAAAAGGCTATAGCTGTGATAACATAGATTTGATAACACACAGCTATTGTTGATTTTATTATAAATTTTAAGAGGTGTTTTATGGAACAGGTAAAGGTTATTGCCCCTGCAAAGATAAACTTGAGCCTTGATATTACAGGCGTGGACGAAAAAGGCTATCATCTTTTGGATATGATTATGCAGACAGTGTCGGTTTTTGAGTATGTTACCCTGACAAAGCAGGATGATATAACAATGGCCAGCAATGCAAAATACATACCTACCGACAGCAAAAACACCGCCGTTAAAGCGGCAATAAAATTTTTTGAATATACAGGCATAAAAGGCGGCGTACATATACACATCAAAAAAGCTGTGCCTATAAAAGCAGGCATGGCAGGCGGCAGCGCTGACGCCGCAGGTGTTATTGTGGGGCTTAACTATATGTACGGCACAAACCTTACCACCGACCAGATGTGCGAAATAGGCCTTATGTGCGGCAGTGATATTCCTTTTATGATTTACGGCGGCACAAAGCGTATTCAGGGCACTGGCGATATTATTCTGCCTGCGCCTGCAATGCCCGACTGCCATATTGTTATATGCATGCCAACTAAAGGGGTTTCCACACCGCAGGCCTATGCAAACTACGATGCAAACGGCATAAAAACTTTGGTTGAAACCGAAAAGCTGATTAAGGCAATGGAAGAAAACAACCTTGCCGATGTTGCAGAATATATGTCAAACGACCTTGAAAGTGCCGCAGGCAGCGATGAGACACAGCCTATTAAAAGCGCACTTATTGAACTTGGTGCCATAGGCAGCATGATGACAGGCAGCGGTGCCGCTGTATTTGGCATTTTTGATGACGAAGAAAAAGCCAAAACTGCAGCCGAAGCAATCAAAGATGCCGACAGATACCCCAGCTGCAACATACGCAGCACCTTTGTGGCAAAGCCAGTGCCTTTTGGCGCAAGCGTGATGAAGAAATAATCTGCTGACTTTTTAAAAAATTATACCCGACAAACAGACGAATTGTTTGTCGGGTATTTTTTATGTTTATTAAATCAATACAGCACCACGTCGTTAAGTGCAATGATTGTAAATCCGTTAAGTATAATAAGGATATTAACCACCGCAAGTGCAAAAAACAAAACTTTATCTATATTCTTTTTAAGTGTGATATTTTCGGTTTTAAGCGCCATTATAAGCAGCGGCAGCACAGGTATAAAATATCTGCCCTGAATGCCGAACACCGTTTTGTAGTTTACAGGTGTCCAGGTTACGCAGGCTGTGCAGAACAGTGCCACAACCCCAAGTGCCACAATAGTGCTCCACCATTTTTTTGGTCCTTTGTAAAGGCTGGCTTCGCCCTGTGTGCCAACGGTGGTCATATATACAATCACCATAACCGCAATTACAAACAGCCAGCTTATGTGCACAGGAGAAAGGATAACCTCGCCCAGTATACCGCCGAAAATCTGGTAGATGTAAAGGGTTGTATTGTCCTGAATGGTGTTTACTACAAGCTTTAATGTCTGTGGTATATGGGTAAGAATATATCCTGCCGAGAACAGATATTTACTGTCGCCGTTTGGAAGAAGGTCATCTTCAGGCGCAGGGGTCGGTGCTGGATCTGCTGCAGGTTCTTCCGCTGCGGGCTGTTCTGTCTCGGGTGCAATAAGCTCAGCTTCAGCTGTCTGCGGCACGGATTCTTCCACTGCTGCCTGAGGCATAAGGCTTTCTTTTACAAGATTTATAAATGTCTGATTATATGCCAGCCACATTGATGCAGCCACAACCGCAACAAGCGCAAAGCTTGCAAAAGCCTTGGGTTTGCTGCCAAATTTGTGCAGCGGAATTATAAAGCACAGACCGATTATGACAACATAAACAGTTTTGCCAGGCGCAATAACTGCCGCAAGCACCGCAAGCAGCAGAATATCCTTAAAGGATACTTTTTCTTTTTTATAGGCAAGGTCAAACACAATTGCTGTAAACAGGAAACACATACCTATAACCAAGGTGTCATAGGTAAAGGATGCCGCCAGCTGCAGTGCAACAGGAGTAAGTGCCACCGCTGCCATTGTGGTTTTGAAAAACGGCATACGGCGTATTGCAAAGTATATAAGGGCTGTGTACAGCAAAAGATTGCCCAGTCGGCCAAAAATATACATAGGCACACGGCCAAGGCCAAGCAGCCTTGCCAAAGTTATGCCAAGTGCCTGTGCCCAGTAAAGCGGCGGAAAATATCCCTCGGACCATCTTGTCCACACAGGGATAAGCTGGGTATCTTCCCCTGCCTTTTCAAACAGCCCTTCATAAATTTCACGCAGTTCAAATACTGTAGAGCTTGCAGGATGGTATGTCTGCCCATAGTCGCACTGGCGCATAAGCAGCTGACCGTCCTGATAGCTGTCTTTTATGCCAAGAATATTGTTGGACTGATAGTAGCTCATTCCCATGTGGGTGTATTCGTCAGGTGCGCCGCGCAGCGGTGTAAATATGCTGAATATAACACCAAGGCCAAGAGCCATAAAGAGAAATACATTGTGGATTTTTGCTTTCAGCACAAACACAACAATGTACGCCCCCACAAGAAATACAAGCATAAGCACAGCAAGAATTTTAAAGTATGGTGCCATCTGGCCGTCGGCATATTCACTGATATACTGCATGGCCAGCACGCCCACCTGTTCTTCGCCGTTTTCCACTATGTTTTTGTAAGGCTCGCCCCAGCTGAAATCGCTTTTCCACAAAGCAATGGCATCTTCCTCTGTGGCAGGCTCTGTGTAGATATGAAGTGTATAAAAACGCTGCTGTGGGCTGCGCTCTATTTTTTTGTTGAACATAAAACGCTTGAAGTTGTCGTTGTAAACAGTGCTCATATCGCTCTGAGCCTGTGCAACCACATTGCCGTCTTCATCAATCAGGTCCACATAAACAGTGCCCTGGCACTGTCTGCCAAAGGTGTGGAAATTTAAATTTATACCGTACAAATCGGTGTTGGCGTGCAGGTCAAAGTACTGATACACACCCTGTCCGTCCACAATGGGCTGGGTTATCTGGGAATATGCATCATTGTAGATTTCACGGTGCCACATATCTCGGGCTTCTTCCACCGTGTTTTCATTTATCCATGCAAAGCAGAAAAGGCTTGCTGCAATTATAATGGCTATTGCAATAAAATGTCTTAATTTGTAAATCAAATTTTTTATCTTCATATTTATACCGCCTTAAAAAGCAAGTTGCTTAGGTGTAGCATTTTACATATCTATAATTTCGGGCTCGGTATGTGCCAGTGCTGCTGCCTGGGCAGGAAGCGCAAACCCCAGTGTCAGCACAACAGGTGTGCTGGCAGGGAAAAACAAAAACTGTGCGGTAACAACAGCAAAGCCCAGTATAAGCACAATGGCAGTTGCCTTTGTTTTTGTAAGTGCCAGTGCCGCAGCTTCCTTGGCAATTTCGGTCAGATTCTTGTCATTTGTGGAAACGATTCCAGCATCAAAATCTGTTTCTCTGAAAATCATTGGAAATGCGTGTATTGCCACAGCCCAGATAATTACAAGCGCAAGCAGTGAAAAGGATGCCAATGGTATGTACACTGCACTGGTCCCTGCCAATTTAAGATAAAAAGCAAAGCCGAATACCAGCACAATGTTTGCAAGGGTAAAAAATATCCCTGGCACAAACATTTTTCTGCAGGCCGCTTTAAAGGAAGCAAAAAACCATTTTGATGCACTGAACTGTGGGCGGTCGTCTGTAACCTGCAGGTTTGTGCAGTTGAACAGTGCCGCAACGGCGGGTGCAATGGTAACTATGGGCAGACTGCAGATTACAAACAGAAAGTTCCACTTTACCAACGTAAACAGTCCGTCGGTAAAAACCTCTCGCAGTCTGACACGGAAAGCATATTTTTTTGCCTGCTCTGTATCAATTTCAAAATTGTTGTTGTCAAATTTATTCTGCAAAGGACAGTCCTCCGTCACACATTATTACAGTTTATATCATACCTAAATATCGCCTGTTTTGCAACCGAACAGCTGTGATAATTTTTAAAAAAGATTTCAAATATGGACTTTTTGATACCGATTTGTAATATTTAATCGCCATTTTGCACAAAAAACCAAATTCAGTTTAAGCAACTCCACCATTTTTGTGGTTTATGATAAATTTTTCTTGAAAAATTCAGCAAAAAGTAATAAACTATTTATGTAATAAAACTGGAAACGTTTCCAGCAAAATAAAAGGGATTGTGTCCCACACAAAAACACAGGAGGATATATTATGAAAAAATTATTGGCTATGCTTCTTGCTGGCGCAATGGCTCTTTCTTTGGTTGCTTGCGGCTCCAGCGAACCAGCAGGCGAAGCTGAAGGCGAAACAGGTTCTGTTTACTACCTCAACTTCAAACCAGAACAGAATGATGCTTGGCAGGCTCTTGCTGCAGCATACACAGAAGAAACAGGTGTTCCTGTAACAGTTGTTACAGCAGCAAGCGGCGAATACGAAACAACACTTATGGCAGAAATGGGCAAAGACGAAGCTCCAACACTCTTCCAGGTTAACGGTCCTGTAGGTCTTGCTAACTGGACAGACTACTGCTACGACCTCAGCGGCAGCGAAATCTATGGTCAGCTTACAAGCGACGGTTTCGCTCTTAAAAACGGCGACGCAGTTGCAGGTATTGCATACGTTGTAGAAAGCTACGGTATCATCGCTAACAAAGCTCTTCTCGAAACAGCTGGCTACACAGCAGAAGAAATCAACAGCTTTGCAAAACTTAAAGAAGTTGCTGAAGACATCACAGCTCGCAGCGAAGAACTTGGCTTTGCAGCATTCTCTTCCGCAGGTATGGACGGTTCTTCTGACTGGAGATTCAAAACACACCTTGCAAACCTTCCAATCTACTTCGAATACCAGGCAGACGGTATCGGCAGCACAGCAGCTATCA
>SVMV01000035.1 GCA_015067245.1 Oscillospiraceae bacterium | reverse complement strand
TTCTTTAGCTGCATCAAGGCTTTCAATGCCGTTTTCTGCCATAGAGGCCTCGATTTTGGCTATTCTTCTTTCGTAACCTTCAAATTTTGCCATTGTCTTGTTCCTCCTTATTCTTCACGTGGGTCAATGTACTTGGCAGCTTCGTCATATCTGCCGTAAGTACCTGTGTTTTTGTCAAGAGCTGTCTGAGGGTCAACACCGTGACGGATATCTTCCATCATTTTGCCAAGACGAACAAATTTGTAGCCGATAGCTTCGTCGTTTTCGTCAAGAGCAACGGACATAATGTAGCCTTCAACCATTTCAAGATATCTTACACCCTTTGGTTTGGAAGAGTAGATTGTTGCTGTCTGGCTTCTGAGGCCTTTGCCAAGGTCTTCAAGACCTGCACCTACAGGCAGACCGTCTTCAGAGAAAGCTGTCTGTGTTCTGCCGTATACAAGCTGTTTAAAGATTTCTCTCATAGCAACGTTGATAGCGTCACAAACAAGGTCTGTGTTAAGTGCTTCAAGCAATGTTTTACCAGGGAGGATTTCGCCAGCCATAGCAGCGGAGTGTGTCATACCAGAGCAGCCGATTGTTTCTACAAGAGCTTCCTGGATAATGCCTTCTTTAACATTCAAAGTAAGTTTGCATGTACCCTGCTGTGGAGCACACCAGCCGATACCGTGAGACAAACCACTTACATCTTTAATTTCATAAACCTTTGTCCATGCGCCTTCCTGTGGAATAGGAGCAGGACCGTGGTCGCAGCCTTTTGATACTTTGCACATTCTTTCTACTTCATGTGAATATACCATAATTATTCTCCTTTGTTTATATTGATATTTAATTAACATCCACGCTATATTATAGTTTAAACCAGTTTTTTTTACAATATCTTATTGTATCGCATTGTATTAGATTTGTGAGACAAAAATACAAAAACACAAATATTGAATAGCGTATTTATTATTATACAACACAAAAGCAGATAATTAAAGACTTTTCATTGACAATGGACAATTTTATGCAGTTTGTGCTATACTGATTGTGCAGAATAAAATATATTTTCAAAGGAGCATAAACTATGGAAATTAAATATACAGGCCAGAAATATTATGATATTGACCTTGCTGGCAGGGTGGAAAGGCTGCCAATAACACCTGTTACACCAACTTTGCACATTGCGGGTTTTGTTTTGCTGGGCAACACAAACCTTACAAACTATTGTGCAAAGGTGCTGGGGGATAAAATTAAAGATGTGGACTTTGACTATATAGTTTGTCCTGAAGCCAAAACATTACCGCTTGCACAAAGCCTTTGTACATATCTTGGTGAAAAAGAGTTTGTTGTTTTCCGCAAGGGTGCAAAAGCATATATGGTAGATCCGCTTATTACCGAAGTTAAATCCATCACAACAGCAGCATCACAGATTATGGTTGTGGACGGAGTTGACGTTGCAAAAATCAAAGGTAAAAAGGTGCTTATTCTTGATGACGTTGTTTCCACAGGCGGCACATTCAAAGCAATGGAAACATTGCTGGAACAGATTGGCTGTGATATAGTGGGTTATGCAACAGTACTTAAAGAAGGTACAGATTTTAATAAAGATAACCTTTATTACATTCAGGACCTGCCACTTTGGATTGGCGAAGCGTAAAATATTTTACAGCAGGGAAAACAAAAAGTTGTCCCTGCTGTTTTTGTATAAAGAAATAATGCAAATTTTTACATTTTTTTAATAATTTATTGACATATTATATATATAAATGTTAAAATTAATTGTCTCAATTGGAAAGATTTTTCCAAAGCAAGATACCGACCGCTGATTTATCAGCCAAGGCCATACGGACAGCCGGGTCGAATGCCGCAAACTGCGTAAAGGCAGTTGGCAACTTCTGTTGCCTTATTGATTGAGTTAAAAGCTAAAGTTTTATAAGTTGGTGACTATAAACCAGGTGCCAAGGGTGGCACTATAACTTGTGAAATGGTCAATAAGAGTAGTAAAAGTAATCTTTGCTATATAGACTCTGAACCCATTGAGATGTAATGTGTCTTTATACATTAAAGCATATTCGCATACTGTATTTACAAGTGGTGTACCCTTAAGGTATACCACTTTTTTGTTGCCGATAGTAAAGCTTGTGGCTGTTAAGAGGGGAATATAATATGAAAAAAATCATCGAGCTTAAAAATATTACAAAGGCTTTTGACGGCGAAACCGTGCTTAACAATATAAGCCTTGATATTTACGACAACGAGTTCCTTACCCTGCTTGGTCCATCAGGCTGCGGTAAAACAACTTTGCTGCGTATTATCAGCGGTTTTGTACAGCCTGACGAAGGCGAAGTTGTTTTTATGGGCGAGGACATTACCGACCTTCCACCTCACAAACGCAATGTAAACACGGTATTTCAGAAATATGCGCTGTTTCCACATCTCAACGTTTACGAAAACGTGGCATTTCCTCTGCGCGAAAAAAAGGTGCCTAAAGATGAGATAGATAAAAAAGTTAAAGAAATGCTTAAGCTTGTTATGCTTTCTGGTTTTGAAAGACGTAACGTAACAAGCCTTTCAGGCGGTCAGCAGCAGCGTGTTGCAATTGCAAGAGCACTTGTTAACCATCCAAAAGTTCTTCTGCTGGACGAACCTTTAAGCGCCCTTGACCTTAAGCTGCGCAAAGATATGCAGCAGGAACTTAAAAATATCCAAAAATCCACAGGTATCACCTTTGTATTTGTTACACACGACCAGGAAGAAGCTCTCAGTATGTCCGACACTATTGTTGTTATGGCAGAGGGCAAAATCCAGCAGATAGGCACACCTGTTGATATTTACAACGAACCGGAAAACGCATTTGTTGCCGATTTTATCGGTGAAAGCAATATTATTGATGGTATTATGGTGCGTGACGGCGAAGCAAGATTTTCAGGCCAGTGTTTCCCTTGCCTTGACAAAGGTTTTGCACCAAAAGAACCTGTTGACATTGTTATCCGCCCGGAAGATGTTGATATTGTACCTGTAGAAAAAGGTATGCTGGAAGGGGTTGTAACATCTGTTACATTCATGGGTGTTCACTACGAGATTATCGTTGACGTAAAAGGCTTTAAATGGATGATACAGACAACCGATTTTGTTGATGTAAACGAACACATCGGCATCTTCCTTGAGCCTGATGCAATCCACGTTATGAAAAAATCCAAATATTCCGGTATGTTTGGCGACTATTCTTCTTTCTCTGACGAACTGGAACAGCTCTCTGTGGGAGGTAACGAAGAAGAATGAAAAAACTGAACAATTCTGGCCGCACAACAAGAATGCTGCTGGGCCCATATTCGGTGTGGGCTGCAATATTCATCATTGTGCCGCTGCTGTTTATTGCATATTATGCATTTACAGACAACAATTTTAACTTTACGCTGGAAAACATCACCAGATTTTTTACAGCCACAAGTCAGATAACTGCAGATGACGGTACAGTTACCGAAGTGCGCACATACATTATGATTTTTATGCGCTCTCTCAAGCTTGCCATTATCTCAACTGTGGTTTGTCTGCTTATGGGATATCCGCTTGCATATATTATGGCAAGAGCAGAAGAAAAAACACAGAGAATGATGATGACGCTCATTATGATTCCTATGTGGATGAACTTCCTTATCCGTACTTATGCATGGATGACAATATTGCAGGACACAGGTATCTTTAACAGCGTTCTTGGCTTTTTCGGTATAGACCCTGTGCATATTATCGGTACAGAAGGTGCAGTTATCATCGGTATGGTTTATGACTATTTTCCTTATATGGTTCTGCCTATATACTCCATTATGGCAAAGATGGATATCCGTCTTATCGAAGCAGCCCATGACCTTGGCTGCAACAGTCTTGCAACACTGCGCCGTGTTATCTTTCCGCTCAGCCTGCCTGGTGTTATGAGCGGTATTACAATGGTGCTTATCCCATCAATCAGCACCTTCTATATTTCGCAGAAACTCGGTAATGGTAAATTCTTCCTTATCGGTGACGCAATCGAAGGTCAGTATGTGGCAAACAATCTGCACTTCGCAGCAGCAATTGCCTTTATTCTTATGATAATTCTGCTGGTATGTATGGGTATTGCAAACTACTTTACCTCAAAAAGAGTATACGGAGGTAAATAGAAATGAAAAAATCAGCATCTAAAGTCTATACAGCAATTATATTTGCTTTTCTGTTTGCACCGATAATCATTCTGCTTATCTTTTCTTTTAATGAGGGCAAAAGCCTTTCTGTTTTCACAGGCTTCTCCCTTAAATGGTACAAAGAGCTGTTCAACGATGCAAACACACTGGAAGCACTTAAAAACTCTCTTGTGCTGGCGTTTTCTGCAACAGCAATCTCTGTTGTGCTTGGCACAATGGCATCTGTTGGCATCAACAAGCTTCGCAGCCGCTGGTACCGCACAACAATCGACACCGTTACAAACATTCCAATGACAAACCCTGATATCATCACAGGTATCTCTCTGATGCTTATGTTTGTGTTTGTTGGCAGACTGTTTGGTGCTTCCACAAGCCTTAACTTTTTAACAATGCTCATCGCCCATGTAACTTTCTGTCTGCCGTATGTAATACTGCAGGTACTGCCAAAGCTGCAGCAGATGGACAAGTCGCTGGCAGAAGCAGCAATGGATCTTGGCTGTCCGCCGCTGCGTGCATTCTTTAAGGTTGAACTGCCAGAAATTCTGCCTGGTATTATCACAGGCGCAATTATGGCGTTTACAATGTCTCTGGACGACTTTGTTATCAGTTACTTTACAAGCGGCAACGGATTCCAGACCTTGCCAATCCGCATTTATGGTATGACCAAGAAAACCGTTACGCCAAAAATGTACGCATTGGCAACAATCATCTTCTTTGTAACCCTTTCACTGCTGCTTATCAACAATATTGTTGACAACGAAGACAGCCAGAAGCTTAAAGAAGCAAGAAAGGTACAGAAGGGCGAAAAACCTGACGGCGAATACAACCCTGCAAAACGCAATGCAGCACTTGCTGTTGCAGCAGCTATTGTTGTTGTGCTTTGTGTTGGTGCCTTTGGCGGTTCTTCTGCAGCAAACGAACTTAACGTTTACAACTGGGGTGAATATATCTCCGACGGCAGCGAAGGCAGTTTTGATACCATAAAAGAATTTGAAAAATGGTACGAAGAAATCTACGGCGAAAAAATCACCGTAAACTACGACACATTTGCTTCCAATGAAGATATGTACAACAAAATTTCCAGCGGTGCGGTAAGCTATGACGTTATTATTCCGTCCGACTATATGATTGCACGCATGAAAAACGAAGGCATGCTGCTCCCACTGGATTTTGAAAATATTCCAAACTATCAGAATATTGATCATCAGTTCAAAGGCCTTTACTATGACCCTGAAAATCAGTATACAGTGCCTTACACATACGGCGTTGTTGGTGTTATCTATGATGCAAATGTGGTTGACAGGGCAGACATAGGTGGTTGGGACCTGCTTTGGAACAGCAAATACGCCAACAAGATTGTTCAGTTCAACAACTCGCGCGATGCATTCGGTACAGCGATGTACAAGCTGGGTATAGATGTAAACACAACTGACACAGCACTTTGGGACAAAGCTCACGAAGAGATGATTGCCCAGCGTCCATTGGTTTACAGTTATGTAATGGACGAAATCTTCAATATTATGCAGTCGGGCGAAGCATCAATCGGTGCATATTATGCAGGCGACTATTTTACAATGATGGAAGACCAGGCCGACGATGTGGACTTGCAGTTCTATTATCCTGAACATACAAATATGTTTATCGATGCAATGTGTATTCCATCCTGCGCACAGAACAAGGAACTTGCTGAAATATTTATCAACTATATGCTCAGCGAGGAACCTGCGGTTGCAAACGCAGAATATACCTATTATGCATCTCCAAACAAACTGGTATACGAAAGCGAAACATATATTGAGGATATGGGTGAAGACGTTGTGGAAGTGCTTTATCCTGAATACGAGGATTTTGCGGCAGAATATAACCAGTATGCCTACAGAACACTGGACAGCCAGATGCTAAGCTATATGAACAAGCTATGGGAAACTGTAAAGGTTAATTAAATTATAAATAATTGGAAAAGAGCAAGATTTTCTTGCTCTTTTTATTTATATGGAATATTATTTATATATAAATATTTACTGGAGAATAAAATGACATCAGGTTTATATATACACATTCCTTACTGTGTAAAAAAATGCAACTACTGCGATTTTTACTCAATAGGCGGCAGCAATACTGTAAGTGAAGAATATGTTGATGCAGTTATCCGTGAGATAAAAAAATACGGTGATATACAGTATAAAACAGTTTATTTTGGCGGCGGAACACCAAGTCTGCTTTCGCCCCAGCAGGTTGGCAGAATACTGTGTGAAGCAGATGTGCTGCCAGGGGCAGAAATAACTCTTGAAGCAAATCCCGAAACCGTCACTATGCAAAAGCTTATAAGCTACAGGCAGATGGGTGTAAACCGAATTTCTTTTGGTGTACAGACTGCAAACAAAAAAAGCCTTGAAACATTGGGCAGGATACACTCCAGCCAAAAGGTTGCCGAAGCTTTTGAAAATGCCAAAAAGGCAGGCTTTAAAAATATCAGCGGTGATGTAATGCTTGGTTTGCCAAACTACACCTATAAAGAACTGGACGATACAGTTGAACTTCTGCACAAATTAGGGGCAACCCACGTTTCTTCATATATGCTAAAAATAGAACAGGGAACACCTTTTGCGGTAAATACCCCAGCCAATATTCCGGATGATGACCAGATGAGTGATTTTTATCTCTATGCATGCAAAAAAATTGAAAGTCTGGGCTATAAACAGTATGAGATTTCAAATTTTGCAATGGACGGTTATCAGTCACAGCACAACAATATCTACTGGAATCTGGAAAATTACATCGGTATAGGTCCATCAGCCCACAGCTGTTTAAACGGCAAGCGTTTTTATTATCCAAGAGATTTGCATAGTTTTATTACAGATCCACAGACAATTGCAGACGGTGAAGTTGATGCTGATGAATATATTATGCTTTCACTTCGCCTTAAAAACGGTTTAAACCTTGTGGAGCTAAAAGAAAAATGGGGCAAAGAACTTTCGCCGCTGCAGTTTAAAAAGCTTGAAATACTGAAAAATCAAGGGTATATAACCTTTGAAAATAATACAGTTTCACTTACACCCAAAGGTTTTTTAATGGAAAACGCAATTTCCTGTGAAATTATGCTGTAACAGCTTTTAATGGCAGCTCTTTTGTGATACAATACAAGATATAACAAGTTGTATCAAAGGAGCTTACATTATGGCAAGAAGAATATTGTTAAAGGTTTTAAATCTGGTGGCAATCATAATTATGGTTATATCCTTTATGTTTGCAATCAATGGCGGCGGCCCAATTGTACTTTTGGGGCTTGATTTTACAGGTGTACCAAGATTTTATTTTGTAATAAGTGCTGCTATTTCGGCAGTAGTTGCCCTTATGGCAGAATTTTATGGTAAAATAGCAGGTAATAAATAGTTTGTAATAATCAGAAAGGTTATATCTATGTTAAGACCAAAGGATGGAGAGAGAATATCCAAAATAAACACATACCTTAACTGTGCCGAGGTGTTTGCCTATCGCAGCACCTGCCTTAAACGCAAGTACGGTGCAGTTATTGTCAAAGATGATGTGGTTATTTCAACAGGATACAACGGTGCACCAAGAGGGATGGACAACTGCTGTGATATCGGCAAATGCCCACGCATAGAGCGCAACCTGCATCAGGGAGATGGCTATGCAATGTGCCGTGCAATACATGCCGAAGCAAATGCACTGCTCAACTGTTCACGCAGCCAGACAATTGGTGCCGATTTATACCTTGTGGGCGTAAATCCAAGTGATAACTCAATCCATAGGGCAAAGCCCTGCCCATTGTGTGCCCGCACAATAATTCAGGCAGGTATACGCTATGTAATTATGCGTACAGGTGAAGGAGAGGACGATTATATCGTTGTGCCGGCAGAACAGCTTGAATGGGTGGTTGAACCTTAATTTAAAATACAAAAATAAAGTGGAGTATCAGTGCCGATACTCCACTTTTTATATGCTTTAAACTGTTTGTTACCATTTGGTTTTGGTCTCAACAACCTTGCCTGCAATGTAAACGTTGTTCAAATCTTCGCCGCTGATAATTTTAGGTTCGTAGTCAGGATTGAAAGGGGAAAGGATAATTGTGTTGCCACGGCGGCTGAATTTTTTCAGCGTACCTTCATTGTCGCCGTAAACAATAACGCCCAAATCACCGTCGTTAAGTGTAGGCTGCTTGTGCACAAGTGCAAGGTCGCCGTCCTTGATGCGAGGCTCCATGCTGTCGCCTTTTACTATAAGATAAAAATAATCTTCAGGGTTGCGCACATTTGCATATTCATAGCCGTAATCATCATTGTAAGCCAAAGCGTTGTAACCTGCACGCACAGTGCCTATAACAGGAATGCCATATCCCTCGTCTTCGTATTCTACCTCAAAAGGAAAACTGTTGGAGATAGCAGGGGCGCTTTCCACGCCCAGCAAAAAGTCAACGCTTGTTTTAAAGATTTCTGCAAGGCGTTTTAATGTATCAGTGTCAGGTGTGCTTTTACCTGTTTCCCACTTGCCGATAGCCTGCTGTGTAACCTTAAGCTGTTTTGCAAGCTCTGCCTGACTCATTTTATTCTCTTTGCGCAAACTTTTAATCTGCTGACCAAACATACATCCACCACCTATAGTTGTAATTTTATAATCATTATACAACATAAAGTTGCATTTGTAAACAACTAAAAGTAGTAAAATTTAACAAAAAGTTGTTAAAAGTTATTGACAACAACTGATAGTTGTGATAATATAAAATCAAGAAAACAACTTACAGTTGTTAGAGAGGTGAACAGTATGAAAAGACAGAACAAAATTTTATTGGCAAGCACATTGACAGTTGTAACAGCTTTTATCACATTAATATGTCTTTTTGCAATGAATGGTATCTCTGTTCAGACTGTTATCGCTCTGGCAGCTGCAGCAGGCTGTGCTTATCTTACTTCCTGTTTTTTTAAAGTTGAAAATATCCTCAGAAAACAAAATGCCAAAGCAATCCGCAAACAGAAAAGTATGCGCGCATCCATGGCTGTTGTACACAGAACAGAAAGAAAAGCAAGCGTTGCTTAAATATGTCTGTAACCACAGCTATCAATTGGTGTAATATTACTCATCCTTATAAAAGCTCTATAAAAGCAAACAGTTGTCTTGTGCAAAACACACTGAGACACCTGTTTGTTTTTTGTTGGCACCAAAGCAAAACCGCAGCAATTGTTTTGCTGCGGTTTATGTATTAATCTATATATTTTAATATTATTTGTCTTTTCTTGCCTGTATTTCTGCCCAGTCTTTTTCCTGTTCAGCAATTTCTTCTTTAGCAAGAGCTGCAGCTTCTGCTGCTTCTTCTGCTGCACCAACTGCTGCAAGTTTGTTTGCTCGGCGGTTGATAACATCTGCAGATTTTGGTTTGATATCGCCAGCTGCTGTCAAAGCTTCTCTTGTCATAAGCGGGCCAACAATTTCGTACACAAGTACTGCAAACAGAATAATGTTGCGGATAAGGTCGCCCTGCTGACCCAAGGTGGAAGCTGTTGCACACATACCAAGGGCAACGCCTGCCTGCGGGAACAGTGTGATACCAAGATATTTCTGAATGTTAGGGGAACATTTTGTTGCTTTTGCGCTTAAATATGCACCAAGGTATTTACCGATACAACGCACAACAATGTAAACAATACCGATAAATACAATTGCAAGGTCACCAAATACGTCAAGTTCCAGTTCTGCGCCGCTTATTACAAAGAACAATGCAAAAAGTGGGGAAGTCCATTTATCTGCTGCAGCCATAAGGTCTTCAGACAATGAACAGGTGTTGCAGAATACTGTACCCAGCATCATGCAAACAAGCAGGGAAGAAAAGCCAACATGTACAGGGCCGATATTGAATTTAACCATGGAAATAGAAACTGTAAGGAACACAAAAGCAATTGTCATATTAAGACGGTTTGTGTTGGAATGAAACAGTTTTTCTATCTGTGTGAGAATCCATCCCATGATTGCGCCAAGTATAAGGGAAAGCACAATTTCAACAATAGGGTTAACAATGATAGAGATAAAGTCAACAGTGCCGCTGATAAGTGTTTTTGCAATACCAAACAGAACAGCAAAAACAATAAGGCACATAGCGTCGTCAAGTGCAACGATAGGCAAAAGCAGGTCAACCAAAGGACCTTTTGCCTTATATTGTCTTACAACCATCAAAGTTGCAGCAGGTGCAGTTGCTGTTGCAATGGCACCAAGCACTATTGCCTGCGGAAAACTAAGTTTGTCAGGCATTATAAAATGGAGACCGATAAGTACAATATTTACACAGACTGATGCGCACAAAGCTTCGCAGATACCAATGGTAAATGCCTGTTTGCCTATTTTTTTCAAATCTTCGATTCTGAATTCGTTACCAATGGAAAATGCTATAAAGCCAAGGGCAACATCAGCAATAAGGCCAAGTGCTTCAACCTCATGCATACTGTTGAAACCAAGACCAGGAATGCCAAGGGCACCCAGTACATAAGGTCCAATAATTACACCTGCAACAAGATAGGCTGTTACGTCAGGCAGTTTAAGCTTTGAAAATGCTCTTGTCATAAGCAAGCCAGCCAGCAGTGCTATAGACACGTTCAATAAAATACTGCTCATTTTAGTCTCCTTTATAAAATCTTTAGCTTATAAAGTATACCCCCCAATACAGATAAAATCAAGGTTTATTTTACTAAAAATAAAAAATTGTCTAAATAGCAAAATAAACCTTGTTTTAATGAGATTTATTGCCCTAAAATATACAAATTATGCTGTTTTTTGTCGCACCGCACTTATTGATAAAGTATGACAATCGTGATATAATTTTTTACAGCAGAAAGTGTGCTGCAAAATGAATTTAAAAGGAGAAATCAATTATGAGCTATAAAATTTTAAAGATTGACCCTTTCCTGGCAAATTTTGAAAATGATATAAATTTGCGAATGGATTGCTATAACAAAAAGCGTAAAGAGCTTGTTGGCGAAAACGGCGATTTGGTTTCATTTGCAAACGGACATAATTATTATGGTATTCACCCAACAGATAATGGCTGGGTATATCGCGAATGGGCACCTGCGGCAGAACAGATGTTCTTTACAGGCGAATTCAACAACTGGGATGTTTATGGCTGCCCTATGAAAAATATTGGCAATGGTGTTTGGGAAGTTGAGCTGGATGGCAAGGATACTCTTAAAAAAGGTCAGCGCATACAGGCTGTTGTTATCCACAATGGTCAGACACTGCGCCGTATCCCTACATACGCAACAAGGGTAGTTCAGGATGTTGAAACAATCACCTGGTGTGCAGTTGTTGACGATGTAATGCATGATGGCTTTGAATGGACAGATGATAAATTTAAACCAGCAGCAACACCTTATATCTACGAATGTCACATAGGTATGGCACAGGAAGAAGGATGTGTTGGCACATACCGTCAGTTTAAAGAAAATGTTTTGCCACGAATAAAAGATCTTGGCTATAACACAATTCAGATTATGGCTATTATGGAGCATCCGTATTACGGCTCTTTTGGTTATCAGGTTTCCAACTTCTTTGCAGCTTCTTCTCGTTATGGTGATGCAAAGGATTTAAAGGACCTTATAAACACAGCACACAAAATGGGCATTACAGTTCTTCTGGATGTTGTTCACTCCCACGCAGTTAAAAATACAAACGAAGGCCTTAATCAGTTTGACGGCACAGAATATCAGTTTTTCCACGAAGGCGGCAAAGGTGACCACAGCGCCTGGGGTACAAAATGCTTCAACTACGGCAAAAACGAAGTTATCCACTTCCTGCTTTCCAACCTTAAATTCTGGATGGAAACATTCCACTTTGACGGCTTCCGTTTTGACGGTGTAACAAGCATGCTTTATCTGGACCACGGTCTTGGCAGTGCGTTCAGCGGTTACGATATGTATTTCTCCATGAACACAGACCTTGAGGCTGTTACATATCTTCAGCTTGCAAACGAGCTTATTCACCAGATTAATCCAAAAGCAATGACAATTGCCGAGGATATGTCAGGTATGCCTGGTATGTGTATTAAAATTGAAGATGGCGGCATCGGTTTTGATTTTCGTCTGTCTATGGGTATTCCTGACCTTTGGATTAAAATGATAAAAGAAAGCAAGGACGAATATTGGGATATCGACAAACTGTGGGTAGAACTTTCAGGCCGCAGACCAAAAGAAAAAACTGTTGGCTATGCTGAAAGCCACGACCAGGCACTTGTTGGTGATAAAACAATTATGTTCCGCCTTTGCGATGCCGAAATGTACACAGGTATGAGAAAAGACAGCGGCAGCATGGTTGTAGACCGCGGTGTTGCATTGCATAAAATGATAAGACTTATCACATCAACTCTTGCAGGCGAAGGCTATCTCAACTTTATGGGCAATGAATTTGGTCACCCTGAATGGATAGACTTCCCGCGTGAAGGCAACGGCTGGAGCTATCATTACTGCCGCAGACAGTGGAGCCTTGCAGAAAATCCAGACCTGAGATACGAATATCTGCGTGAATTTGACAAGGCAATGATTGCGTTCCTTAAAAAAGAACGTCTTATGATTAAAAAGGCCGAATGCCATTACATCCACAACAGCGATAAAATTATGATTTATTCCAAGGGCAAGGATGTATTTGTATTTAACTTTAACCCAACAAATTCTTACGACGGTCACTGGGTTTCTGTGCCTGAAGTTGGTGATTATCAGGTTGTTCTTACAACTGACGAAGGCAGATTTGGCGGTTTTGACCGCGTGGACAAAAATTATGTTTACACAGCAGTAGACAACGGCGGCACAAGACCTGGTTTCCATTGCTACCTGCCAAACAGATGTGGTATCGTGTTTAAAAAGATTGAAAAATAATATTTGCACCAAATAAAAAACTGTCTCACATTTATTTGTGAGACAGTTTTTTGCTTATATGTATATAATTTCTAATCATCAGGATGTTCAGTATCTTTTTTTCTAAGGTGGCATGCTTCAAGCCATCTTACAAGGCGTTCTCTTGGCAGGAAATAGTTTACCAGCAAAGCAATAACAACACCTACACCTGTGTCAAAAATACGGTTTAAAGAGTATGAAACATAGGTTTCTACAGGTGTATTAAAGAAAATAATACTTAAAACAACACTGCCTGGCTGCACAGCGCCTGGCCAAAGGTTCTGGCTTACAAGTATAAGCACAACAACACCTATAAAGAACAGTAAAAGCATAAAGATGGTTGTTCTTCCGTCAGGGTAAAAAATTATATAGATACGGAACAAAGCCATTGCAATAAAACCACCAAAGGCAGTTCCAAAAAGTCGGTTGCCGCCGTGAAGCTTGCTGTTGTCCATATCATAGCCCATTCCAAAAACAGCACCGATACAAGCAAATGTAGGGTTGCGGTCAAAAGGCAGATACAGCAAAGCACACAAGGTTGCGGTAAGAGCAGTTTTTACATTGCGCATACCGATATGCAGATTAGGATGAGTAAGAGTGTTTTTTAGTTTATCCATAACAAATATTCCTTACAATATTTCAAAATAATGCAGTAAATATAATAACATATTAACTATTTATATAACAATGCCATTTTTGACCAAAGATAACAGCTTTTTAAAAAAGGTTTTTGTAAAAAAGTATACTAATAAAATATATAACAAAACATACGCTGTTTTGCTTGAGTTTATCTCCGCAAATAGTTATAATATTAACAGACTATTTTAAGCGAGGATTATATGAAAACATTTAACGCAGTAAAAGAATTTTTTATCATCACATTTGCAACAGTAATTGTCGGTGTTGCAGTATTTTTCTTCCTTGTGCCAAGCAATCTGTCCATCGGCAGTATATCAGGTCTTGCTATTGTCTTAAGCAACCTTGTTCCGCTTTCAATTTCACAGCTTACAATGATAATGAACGTTGCATTGCTTATTATCAGCTTTTTGCTTGTTGGTAAGGATTTTGGCATTAAAACAGTTTACACATCAATACTTTTGCCAATAGTTATCGGCGTTTTTGAGATTGTGTTTCCAAACAACCAGTCCCTTACAGGTGATCAGGCCCTCGACGGCATCGGTTACTGCCTTGTTGTAAGCATAGGTCTTTCAATGCTGTTTACACGCAATGCATCATCTGGCGGTCTTGACATTATTGCAAAGCTGATGAACAAGTTTTTGCGTATGGATCTGGGCAAGGCAATGGGACTTTCGGGCATGGCGGTTGCACTGTCTTCCGCTTTGGTTTATGATACAAAAACTGTTGTGTTAAGTGTTTTTGGTACATATTTCAGCGGCATAGTGCTGGACCATTTTATCTTTGGTTCCACCCTTAAAAAACGTGTATGTATTATTTCCAAAAAACATGACGAAATTCTGGCATTTATTTTGCACGAACTGCACAGCGGAGCAACACAGTATCATGCTTATGGTACATATACCGAAACAATGCGCATGGAAATCAATGCAATTGTAGACAAAACCGAGTATATGAAGCTTATAAACTTTGTTACAAAAACTGACCCTGATGCATTTGTTACGGTTTATGCTGTAAACGAAATGATGTACAAACCAAAACCTAAAAATTAGAATAAAAGTTTCAGCCGAAATCAATATGGTTTCGGCTGTTTTATATTTGTTCACAATAATCACTTGATTGTGTAAAAAACATAGTTATATAATATTTATAATAATACTCAAAGGAGCAGTTTATGAAATCATTAAAAAAGTTATGGGAATTTGTAGTGATTACATTTGCAACAGTGCTCATTGCTGCAGTTGTATATTTCTTTATGGTGCCAAGCAATCTGTCGGTGGGCAGCATAACAGGCCTTGCAATTGTGCTTAGCAATCTTGTGCCCCTTACAGTTTCGCAGATAACAATGATTATGAATGTGTTTCTGCTTGTGATAGGCTTTATATTTATCGGCAAAGAGTTTGGAGCAAAAACAGTATACACTTCTTTGCTGTTGCCAGTGGTGCTGGGTGTGTTTGAAAAACTGGTGCCAAATGTGCAGTCTATAACAGGTGACCAGTTTATCGATTGTATAGCTTATGCAATATTCATCTGCGTGGGCCAGGCGCTGCTGTTTACACGCAACGCGTCATCAGGAGGTCTGGATATTGTGGGCAAGCTTCTCAACAAGTATCTGCGCATAGAACTTGGCAGTGCAATTGCAATGGCAGGTATGGCAGTGGCGTTGTCATCAGCGTTGGTTTATGATCTTAAAACAGTTGTGATAAGTGTTATCGGCACATATTTAAGCGGCATTTTTCTTGACCGTTTTCTCTTTGGCAGCACAATAAAAAAACGCGTGTGCATCCTTTCAAAAAAGAACGACGAGATACTGCAGTTTGTTTTGCACGAGCTGCACAGCGGTGCAACACTTTATCATGCGTATGGTGCCTATACCGAAGATATGCACAAGGAAATAAATGTTATTGTTGATAAAAGCGAATATCTTAAGCTTATGAATTATGTTACAAAAACCGACCCGAATGCATTTATGACAGTTTATACAATAAACGAAGTTATGTACCGCCCAAAAGAAATCAACAAATAATTATATGCAAACAAAAACTCGCCCTTAATTTAAGGGCGAGTTTTTTTACATAGCTGTTAATCTGTGAATATTAGTTCCAGAAATCTGTTTCTTCTTTAATACCGATGTCAGCAGCTTTGAAAACAGGGTCTTTGCCTTCTTTTTTCTGCTTGATATAGTCGTTGAGACAGGCAAGGGCAGGTTTGGAAAGCAGTACGATAACTGGCAGGT
Source organism: Oscillospiraceae bacterium (assembly GCA_015067245.1). Classification (GTDB taxonomy): domain Bacteria; phylum Bacillota; class Clostridia; order Oscillospirales; family Ruminococcaceae; genus RGIG3102. The sequence goes on along the minus strand of SVMV01000035.1, from coordinate 1,660 downwards.
TAATAATAGCCATAATACCCATAAGCACGTCTGCAAGGTTCCATACAAAACCAAATTCAAGCATTGCGCCAACAAATACGATAAGACAAGCAGCAACACGGAAGATGTTCATGCCTGTTTTGCCTACTGGGCGTTTTGCAATGTAGTTGAGACAGCCTTCGCAGTAGTAAAGGTTACCGATAAGTGTTGTAAATGCAAAGAGCAACAGACAAACTGTGATAAATACAGGACCAAATGGGCCAAATTTTGTTGCAAGAGCAGTCTGTACAAATGGAGCACCGCTGAGTTCAGCAGATGGAACGATACCGCTGGACAGACACATCATAGCTGTAGCTGTACAGATAAGGATTGTGTCGATAAATACGCTGAGCATCTGTACAAGGCCCTGTTTTACAGGGTGGCTAACGTCTGCTGCTGCAGCTGCGTTAGGTGCAGAACCAACACCAGCTTCGTTGGAGTAAAGACCGCGTTTGATACCCTGCATGATAGCAGAACCTGCGAAACCACCAAAGATAGCTTTAAAGTCAAATGCTGCAACAAAGATGTTTTTGATAACAGCTGGCAGCATACCAATGTTGAGAATCATTGTGAGAAGAGCCATAAGGATGTAAATAACACCCATTACAGGAACCATAACACCTGTAACTTTGAGGATGCGCTTGCCGCCGCCAAAGATACAGAAACCAACAAGAACTGCAAGGATAGCACCGCAGATCATTGGCACGCTTTCGCTGTAGAAGCTGTAGCCGCTGAGAGAAGTTACAAGGTTGTAGGATGCAAGCATGTTAAAGCCGCCTGCGTATGTTGCAATAAGTGCAACTGCAAAGATAACACCAAGCCAACGGCTTTTAAGTGCTGCTTCGATGTAGTAAGAAGGACCACCATAGCTGCCGCCTTCGTTGTCGCGTTTTTTGTAAATCTGTGCAAGTGTGCTTTCAATAAATGCAGAAGCACCGCCAACAATAGCAATAATCCACATCCAGAAAACAGCACCGTAACCGCCGATTGCAATAGCATTTGCAACACCAACGATGTTACCTGTACCAACACGGCTTGCTGTGGAAACCATCAAAGCCTGGAAGGAAGAAACAGAACCGTCATCTTTCTTTTCTGTAACAACTTTGATAGATTCTTTAAGCAGTTTGAGCTGAACAAATTTTGTGCGGAATGTAAAGTAGATACCAACAGCAAGCAGCATAATAATAAGCAGATAGCTGTACATAATGTTGCTGATGTTGTTAATCAATGTGTCAAAAAACTGATACATAATAAAATCCTTTCTCTAAAATAAATTTAATACAATTTATAATAACATATCTGCATTGAGATTGCTATAGAAAAATGAAAATTGTGTGAATAAATTTGCGGTTAAAAATTAAGGGACAGGATTAAGCATCCTGTCCCTTAATATGGGAGATATTTTTAATGGGGGAAACTAATCAGTTTTTGCTTAATCAAGCACAAGACTTGGTGCTGAATAAACTCTTGCAGCATATTCCTGGTCAAGCAGGTAGAGACCTCTTGGGTCACCGCCAAACAGTTTATACTTGCTTATCATTTTGTCAGCATTGTCTTCTTCTTCCATCTGTTCGTCAACAAACCAGTCAAGGAACTTCATTGCTCTGTAGTCCTTGTCAAGCTGTGCTTCGTGATAGATGTT
>SVMV01000034.1 GCA_015067245.1 Oscillospiraceae bacterium | reverse complement strand
CTTGCTTCAAACAGTTCTTCAACACGTGGAAGACCCTGTGTGATATCTTCTGCAGAAGCGATACCGCCTGTATGGAAAGTACGCATTGTAAGCTGTGTACCAGGTTCACCGATAGACTGAGCAGCGATTGTACCAACAACTTCGCCCATTGGAACAGGTTTGCCGTTTGCAAGGGAAGCACCGTAACATTTTGCACATGTGCCGATTTTCGCTTTACAGTTGAGAACGGAACGGATTTCAATTTCGATGTTTCTTGCGCTCACGCTGCCGTTTTCGTCTCTTTCGCCAAGTGCATTGATGATGTTTTCTACATCTTTTGCGTCAATCATCTTGTCTTTGGAAACAATCATTTCGCCTGTAGCTGGGTTGTAGAGGTCTTCTACTGTGTATCTGCCCAAAAGTCTGTCTTTGAGTGGTTCGATACAGCTGTTGCCGTCCCAGATTTCTTTTACTGTGATACCGTGTTTAGCGCCACAGTCTTCTTCACGCACGATAACATCGTGGGAAACGTCAACAAGTCTTCTTGTAAGGTAACCAGAGTCAGCTGTACGCAGAGCTGTATCGGCAAGACCTTTACGTGCACCACGTGCAGAGATAAAGTATTCCAGAATGTTAAGGCCTTCACGGTAGTTGGACTTGATTGGAATTTCGATTGTCTTACCTGATGTGGAAGCGATAAGACCACGCATACCTGCAAGCTGTTTGATCTGGTTCATGGAACCACGGGCACCAGAGTCAGCCATCATCCAGATTGGGTTTCTTGCGTGCATGTTTTCCTGAAGAGCTTTGGAAACAAGGTCAGTAGTATCGTTCCACTGGCTGATAACGTATTTGTATCTTTCTTCGTCGGAGAGCAGACCGCGTTCGTATTTTTTGCGGATGTTTGCAATTTTCTTTTCTGCATCTTCAAGAAGTTCTTTCTTTTTAGGTGGGATAACAGCGTCACAAACAGCAACTGTGATAGCACCTTTTGTGGAATATTTGAAGCCCTGGTCTTTAATTGCATCAAGCACAACGGATGTTTCTTTTGTGCCGTGTTTTTCGATACATTTTTTAACAATCTGACCAAGCTGTTTTTTACCTACAAGGAAGTCGATTTCAAGTTTGAGAGCGTTTTCTTTTACGCTTCTGTCGATGTAGCCGAGGTCCTGTGGGATTGGGTTGTTAAAGATAAGGCGGCCAACTGTTGTTTCGATGATAGCAGAAACTTCTTCACCGTTCCATTCACCTTTGCGGCGAACTCTGATTTTAGCGTGAAGTGTTACATCACCGTTTGCATAAGCCATAAGTGCTTCGTCTTCGTTGCGGAAGACCATACCTTCGCCTTTGTCACCTTCGTTAACCATTGTAAGATAGTAGGAACCAAGGATCATATCCTGTGTAGGAACAGCAACAGGAGAACCGTCGGAAAGTTTAAGCAGGTTGCCGCTTGCAAGCATAAGGTTTCTTGCTTCGTCCTGTGCTTCTTTGGACAGCGGTACATGAACAGCCATCTGGTCACCGTCGAAGTCAGCGTTGTAAGCTGTACATACCAGTGGGTGAAGTTTAAGTGCACGGCCTTCTACAAGAACAGGTTCAAATGCCTGGATACCAAGACGGTGAAGTGTAGGCGCACGGTTGAGAAGAACAGGATGGCCTTTGATTACCTTTTCAAGTGCATCCCATACTTCGCTGCCTGCTTTTTCTACCTTTTTCTTTGCGGATTTGATGTTTGTTGCATGTCCTTTGTCAACAAGTTCTCTCATAACAAATGGCTTGAACAACTCAAGTGCCATTTCTTTTGGCAGACCGCACTGGTACATTTTGAGGGATGGACCAACAACGATAACGGAACGGCCAGAGTAGTCAACACGTTTACCGAGAAGGTTCTGGCGGAAACGGCCCTGTTTGCCCTTGAGCATGTCAGAAAGGGATTTGAGAGGGCGGTTGGATGTGCCGCCTGTTACAGGACGGCCTTTTCTGCCGTTGTCGATAAGAGCGTCAACAGCTTCCTGAAGCATACGTTTTTCGTTTCTTACGATGATGTCAGGAGCAGAGAGTTCCAAAAGTTTTTTAAGACGGTTGTTACGGTTGATAACACGTCTGTAAAGGTCATTAAGGTCACTTGTTGCAAATCTGCCGCCATCCAGCTGAACCATTGGTCTGATATCTGGCGGAATTACAGGGATAACTGTAAGAATCATCCATTCAGGACGGTTGCCTGAAAGACGGAAGCTTTCGCAAACTTCAAGACGTTTGTAAAGTTTAACCTTTTTCTGACCTGTAGCTGTTTCAAGTTCTTCTGTAAGTTCCTTGCTGAGCTTGTCAAGGTCAATTTTTTCAAGAAGCTCAAGGATAGCTTCAGCACCCATAGAAGCTTTGAAAGCATCTTCGCCGTAGCGTTCTACCATTTCGTTGTATTCGTTTTCGCTGAGAAGCTGTTTGTCTTCAAGGTTTGTAAAACCTTTGTCAGTTACGATATAGCTGGAGAAGTAGATAACCTTTTCAAGAGCTTTAGGTGTGATATCAAGAATAAGGCCTATTCTTGAAGGGATAGCTTTAAAGTACCAAACGTGAGAAACAGGTGCTGCAAGTTCAATGTGACCCATTCTTTCACGTCTTACTTTGCTGCGTGTGGATTCAACACCACATTTGTCACAAATCTGGCCTTTGTGACGGTTTTTGTTAAGTTTACCACAGTTACATTCCCAGTCTTTTGTAGGTCCAAAGATTCTTTCGCAAAAAAGACCGTCGCGTTCTGGTTTGAGTGTGCGGTAGTTTATAGTTTCCGGTTTTGTAACTTCACCACGGGACCATGCTCTGATCTGGTCTGGGGAAGCAAGACCGATTTTTATGGATTCAAAAGTGTTATGTGCCATAATTTTTCAGCAAACTCCTTTTCGTAAATGTTAAACGGTTGAGACTTAAAACATAAAGTCCTGCAAAATATATTTCTGTGCCTGCCTGTATGGGCAGGCACCCTTTTATATAATGAAATATATTATCTGTTAGAATTCGTCTTCGTCATCATCTGCGCCAAACACAAATTCTTCGCTGAGCGCAAGACTTTCGTCAAGTTCAGGGTCATCTGAAACGGAGAAGCCTTTTTCAAAGTCTTCATTCTGTCCAACTAACTCTGTTGCAATTTCACTTGCAAAATCTGCTTCGTCGTCATAAGTCTGTTTAAGGTCAATTTCTGCGCCGTCCTTGTCGAGAACGCGGATATCAAGACCAAGAGACTGCATTTCTTTGATAAGAACGCGGAAGGATTCTGGAATACCTGGTTTTGGAATTTCGTTGCCTTTAAAGATAGCTTCGTATGTTTTTACACGGCCAACCATATCGTCGGATTTAACTGTAAGGATTTCCTGCAGTGTGTAGGCAGCACCGTAAGCTTCAAGTGCCCAAACTTCCATTTCACCAAATCTCTGGCCGCCAAACTGAGCTTTACCGCCAAGTGGCTGCTGAGTAACAAGTGAGTATGGACCGATGGAACGTGCGTGGATTTTATCGTCAACCAGGTGGTGCAGTTTAAGGAAGTACTTGTAACCAACTGTTACAGGGTTATCAAATTTTTCACCTGTTCTGCCGTCGTAAAGTGTAACTTTACCTGTTTCTGGCAAGCCTGCTTCTTTAAGTGCTTCAAAGATATCTGTTTCTTTTGCACCGTCAAATACAGGTGTCATAACCTTCCAGCCAAGAGCTTTTGCTGCATAGCCAAGGTGAACTTCGAGAACCTGACCGATGTTCATACGTGAAGGAACACCCAGTGGGTTAAGAACAAGGTCAAGTGGTGTGCCGTCTTCAAGGAATGGCATATCTTCCTGTGGGAGAATGCGGGAAACAACACCCTTGTTACCGTGACGGCCGGCCATTTTGTCACCTACAGAAATCTTACGTTTCTGTGCGATGTAAACACGAACAACCTTGAGTACGCCAGGTTTGATTTCGTCGCTGTTTTCGCTTGTAAATTCTCTTACGCCAACGATTGTGCCGTATTCGCCATGTGGAACTTTAAGGGATGTGTCTCTTACATCGCCTGCTTTTTCGCCAAAGATTGCGCGGAGAAGTTTTTCTTCAGGAGAGAGTTCTGTTTCACCTTTTGGTGTAACTTTACCAACAAGGATATCGCCGCTGGAAACTTCGGCACCAACACGAATGATACCGTTTGCATCAAGGTTTTTAAGTGCATCCTCGCCAACGTTTGGAATTTCTCTTGTGATTTCTTCTGGTCCCAGTTTTGTTTCTCTTGCTTCGATTTCGTATTCTTCGATATGGATGGAGGAGAACACGTCGCCGCTTACAACTCTTTCGTTGATAAGGATAGCGTCTTCGTAGTTGTAGCCTTCCCATGTCATATAGCCAACAAGAACGTTTTTACCAAGAGAGATTTCACCCTGGTCTGTGGACGGACCGTCAGCGATAACCTGGCCTTTTTCTACAATCTGGCCTTCGTTAACGATTGGTCTCTGGTTGATACATGTGCCCTGGTTGGAGCGCATAAATTTAATGATGTCGTATTCGTCAACTGTTGTTGCGTCTACGCGGATTGTGATTTTGTCTGCAGATACTTTTTCTACAACACCGCCGTTTTTAGCGATAACAACGATACCAGAGTCGTAACCTGCTTTGTATTCCATACCTGTAGCAACAATTGGCTGCTGAGGACGGAGAAGAGGAACTGCCTGACGCTGCATGTTGGAGCCCATGAGTGCACGGTTCGCGTCGTCGTTTTCAAGGAACGGAATCATACTTGTAGCAACGGAAACCAGCATTTTTGGAGAAACGTCCATAAAGTCTACAGATTCTCTTGGTGTTTCAAGGATTGCATCACGGAAACGTGCGTTAACACGAGGACGCACAAAACGGCCTTCTTCGTCAAGAGGTTCGTTTGCCTGTGCAACGATGTATCTGTCTTCAACGTCAGCTGTCATATAAACAACTTCGTTTGTAACAACACCTGTTTCTTTGTCAACTCTGCGGTATGGAGCTTCAATAAAGCCATATTCGTTTACTCTTGCAAATGTAGCAAGGTAAGAGATAAGGCCGATGTTTGGACCTTCAGGTGTTTCGATAGGACACATTCTGCCGTAGTGAGAATAGTGAACGTCACGAACTTCAAAGCCTGCACGGTCACGGGAAAGACCGCCTGGGCCCAAAGCGGAAAGACGGCGTTTGTGTGTCAGTTCAGCAAGTGGGTTTGTCTGGTCCATGAACTGTGAGAGCTGGGAAGAACCAAAGAATTCTTTGATAACAGCAACAACAGGTTTGATGTTGATAAGGCTTTCAGGAGTGATAAGCTCTCTTTCCTGCTGTTCCATTCTTTCTTTGATTGTTCTTTCCATACGGATGATACCTGTGCGGAACTGAGCCTGAAGCAGTTCGCCAACAGAACGGATACGGCGGTTGCCAAGATGGTCGATGTCATCGTATTCGCCTACGCCGTCTGCAAGGCAGAGCAGGTAGCTGATGGAAGCAAAGATATCGTCAATTGTGATATTTTTAGGGATAAGTCTTTCGCGGTTTGCTTCGATAAGTTCTCTGAGAAGCTGGTCATCGCCGTTTGCTTCGTCCATGATTTCTTTAAGAACTGCAAAGGAAACTTTTTCGTTAAGGCCAAGGTCTGTTGCGTCAAAGCCAAGAACTGCTTTGTGGTCAACCATGCCGTTGGAGATAACTTTAACAACCTTCTCCAGTTTTTCACCTGCTTTAACATGTGTTACTGCAACACCGTTGTTTTCGATAACGTAAGCAAGTTCTTCGCTGATTTTCTGGCCTTCTTCACAAAGGATTTCGCCTGTGAGAGGGCTTACGATTGTTTCTGCTGCAACCTGATTGATAAGACGGTTTGCAATGGAAAGCTTTTTGTTGAACTTGTAACGGCCAAAGCGGGAAAGGTCGTATCTTCTTGGATCAAAGAAGAGGTTGTGGATATGTGTCTGGGAGTTTTCCACTGTTGGTGGATCGCCTGGACGGAGCTTGCGGTATGTTTCAAGCAAGCCTTCTTCCTGATTGGATGTGATATCCTTGAGCAGTGTGGATTCGATAATTGGGTTTTCACCAAAAAGTTCGCGAATCTGGCTGTCTGTGCTTACGCCAAGTGCTCTTACAAATGTTGTAACAGGAAGTTTGCGGTTTTTATCGATACGAACATAGAAAATGTCGTTGATGTCTGTTTCGTATTCAAGCCATGCACCACGGTTAGGTATGATTGTACCGCTGTACAGTTCTTTACCTGTTTTGTCATGGTCAAGTTTGAAATAAGCGCCAGGAGAACGGATGAGCTGGGAAACAACAACACGTTCAGCACCATTGATGATAAATGTGCCGCTTTCGGTCATTTTTGGGAAATCACCCATAAATTTTTCCTGCTCTTTGATTTCGCCTGTTTCTTTGTTGAGAAGACGAATTGTAACTCTGAGTGGTGCAGCGTAAGTTACGTCACGTTCCTTACATTCTTTAACAGAGTATTTTGTTTTTTCATCAATGCGGTAGTCTACAAATTCGAGAGCAAGTGTACCTGTGTGATCTTCAATTGCGCCTGTGTCTCTGAAAACTTCACGGATACCTTCTTCGATAAACCAGCGGTAAGAAGATTTCTGCACTTCGATAAGGTTTGGCATTTCCAGAACTTCATCGATTTTTGCAAAGTTCATACGCTGTGTTGTGCCAAGCATGGTTGGTTTTACTTTCAGCATGTTTCGGTTTTCTCCTTTTTAAAATTGTTTTGCTCTTTTGTTTTGGTGTCTGCAAAACCCACTCCAAAACAAAAGTGGCACGGGGCCTTGCGCTTCAATAATAATAAAGGCAATGACATCTTCTTGTCCTTGGCACAGAATTACTGCCGCAGAAAAGCATTGTCCATCGTATTCAAAAAAGCAATAAAATACCATAAGCATCTTTTGCATTTTTGAAATTCGACAAGATTCGGGCCAAAAAACCGCACAGAATTACTGCGGTTTTAAAGCCGTAAAACTTTATGTTGCCAAAATTTTAAACAAATTTCGTACATTCAACAGATTTTTCAAGCACATTTTTGTTGATTTTGCCCAAAAGTTTTTAACAAATTCTCAAAAAGCGCCTAATTAGCCATTATTGTACATTTTGAAATTATACCGCTGTTTTGTCAAATTGTCAATAAAAATATAAATGGTAAAAAAATTTTCTCTTGACAAAGTTTTTTTATCTTCCCCCTGCCGCATTATTTTTTATTGTAAAGTGATAAATTTTGTAGTATACTGTCAAAGCTGAATTTAAAAATATAAATTCAAAAATTGTATCCTTTATTTTTAAAGAGGTTTATTATGTGGTTTTTATTTACTATATGCACCATTCTGATGTGGTCTGGCAGCGATCTGTTCAGCAAAATGGGTACACAGCCAAGTGACAAACTGAGCCATTTTAAAATGCTTATGGCTGTGGGCTTTGTAATGGGCGTTCATGCAATATGGCAGATTACAGTGGGCGGTGTGGATTATCAGTGGTTTAACTTTATTGCTTATCTGCCTGTAAGCGCAATGTACATTATCTCCATGATGTTCGGTTATATGGGGCTTAGATATATCGAGCTTTCCATATCTTCTCCTATATGCAACTCATCTGGTGCCATGGTTGCTCTTATGTGCTTTGTATTTTTAAAGCAGACAATGCCTCCGCTGGCACTGGTTGCTGTTATTCTTATCTCTCTTGGCATCTTCCTCCTTGCTCTTTTTGAAAAACTTGATGCAGACAAGGAAAGAAGTGAAGCCGTTGACCGCAAGTACGAAAAAAGCGTGCTGGCAATTGTATTTCCTGTTTTGTACCTTATCATAGATGCCATGGGTACTTTTCTTGACGGTCTGTATTTCGACTTTGCAATGCCCGAAATTTTCTATACAGGTATCACCGAAGAAACAGTTGAGGTTGTGTGCAACATAAGCTACGAACTTACCTTTATGGTTGTGGGCATTTTGAGCGCAGTTTATGTGCTTGGTATTAAAAAAGATAAAATTACACTTAAAAACGACAAGTTTAAAGGCGTTGCTGCAGTGTTTGAAACAATCGGCCAGTTTACCTATGTATTTGCCCTTAGCGGCAATGCAATTGTTGCGGCACCTGCAATCGGCAGCTACACAGTGTTCAGTGTTTTGTGGTCTCACCTTTTCCTTAAAGAAAAATTGCAGAAAAAACAGTATTTTGTTATCGGCATGGTGCTTATAGGCGTTATCCTGCTGGCAATACTGGATATGTAACAGATTAACAGCAGCTGCAACTGACAAAATGCTGCAAATCCAAAACCAATATTTTATATAAAACCAAAGGCTTGTCAGCGATTGCTGACAAGCCTTTTTTGCATTTATATTCTGTTATTCTCTCCCCATATACACAGCTGGTCCAGAACTTCCATAAGTGATTTTCCTCTGTCGGTCAGGGTATATTCCACCTTTGGAGGTATCTGCGGATATTCGGTGCGTTTTATAAGCTTGTCTGCCTCCAGTTCTTTTAATTTTACACTGAGCGTTTTATCCGAAACGTTTTTAAGATATCTGCGAAGCTCGTTAAAACGCACAACTTCAAACTCCATAAGACAGTACAGTATAACCATCTTGTGTTTTCCGCTTATAAGGGACAGTGTGTAGCTGAAACCTGTATCTTCAAAATTTGCTTTTTCTATATAATTTATAATCATACTTTATACTTTCTTTTAAGATAGTACCTGTCAAAAATATCAGTACTTGTAAAATTTAATGCTTACACTATAATTATAGCAAAGACTGAAAGCCTGTCAACTATACAGAAATGAGGTATTGAATATTATGAGTAAAAAAATAGTTGTTTTAAACGGCAGTCCAAGACACAACGGCAACACATCTGCCCTGATTGAACAGTTTGCAAAGGGTGCTGCTGAAGCAGGGCATACTGTGACACGTTTTGACCTGCAGAGCATGAATATAGGCGGCTGTCTTGGTTGCTGCAAAGGCGGCACAGACCCAGCCAGTCCGTGTGTGCAGAAAGACGATATGAACAAAATTTATCCGTTTTACACTGATGCTGATATTGTTGTTCTTGCTTCTCCTCTCTATTATTGGGGCATAAGCGGTCAGCTTAAAACTGCTTTTGACCGCCTTTTTGCAGTTGCCGAATGCAACACAGGTTATGCAAATCCCAAAAAAGAATGTGTTCTGCTTATGGCTGCAGAAGGCAACGGCTATGAAGAAACTGTTTTCTGGTACGAAAGACTTATGAAACATCTTGGCTGGACGGACAAAGGCAAAGTGCTTTGCAGCGGTGTATTTGACATAGGCGATATCAAAGGAAATCCAAAGCTTGATGATGCATATAACCTTGGCAGGTCCATTTAATATCACCACAATTGCAAAAGTGCCTGTCAGGCAGTATCTGACAGGCACTTTATTATATATATATTAAAGGTTATATAGATCTGTGAATTTTGCTTCCAGATAATCCGCAAAAACTGTTGGGTCAAAGCTGCCCACTGTTTTTTCCAGTATCTGTGTTGGTGTATAAAGCTGGCCGTGCTGCCAGATGTTTTCTTTGTTCCATGCATTGATTGGGGCAAGGTCACCCTTTGCAATGCATTCTTTTACATTTACTGTTTCTTCCATCTTTTTAAGGAACTGTGCACCGTACGCAGAACCAAGTGCATAGGATGGGAAATAACCGATGTTGCCCCCCGACCAGTGGCTGTCCTGCAGAACGCCGCGTTTATCGTCTGGTACTTCAACACCAAGGTATTCCCTGTACATTCGGTTCCACTCAGCTGGAAGGTCTTTAACGGCAAGCTGGCCTGCCATAACGCGTTTTTCCAGTTCATAACGCACCATAATATGCAGGCAGTAGGTTAATTCGTCAGCTTCAATGCGGATTAAACCAGGCTGTGCAAGGTTAACTGCTTTGTAAACATCTTCGGCTGTGTAGTTTTCAAGTGTTGGGAACAGCTCTTTGAGTTTTGGGAAAAGATATGTGATAAACTCTCTGCTGCGGCCGATGTAGTTTTCGTAAAAACGGCTCTGGCTTTCGTGGATACCCATACTTACGCCGCCGTCCAGCACTGTGTAGGCATATTCGTCTGCTACGCCCGTTTCATAAAGTGCGTGGCCGCCTTCGTGCACAACGCTGTAAAGGGAGTTGGAGAAGTCATCTGTATGGTATTTTGTTGTTATGCGCACATCTGCATGGGAGCCCAAAGTTGTTGTGAACGGGTGTTCTGTTGTGGATATACCGCAGTGGTTTTTGTCCAGCCCCATAACTTCCATAAGATAAAGGCTTAACTGATGCTGCAGTTCCTGTGGAAATTCACCTTTTATGCAGCTGTTGTCTGGCTGTGGTTTTTCGCTGATTTTTTTAAGCAGCGGAACAATGCGGCTGCGCATTGTTGCAAAAAATGCGTCACATTTTTCTTTATTCAGGCCGTCTTCAAATTCGCCCAGCCAGTAGTCATAAGGGTCTTTGCCAGGTGCACACCAGCCTGCAATGCGTTTGTAAAAATCAAACATTCTTTCAAGGTATGGCAGGAACATTTCAAAATTGTTTTCGTCCTTTGCTGTGTGCCATACATCGTCGGCTTCGCTTATAAGCTTCTGCAGTTCGATATACTGGTCAGCAGGTATTTTTTCCATCTGACGGATGCTTTTGAGCATAAGAAAAACCATTCGGTTTTCTTTTTCGCTGAACTGCTCCTTGTTTGCATCAATAAACTCCAGCAGTTCAACTGTATCTTTGCCTGTGGAAAGGGCATAAATTTCGCCGCTTAAAACAGCCATTGTCTGTGCACGGTTTGCACCTGTGCCTTTTGGCGCTGTGGTTGCACCGTCATAATACAGAATTGCTGTTGCGTGGTTGTAAGCTGCAAGCTTTGCCTGCAGTGCGTAAAGTTTTTCTTTTGCCTGCTGGATTGTCATAACATTATCTCCTAAAATTTCTATTTTTATTCTATCGTTTGCCGCCGCAGCATCTTTTATGGCTGCCAGCAGTTTTTTGCCGTATTCGCTTTGGCCTTCAACTGCAATTACAGTTTCTTCGCTGATATCTGTAAGCACATCATAAAGGGCATCAAGGTTTTTGCCATACCACGACGGAAAATCCAGTGCCCTGGCCAGTGTTTCGTGCAGCTGGGCTTTGTCCCACCCAAGATTTATTTTAACCTGTTTCATATTAAACACCACCTATTCAAGAATAATATCCATATCCCACACATAGCCGTCTTCTGCGTCATAAATCTGCTCGTAGCTTTCGTAGTGGTCGGATGTATAGTAGATGTCAAAATCGTCCGTACTGTAAACCAGTCTTTCAGCTTCGCGGTAGCCACCTGCGTAGTTTACATCGCATTCACGGTAGTTTTCGCCCTGGGGCAGAATACCCTCACGGTTGCCGAATTTGTCACCGCCTATGCTCATACCCTCGGCAACTTCCCACAGATTGCCTTTATTGGACTGCCAGCCCAGTTTTTCAGCTTTGTTTTTTGTGATAAAGTTTGGGGGCAGCTCTTCCCATGCATAAAGATAGGCTGCAACAGCCTCGGGTGCTGTGTAGCTTTCGCCGTATGTTATTTCATACTCGTCAGCATTTTCGTCAGTATATTCTTCGCCGTATTCCTGCTGCGGCAGCTGATGCGCATCGTTTTTTTCATACTGGCCGCCCGATGTGCAGCCCACAAAGGAAAATGCCACTGTCACTGCAAGCAGCAGTGCAAAAAGTGATTTGTAATATCTGTTCATATCTGCCCTCACCTTCGGTTTTGTTCAACACATTTATATTATCATATTTGTATGTAAAAAAACAGCCTTGAGAGATGTCAAGGCTGTAGAAATTTTGCGATAATATTCAGTTAAAAATACATGCTGTTTTCTGGGAATTTATCTTCGCTTGTAACACGCACGCCCAGTTTTTTAAGGGTGGACAGATCCCCTGTGCGCAGCATTACGCTGCTGTGCAGGTCGGCACCACGCAGTTTTGGCAGCTGATTGAGTGCCTGTTCTACCATTGGGTTGGTAGACATGGAAACGGTAAGAGCCAAAAGCACGTCGTCCAGTTTGAGCGCTGATGTGCGGCTGCCCAGAACGTTGCGTTTAAGCTTGAGCATAGGTGCCAGAACTTCGGCCGGGATAAGCTTGATGTGGTCTGGAATACCGCTTAAATATTTTATTGCGTTGATTGTTGCGCTGCTGGTTGCAGACATAATATCGCTGGCTTTGCCTGTGATTATTGTGCCGTCACAAAGCTCGTAGGCAACACTGTTTTTACCTGTGGTTTCGCTTTTTTCCAGTGCAGGTTTTACGCATGGGCGGTCTTCGGATGCATTAAGCTGCAGCTGGCGCATAATATTTTCCAGCTTTTCAACTGTTGTGCGGTCAATTTTGCCCATTTTAAAATCGCATGCTGCTGTATAATAGCGTGCAATAATTTCCTGATAGGAAGCGTATCTTGCGGCTTCGTCATCAACAATGGCGTAGCCTGCCATATTTACGCCCATATCGGTTGGACTGCGGTAGAAATTTTCGTCCCCTGTAATTTTTGTAAGGATTGTTTTTACAATAGGAAATGCTTCTACGTCACGGTTATAGTTTACTGTGGTTTCGTTGTAAGCTTCCAGATGGAACGGATCTATCATATTTACATCCAGCAGGTCTGCTGTTGCAGCTTCGTATGCAAGGTTAACAGGGTGCTTGAGCGGCAGGTTCCATATAGGGAATGTCTCAAACTTTGCATAACCTGCCATAACGCCGCGTTTGTGTTCGTGATAAACCTGGGACAGACACACCGCCAGCTTGCCGCTGCCAGGGCCTGGTGCTGTAACCACAACAAGAGGTTTGGTGGTCTGCACAAATTCGTTTTTTCCGTAGCCTTCGTCACTTACAATGCTGTTTACATCCCCAGGATAGTTTGGGATAACATAGTGTTTGTAGCTTTTTATGCCAAGGTTTTCCAGCTTGCGCATAAAGTTATCTGCTGCTGGCTGGTGGTTATATTTATTGATAACAATGCTGTTTACAGCAATGCCCATTGCCTTAAATTCGTCAATAAGGCGCAGCACATCCATATCATAGCTTATGCCAAGGTCTGCACGCACCTTTGTTTTTTCTATGTCGTCAGCAGAGATGCAGAAGATGATTTCGGCCTGGTCTGCCATAGACTGCAAAAGCTTTATCTTTGTATCAGGTTTAAAACCTGGCAGCACGCGGGATGCGTGGAAATCGTCAAACAGTTTTCCGCCAAACTCCAGATAGAGCTTGCCGTCAAAACGTTTTATTCTCTCTTTGATTTCCTTGCTTTGTTTTTCGATATAAATATCGTTGCTAAAGGCCTGTTTTAACATGTTTGCACCCCTTTTGCCTTAGGTATATTTAATAAATAAAGTTTTATCAATACTTAATAATTGTATCATTATTTACCCTCTCTTGCAATTTGTATTTTACCTTTTGCATATAGATTTATAAAAAAATATTTTAAACAATTTTGGCAAAGTTATACAAAAATTTCACAAACCTGAAAATACTGCGAAAATTTGGTTATAAACTATTGACAGCAGCATATATTGTGACTAAAATTACTTAACAATCAAATATATAATTCTGTTACAAAGGAGATTTATTATGGCACGTTACGGTTGTATTGTTTGTGGCTGGATTTATGACGAAGACGAAGGCGACGCAAGCCTTGGCATTGCAGCAGGCACAAAGTTTGAAGATATTGCTGAAGATTTTCTCTGCCCTGACTGCGGCGTTGAAAAAGACCAGTTTGAACTTATTGACTAAAATTAATATTGTTTTTAACTTATGCCGCCAAATTTTTGGCGGCTGTTTTTTTGTTTTGCATAATTAACATATTGTTGTATACTGTATATATAAATATATCTTAAAAAGGAAGATTATTATGAAAACCAAGCTTTCTTCAAAATTCTGGCTGGCTCTTGTGCTGTGCAGCCTTACAGGCCAGGTGGCCTGGGTTGTGGAAAATATGTATCTTAACGTATTTATCTACAAGATGTTTGCCGCTTCTGCCGCCGATATTTCTCTTATGGTTTCGGCTTCTGCCATTGCCGCAACGGTTACCACCGTCTTTATGGGCGCATTGTCCGACAAGGTGGGCAAGCGAAAAATATTTATCTGCGCGGGCTATATATTATGGGGCATTTCCATATTCTGCTTTGCACTTATACGCACCGATGTGCTGGGCAGACTGTTCCCTATGGTTACTTCTGCTGCAGCTTTGGGTGTAAGCTTAACCATTATATTTGACTGCGTTATGACATTTTTTGGCTCCACCGCCAACGATGCCGCCTTTAACGCCTGGGTAACCGACAGCACCGACAATACAAACCGTGGTGCAGCCGAAGGCATCAACAGCATGATGCCGCTGGTTTCCATCCTTGTTGTATTTGGCGGTTTTATGGCCTTTGACCTTAACAGTCAGCAAAGCTGGACCACAATTTTTATCATCATAGGTGCTGTTGTTCTGGCAATAGGTGTGGCGGCAATCTTTCTTGTGAAAGACCAGCCTATTGAAAAATCCGCCGACGGCTATATTGCCAATGTTGTTTATGGTTTTCGCCCTTCCACCGTCAAAAACAATAAAGAGCTTTACATAACCCTTGTAACCTTTATTGTTTTTAACATTTCCATACAGATTTATATGCCTTATCTTATCATCTATTACGAAGTAAGTCTGGCAATGGCAAACTATGTGCTGATAATGGCACCTGCAATTATCCTTGCAGCAATTTTTACTGCTTTCTGGGGCAAAGCCTATGACAAAAAAGGCTTTGGCTATTCGGCAGCTGTTGCCCTTGCAAGCCTTGCGGCAGGCTATATTCTGCTTTATCTTTTCCGCAGCACAGCCCTTGTTTTTGCAGGCAGTTTGTTTATGATGTGCGGCTATTTAAGCGGTATGGCAGTGTTTGGCGCAAAAATACGCGACTTCACCCCTGAGGGCTATGCAGGCAGACTGCAGGGCGTGAGAATTTTCAGTCAGGTGCTTGTACCAGGTGTGGTTGGCCCATATATCGGCAAAACAATTCTTGCCAATGCCGAAATGATTGTAAACAACGACGGCACAACAAGCTTTGTGCCAAACGCAAATATATTCCTTGGCGCACTTGTTGCAGTTATACCTGTTATAATTGTGGTGCTGATGGGTAAAAAGAAAAAAGTGTAAATGTATAAATTTAAAGCGACCTGTACAAATTACAGGTCGCTTTTGTTTATTTTTTAATCTTTTCCCAGTAAGCTTTTGCTGCCTGCTCGGTTTTGTTTTCGCCGTAGTTGTAGTAAACGCGGTCCTTTATGCTGTCGGGCAGATACTGCTGTTTAATCCAGTGGTTTGGATAGCTGTGTGGGTATTTATATTTTTTGCTTTGGTCAAGCTGTTTGTTTTCAAAGGTGGATGCATCTTTAAGATGTGGCGGCACATCGCCGAAGTTGCCGCTTTTTACATCTTCAAACGCTGCGTTTATTGCCGCTTCGCCGCTGTTGGATTTTGGTGCGGTGGCAAGAAGAATAACCGCATCGGCAAGAGGTATTCTTGCCTCGGGCATACCTGTCTGCAGCGCCATGTCACAGCAGGCTTTTACTATTGCAATGGCCTGTGGATAGGCAAGACCGATATCCTCGCAGGCGATAACCTGCAGGCGGCGCACAGCACTGATAAGGCCGTCGCCCTCCAGTATTCTTGCAAGGTAGTGGAGTGCGGCGTTTTCGTCAGAGCCACGGATGGATTTCTGCAAAGCGGAAAGCAGATTGTAATGCACATCTCCTGCGTTGTCAAAACGGTTGGAACTGCGCTGGGTTACCTGTTTTGCCATATCTTCGGTTATAAGCAATCTGCCGTTTTCTTCCTTTGCTGCTGCAATAAGCAATTCCATTGCGTTAAAGCATTTGCGCATATCTCCGCCGCAGCCATAGGCAAGGGTTTTAACTGCCTGGGCTGTTATATCTATCTGCACGCCGTTTTCAGTTTCGTAGCGTTTTATTGCATTTTCTATACCTTCCATAACTTCGTCGGCTGTCAAAGGCTTAAACTCAAACACTGTGCATCGGCTTAAAATTGCGTTAAAGATTGCAAAATAAGGATTTTCGGTGGTGGAGGCGATAAGGGTTACGCTGCCGTCCTCGATAACCTCCAGCAAAGACTGCTGCTGTTTTTTATTGAGATACTGAATTTCGTCCAGATACAGCAGAATACCGTTTTCGGTGCCGAAGGTGTTTACCTGATTGATGATATCCTTTATATCTGCAGTGGAACTTTGGGTGCCGTTGAGTTTAAACAGCTTTTTGCCTGTTTTGCGCGCAATGATTGACGCCACGGTGGTTTTGCCCACACCTGACGGACCAAAAAATATCATATTGTGCACAACACCCTTTTCTATTGCACGGCGAAAAACACTGTTCTCGCCTAAAAGGTGCTTCTGGCCGCATACATCAGAAAGTTCTTTTGGTCTTATTGCCGCTGCAAGTGGCATACTCATAACAATCAACTCCGCAATAGAATATATTTATCTTATTAAGTATACATTAATTTTAACTATAAAACAATGTTTATATAAAATTATGGCTGTTTGTGTGTGACTGTGTCACTTGTGGAAATTTTTGCACAATGGTATACTTTTATCAGTTAAAACACGGAGGTTACGGTATGAAAACTAAAAAAGAAACTGCCCTTATTGTTGCAGCTTTGGAAAACGAATACCCTTTGGCTGAATGCTTTCTGGACAGCGAAAACGCCTGGCAGCTGCTGGTTGCCGTGCGGCTTTCGGCCCAGTGCACCGACCTGCGTGTAAATGCCACAACCCCGGCTTTGTTTGCAAAATTCCCCTCCATTTCCGCTTTGGCTGATGCCGACCCCAAAGATATTGAAGAAATTGTAAAGCCCTGCGGTCTTGGCAAAAGCAAGGCAAGGGACATTAACCTTTGTATGAAGATGCTGCGTGATGAATACAACTGTATTGTGCCTGACAATATGGAAAACCTGCTTAAACTGCCAGGTGTAGGCCGCAAAAGCGCCAACCTTATTTTAGGTGACGTGTTCGGCAAGCCTGCCATTGTGGCAGATAC
Organism: Oscillospiraceae bacterium; assembly: GCA_015067245.1. Lineage (GTDB taxonomy): Bacteria > Bacillota > Clostridia > Oscillospirales > Ruminococcaceae > RGIG3102. The sequence continues at coordinate 749 of SVMV01000034.1, read as the reverse complement.
CCACTGCATACGCCTTGCAAACCGCCTTGGCTTTATAAAAAGTACCGACCCTGTTAAAGTGGAGATGGAATTAAAAAGGGTGGTTGAACCTGCAAAACAGAACGATTTTTGTCATCGTCTTGTCGAACACGGCAGAGCAGTATGCACCGCAAGAAAGGCAATGTGCGATAAATGTGTGCTGGCAGAATACTGTGCATATAAAAAAGCCGAAGATAAAAAAGCCCTTAAGTCTGCTGAAAAAGCTGTAAAAAAACAAAAGTTAGCCTAAAACTGCTGCAACAGCGGTCTGCAGTATAAAAAGTATAGACACAGATGCCACTTTAAAGTGAAGTCTGTGTCTTTTTTTGTAAAGATATAAAAAGCTGCTACCCCTGTAAAAGTTATTTTACAGCAGCCCAAACAGGATAAATCCAACTGTATTTATAGCAAAGTTGGCAAACATGTGGGTAAACCAGGATGGATATATACTGTCATTTGTTTCGTTGAGAAAGTTAAAGATACAACCGCCTGCTATAAGGCCAGCAAGCAGCAGCAGTAAAACCCACAAATCAAACATATCCACAAGCATACCTATATGGTATACAGCAAACAGAACTGAACTGAAAATATAGGCAATTGTGCGTGATGTATATTTCTTTAAGGTCATAAAACCAAAACCCCTGAAAAAGAATTCTTCAAGCAATGAGTTCATAAGTGATATATATAGCGAAACATATATAAAGTTTTGGGCTGTAATTCCCATGCCTTCA
>SVMV01000033.1 GCA_015067245.1 Oscillospiraceae bacterium | reverse complement strand
CCTGTGGTAGGCGCTTTCTTTAAAAACATCTATCCATTTGAAATTATCATTATTGTGGTAGCTTTGATTGCATGGTATGTGCTTTACCGCACAAAATTTGGTCTGCATCTCCGCGCCTGTGGTGACAATCCGCACGCTGTTGATGCAGCTGGTATAGATGTTGCAAAAATCCGCTTTATCGCAGTTATGGTTTCGGGTGCACTGTCTGGTCTTGCAGGTATGAGTTTTGCTTATTCCATCAGCGCAAACTACTCCAGCAGCATCTATGTTGGTTATGGTTACCTTTCCATTGCTGCTCTTATATTTGGCAACTGGAAAATTATTCCAACACTTGCAGCATGTATGTTGTTTGGCTTTGCAAACAGTGCAGGCCACCAGCTTGTTCTTGCAGCAGGTCTGCCAAGCAGTTATTCTGACCTTATTATGATTCTGCCTTACGTTCTCACAATGCTTCTTCTTGTATTTTTCTCCAAACACAACGATGCACCAAGAGCATTGGGTGAAATTTATGACAAAGGCAAACGTTAATTGTTGCGAGGTACTGATATGAATATTCGTATATACAATGCACGCGTGCTCACAATGGAACAGGAAAAAGATATCTTTTTTGGTGAAGTCCATGTAAAAGATAACCGTATTTCCTATGTTGGCTGTACAGAAAATGCACCAGAAGGCAAGTGGGAACGTGAAATCGATGCACAGGGCAATGTTGTTATGCCTGGCTTTAAAAATGCACACGCGCACTCTGGTATGACAAATCTGCGCTCTTTTGCAGATGATTTGCCTTTGCACGAGTGGCTTAACGAACAGATTTTCCCAATGGAAGCAAAGCTTACACCTGATGATGTTTATCACCTTTCAAAGCTTGCAATTATGGAATATCTCACAAGCGGTATAACAACAAGCTTTGATATGTATCTTATGCCAGATGCAATGGCACAGGCGGCTGTTGACTGCGGTTACCGCACAACTATGGCGGGTGGACTTAACAACTTTTCCCAGTCTTTTGATCTGCTGGAAGAATGGCTTAAAAGATATAACGACCCAGAAGGTCTGGTAAATTTCCAGCTTGGTTTCCATGCAGAATATACAAACAGCAGGGAAAATCTTGAAAAGCTTGCAGCATTGGTACACAAATACAAAGCACCAATCCACACACACAGCAGCGAAACAGCAAGCGAGGTTGCAGGCTGCATCGAACGTCATGGTATGACACCAACACAGCTTTTCAACAGTCTTGGTATGTTTGATTACGGCGGCAGCTGTTATCACTGTGTTTATATGACAGAAGAAGATATGGACATTATGGCAGCAAAGGGCATTTGCGCTGTAACAAATCCAGGTTCCAACCTTAAGCTTGCAAGCGGTATTGCACCAATAAGCGATATGCTCAAAAAAGGTGTTCATGTTGCAATCGGCACAGACGGCCCTGCAAGCAATAACTGCCTTGATATGTTCCGAGAAATGTTCCTTGTTACAGGGCTTGCAAAGGTGCGTGAAAACGATGCAGCAGCAGTAAGTGCCGACCAGGTTCTGCGCATGGCAACTGTTGAAGGTGCTTATGCAATGGGCCTTAAAGATGCAGATGTTCTTGCAGAAGGCAAGTTTGCCGATTTGATTATGATTGACCTTAACCAGCCTAATATGCAGCCACTTAACAATATTGTTAAAAATATTGTCTACAGTGGCAGCAAGCAGAATGTTAAGCTTACAATGGTAAACGGCAAAGTGCTTTATGAAGACGGCCGCTTCTTTATAGGTACACCTGCAAATGAAGTTTACGCCAAAGCAAATGAAATTATTGAAAGAATGAAATAATTTTACACTCACTGCACGGTTTAAAACTGTGCAGTGCTTTTTGCAACCATATTAGTTATAACTAATATGGTTGATTTTTAAGAATAAGTGTAGATAGGTGCTGATATTGCTGCGCTAATTGATAGTTTACAATATATAATTTAAGAAAAAAAACACCTGCAATAACGGGTGGTTTTATATTATTAGTTATAACTAATAATATAAAACCGTAGCTTTATTATGCATATAGTGGTATACTGTAAAAAACTTTAAGAGGTGTGTTATGAACGAAATTATAAAATCTATCAACAGCCGCAAATCTGTGCGCGAGTATCTGCCAAAAGAAATCCCTTCTGATATCAAACAGCACATTTTAAATGCTGCGCTGCAGGCACCTACAGCAGGCAATATGTGCCTTTACACAATTATTGATGTTACAGACCGGTCAGTTAAAGACAAGCTTGTTTACAGCTGTGACAATCAGCCGTTTATTGCAAAAGCACCTCTTGTTCTGGTTTTCTGTGCCGATTATTACCGCTGGCACAAGGTATTTTGTGATTATGTGGACCAGGTAAGAAACCCTGAGGAAGGTGACCTGCTGCTTGCAAATCAGGATGCACTTATTGCTGCCCAGAATGCAGTTGTTGCTGCCGAAAGCTTTGGAATTGGCAGCTGTTATATCGGTGATATTATCGAACGTTATGAAATTCATCAGCAGATGTTCAACCTTCCGCCCCATGTTGTGCCTTGCTGTATGGTGTGTTTTGGCTATCCTACCGAAAGCCAGATTATCCGTCAAAAGCCGCCAAGATTTGATATAAACGAGATAGTTTATGAAAATACATATAATAAAGAACAGGCGGATAAAATGGGCGAGATGCTGGCTAAGCGCCAGGGAATAGAGGATAAAGAACAGTTTGCCGACTGGATGTGCAAATTCTGTGCACGCAAATGGAACAGCGATTTCAGCGTGGAAATGTCACGTTCTGCAAGAGAACTGATTAAGGATTTCTGTAAAAAATAACATAAAATACTCCGATACTGGCATTAAAATAAGATGCTGATATCGGAGTTTTTTTATCACATTTATTTTGCTACGCATAAACTATATCAGCACTTTATGCTTGAATTTTTTTAAAGGAGACTGATATAAATGGCAGTTGGAAGATTGCAGGTGCGCATAACCACACAGATTATACTGCCTGTGGATAAGGCGCAGATACTTATAACCGAAGCGGATACCTCTCTGCTTTTGGAGCAGAAAACCGTTTACACAAACAGCAACGGACTTACAGATTATATAGAACTTGAAACAGTGGACAGAAGTTTATCTTTGAACCCTGAAAACCAAAGCCTGCCTTACCGCACATATAACCTTTTTATCTATGCCGCAGGTTTTATTCAGGCCGAAGCTTTGGGGGTTAATATTTTTGACGGAGAAGATACTCTGCAGTGGATAGACCTTCTGCCAAGACCTGCTGATTTTGGCAATGATTTTGAGCTGGATTCACACAGGGAGGAAGCACACAAGCAGTATGATGTGCAGCCACACGCAAAACAGGGCAATCAGCGCGTGCTGCAAAGAGTGGTTATTCCAGAAAATATCACAGTGCATCTGGGGGCGCCCAATGCATCGGCACGCAATGTAACAGTGCCTTTCCGCACATATTTAAAAAGCGTTGCCGCCAGCGAAATTTATCCCACATGGCCTCAGCAGGCATTAAGGGCAAACATCTACGCACAGATATCCTTTGTGCTTAACAGAATATTTACCGAGTGGTATATTTCACGCGGATACGACTTTGATATCACAAACTCACCAAGCTACGACCAGAAATATGTACACAACCGTTCTACTTTTGAAACAACCGATGCAATAGTAGAGGAAATCTTTAATGAATACCTGGTTAAACCTGGGCGAATTGACCCGTTTTTTGCCGAATACTGCGATGGCCGCAGTGTAACCTGTAAAGGTATGAGCCAGTGGGGCAGCAAAGCCGACGCCGAAAGGGGATTAAGCGCCATAAGCATTCTGCGCAAATACTACGGTAACGATATCCGTATAACTGAAAGCAGCAATATTGCACCGGTTCCTGTTTCCTATCCTGGTTCACCTCTCAGAGAGGGCAGCACAGGCAACAGTGTGCGGATACTTCAGGCACAGCTTAACCGTATTGCAAATGATTATCCTGCTATAGGCAAGGTTAATGTGGACGGCAATTTCGGCAGTTCCACAACAGCTGCAGTGCGTCGTTTTCAGGACATTTTTGACCTTACTGCCGACGGTATTGTTGGAAAACGCACATGGTATAAAATCAGTTACATCTACGTTTCGGTAAAAAAACTGGCACAGCTTACCAGTGAGGGCGAAGCTATTCAGGACGGCAGCTATCCAGGTGTACCTGTCCGCAGGGGAGACCGTGGAATAAACGTACAGATAGTGCAGTTTTATCTAAATCAGACAGCGGTGTATGTAAATAGCATAAAACCTGTTGCTATAGACGGTAATTTTGGCGCAGCGACAGAAAATTCGGTAAAAGAATTTCAGGAATACTTTAATCTTGCTCAGGACGGTGTGGTGGGGCAGGCTACATGGGAGAAAATGCAGGATATTTACGAAGGCATTCAGCAAGGCGTAAATGTTCCCGAAGGCACACCGCCTGCGGATGATGCATACCCAGGAACTGCGTTGCGTGTGGGCAGCAGGGGGACAAATGTAACCAAAATACAAAACTGGCTTAACGATCTGTCAAATAATTATCCCGATATACCTGCAGTAAATGCCGATGGTATTTTTGGCCAACTTACAGAGAATTCTGTGCTGGCATTTCAAAGCAGATTTAACCTTGCCGCAGACGGTATAGTTGGCAGAGTAACATGGAACAGGCTGTATACCGAATGGCAGAATCTTGTTGCCGAAGGTCAGGCATAATAAAAATGATTGATTCTGGACAATGCCGTTAAAGCAACAAAAAATGTCATTCTGAGAAGTTTAACTGCAAAAACTCTCTTGGTTTGATATAACAAAGAGATTTACAGCTTCGCCCAGAATGACATATCATAGATGTAGCGCTTTCATTAAATTGTTCTGTTTATTTTATAAATATTATTGCCTGCATATTTTTCGATAATTTTATGTACTGCAACTGCAACAAGGCTGCCAAGCACAACCGAAGCAAGCACGTCTGTTGGAAAATGCACAAACAGATACATACGGCTGAAAGCAGTTATTGCAGCCCATATTACAGCTGCAATGCCAAGCTTTTTGTGGTAAAGCAGAATTGATACCGATGTAGCAAATCCGTCAAAGGTGTGCCCTGAAGGGAAAGAAAAGCTGGAAGGAGAAGATATAAGCAGCGGAACAGCAGTATCAATCCAGCAGGGGCGGTTTCTTGCCACAAGGTTTTTGAGCAGCAGATTGCCGATAAGCTCTTTAAGCAGCAAGGATAAAATAATGGCAATGCCGCATTTCCTTGTCTTTTTAAAAAACAGCATTATAACTGCAGCTGCAAGCCAGGGCAGGCAATAATCTCCCATTTTAGTAAAGAACAGCATTATGCTGTCCAGCAACGGTGTGTGAATATCCTGTAAGAAATATAAAAAAGAAAATTCCCAGTTCATAATAAACCTCATTTTATATTAATGGTATAAGTATACCACAGCCAAAAGGATAAATCCACAGCTAAACAAGTAGTCTTATATAAGAAAATATCCCTGAAAATATAAAAAACAGCAGCCGATTTGCATCGACTGCTTTTTGTTTTATTAAAAATGAGCAAACCATAAGCCGGGTTCTGTATTAGACGACAATCTATCTCGACTATAAGTTGCCTTATAGCTCCAGCCACCTCCTGAGAGCTGCAGGTCACATATGCTCTGCTGTCGGGTGTTGCTTCGGGTAGGGTTTACACAGCCACACTGTCTCCAGTGTGCTGGTGAGCTCTTACCTCACCTTTTCATCCTTACCTGCAGGCAGGCGGTAATTTTCTGTTGCACTTTCCCTAAGGTCGCCCTCGGCTGACGTTATCAGCTACCCTTGACCTGTGAAGCCCGGACTTTCCTCACGCTGATAAAGCGCGCTGCCGTCTGGTTTACTCATATTTAAAGCTAAATGTTATCTGACAATGGCACACCTTTTGCATCGCAAACAACTTTGTCGCAAAAAATTCTCACACCATCCACAATGCCCCATATAAAGCTTATCCAGCCTAAAAAGAACACAAACAGCAAAAGCTGTGTAACGCCTTTTTTTGTGTAGCCAAGATAAAAATTGTGAATACCAAGTGTACCAAGCAAAATTGCCAGTATGCCTGCAATAAACTTGCTTTTCTGGCCGCTTACTGCAGAGCTATATGTGTTTTGTGCTGTGCTGCCGTGAATAATTGTTCTGCCGCAGTTGTGGCAAAATCTTTCGTCAGCGTCCAGCTTGACACCGCAGTTTGAACAGTAGTTCATTAAATCACTCCATTCTACAATTTAACAGTTTAACACAGCTTAAAAAAATATTCAATCAAAATTTCAAAAAAATCTTTATTATGATGATGTTTTGTTATATACTGTATTTATTGGTTGTATAAAATATCTCAAAGAATAGTGAGGTTTAACTGTATGATAAACAATAATTATGTAAAAAAAGTGTATGATACCCTGTGCATAAAATATTCTCACGAAAAAGAATTTTTGCAGGCAGCACAGGAGGTGCTGGAAACTCTGGAACCTGTTGTGGAGAAAGATCCGCAGATAGAAGCTCTTGGCATACTTGAACGAATGGTAGAGCCTGAAAGGATGATAACTTTCCGTGTTTCCTGGGTGGATGATAACGGCAAGGTTCAGGTTAATACAGGCTATCGCTGTCAGTTCAACAGTGCTATCGGTCCATACAAGGGCGGTATCCGTTTTCATCCAAGTGTAAATGCAAGTGTTATCAAGTTCCTTGGTTTTGAACAGACATTTAAAAACTCTCTTACAGGTCTTGCAATGGGCGGCGGCAAAGGCGGCAGCGACTTTGACCCAAAGGGAAAAAGTGATATGGAAATTATGCGTTTCTGCCAGAGCTTTATGACAGAGCTTTACCGCCATATCGGTCAGTTTACAGATGTACCTGCAGGTGATATCGGTGTTGGCAAACGTGAGGTTGGTTATATGTTTGGCCAGTACAAGCGCCTTGCAAACGAGTTTACAGGGGTTCTGACAGGCAAACCGTTGGAATTTGGCGGCTCTCTTGGCAGAACCGAAGCAACAGGCTACGGCCTTTGCTATTTTACCGAAAAGATGCTTAAAACCCTTAAAAATACAACATTTGACGATAAAAGAGTGGTTATCTCAGGCAGTGGCAATGTTGCAATATATGCTGCACAGAAAGCAATCCAGCTTGGTGCAAAGGTTGTTGCCATGAGCGATTCCAGCGGTTATATCTATCACAAATTCGGCATAGACCTTGACGTTATAAAAGAGATAAAAGAAGTTAAACGCGGCAGAATAAAGGATTATCTTAATTATTACAAAAATGCAGAATACGGTGAAAACTGCCGTGATATCTGGAATGTGCCATGTGATATAGCCTTGCCTTGTGCAACACAGAACGAGCTGGACGAAAACGGCGCAAAAGCTCTTGTGGCAAACGGCTGTATTGCAGTTGCCGAAGGAGCAAATATGCCAAGCACACCTGAAGCTGTTGAAGTGTTCCTTAACAGTGATATTCTCTATGCGCCAGGCAAGGCATCCAACGCAGGCGGTGTTGCAACAAGCGGTCTGGAAATGAGCCAGAACTCTTTGCGTCTTGCATGGTCTTTTGAAGAAGTTGATATGCGTCTTAAAGACATTATGGAAGATATTTTTGATACAGTTTACAAAACCAGCCAGAAATATTCCAACGGCAAAAATCTTGTGGCAGGTGCAAACATTGCAGGCTTTGTAAAGGTTTGCGAAGCCATGAAACAGCAGGGCGTGGCATATTAATGCAGTTAGAATTTGTTGTAAACCAGGAAAATACAGGCAAAAGCCTTACCGCTTTTCTGCGTGAAAATGGCGTTAGCCTTGCCCTTATAAAACGCATAAAATTTTTGCCAAATGGCATAATGGTAAATGGTGTTAAACAAAACAGCGACTATAAGGTGAAGTCAGGTCAGCGGGTGGTTATCAATACGGCAGATACTGCCGAAAATGTGGATAAAAGCACAGTTATTCCACAGGATATACCTATGGACATTGTGTATATGGATGACTGCTGTATGGTGGTGGACAAACCCTATTATATGCCTGTGCACCCATCTTTTAACCATCCAACAAACACTTTGGCAAATGCTTTTATGGGATACTGGAAAAACAAAGGCGGGCAGAAGATATTCCGTGCCATAAACCGTCTGGACAAAAACACATCAGGCCTTGTGCTGATAGCCCTTGATGCATACAGTGCCGAAAGGTTAAAGGGCAATGTGGACAAAACCTACACTGCAATAGTGCAGGGAAAAGTAGAACAGCAGCAGGGAGTTATAGAACTGCCTATCGCAAGAGAAGCCGAAAGCATCATTACACGCTGTGTAAGGGCAGACGGCCAGTATGCAAAAACACAGTACACTGTTGTAAAGCAAAACGATGACTTTTCACTGCTGGATATAAAGCTGCACACAGGCCGCACACATCAGATAAGGGTGCATTTTTCTTATCTTGGGCACTGTCTTGCAGGGGACGATTTGTATGGCGGCAGCACCGAGTATATAAGCAGACATGCCTTGCATTGCAGAAAGCTGGAATTTGTTTCGCCATTTAATAACAAAAAAGTGGTAATAAATTCCAAATTGCCACAGGATATGGCAGATATTGTGATAAAAATATAAATAAAATATAAACAATAGGCGTTTTTTCTTGAAAAAACGCCTATTGTTGTGTATAATTAATTAGGTATGCTATAAGCATTTTAATTAGATTTGTATGTATTTTTCACACTTTAATATAAAGGGGTTATTCAGATGCCGGTAATAAAAAACAAAAAGAATAAAGCGGCAAAAACCGACAGCGGTACAATCAAGGCACTTTTTAAAAGATACAATAAAAACAAAGTGACAGTAACTGGTTTAAGAAAGTTTTTGACAGCAGTATTCTACCGTCTGGGCTATGTGGCTGAACTTACAGTTATAATTGCCTGGAAAAAAATTAAAAAATCCGCATATGTCCTTTACAGAAAGCTTAAAAGAGTTTTAAAAGAAGTCCGTGTATTTTCAGACAGATTTCTTGATAGTATATTTGACGATTTGGGCCTGCCTTTTGCACGTATCAAAGGTGCGCTTATCTACATAAAAAGGCTGATACACATAGGCAAAAAAGATGCTTCACGCAAAACAGGCAAGGAAGTGCGTCAGTATGTTGCACAGGGTGTTAAAAACAACAGACAGTTTTTTCCTGTATTTGTAAGTTATCTTATCCCAGCTGTATGCTTTGTGGTTATGGTGGGTGTAATATCTTTTGGGCTCAACCAAAGCTATGCTGTAAAAGTTTCTCTTGGCGGCCAGGAGATTGGTGTTATTGACAACTACACTGTGCTTAAAAATGCCGACACAGTTATCAAAAACAAACTCGTTTCCCTTGATGACAGTCAAAAATGGTCTATGGAACCGCAGATAGAAATCACAACAAAGATGGGCAACACTGTGGTGGACGAGAGACAGCTTTCCGATGCTATTCTTCAGGCTTCTGAAGAAGATATCGTAACAGCAACGGGCCTGTATGTTGACGGCAAGTTTTACGGTGCAGTAGAAAATGTTGTACCAGTTCAAAATGCAATAGACAGTATGCTGGAACCTTATGACGACGGCGATGAAAATAAAACAGTCGGTTTTGTACAGAATGTAAATCTTACAGAAGGTATCTTCTTTACAGATACAATTGTTAAAGAAAGTGACCTTACCGAAAAAATCACAGGCCTTGTAGAAGGCGAGGTATGGTACACAGTTGTTCAGGGCGACTCTCCGTCCCTTATTGCAAGCAAAAATGGTTTGCGCCTGCGAGAGTTATACAATCTTAACCCAGAACTTGAAGGCGGCGGTCTTTGGGTTGGCGACCAGGTGCTTGTAAGCCAGGCTGTGCCGTTTCTGCAGGTTAAAGAGGTTGTAAGGGAAGTGCGTGATGTTGAAACAGCTTACACAACAGAACAGCGTGCAAACAACTCTATGAATCTTGGCACGACAAAAACTGTGCAGAAAGGCGAAAAAGGCCTTAATAAAGTTACTGTTGATGTAACATATATTGACGGCATTGCTCAAAGCGAAACAGTTATCGAAACTGTTGTTATAAAAGAACCTGTTAAGGAAATTATAGAAGTTGGCAGATACTTGCCAAGCGTTGGTGTTCTGCAGAATGCTGGTTCAGGTGCATTTGGCTGGCCAACAGGCGGCGGTGTTCGTATCAGCCGTGGTTTTGCAGGCCAGTATCCTGCCCATAACGGTGTTGATATTGCAGGTCCTTACGGCACACCTATTTATGCCTCTGACTCTGGTATTGTAACAACAGCAAAATATACAAACCGCGGTTACGGTGTATATCTCATCATTGACCATGGCAATGGATACCAGACAGTTTATGGTCACTGTTCATCACTCCTTGTAGGATATGGCGAACAGGTGCAGAAAGGCCAGCTTATTGCACGAATGGGCTCTACAGGCAACAGTACAGGCAACCATCTGCACTTTGAAATCAAGAGCGGCAACCACCGTTATGACCCATACAAGTTCTGGTAAAATCAGCTGTACCACGGCCTGAAACAATATTCTATTTAATAAATACATATTAACTATTGAATTTTTTCTAAGTCGTGGTATACTATTCAAGGTCACAATTTTTGGGCCATTTGTTTGTATAATATTCACATATTTAAACAGAATAATTAAAGACGATACATATTTAAAATATATAAAGTAAACTCTGAAGGAGTACTGATTTGGAAAAGTATGTTATTTCAGGCGGCAAGCCTCTTAACGGAGAAGTTACCATCAGCGGTTTTAAAAACGCTGCAGTGGCAATTTTGCCAGCCACAGTTCTTGCAAATGATGTTTGCGTACTGGAAAATGTGCCGGATATCAGCGATATCCGCGCAGAAATTGCAATATTGGAAGAACTTGGCGCAAGGGTAAAATGGCTTGCTCCAACAGTATTGGAAATAGACACATCAACAATAAATACAACCGAAGTTCCGCTGGAGCTTGGCAAAAAAATGCGTGCATCCTATTATTTCCTTGGCAGCATGCTCTCACGCTTTGGCAAAGGCAGTGTGCCAATGCCTGGCGGATGCAACCTTGGCGCACGTCCTATAGACCAGCACCTCAAGGCATTTACAGCTTTTGGTGCAGACCATTCTATCGACTATGCAATGGTAAATGTGAAAAGCGATAATCTTCAGGGTGCGCATGTGTTTTTTGACACAATTTCTGTTGGTGCAACAATCAATGCAATGCTTGCTGCTGTTATGGCAGAAGGCACAACAGTGCTTGAAAATGTTGCAAAGGAACCACACATTGTTGACGTTGCAAACTTCCTTAACATTATGGGGGCAAATGTTCGCGGTGCAGGCACAGACGTTATCAAAATTCACGGTGTAAAAAGAATGCACGGCGGCCTTTATTCCATAATCCCAGACCAGATTGAAGCAGGTACATTTATGGTGGCAGCAGCGGCAAGCCGCGGTGATATCACAATTAAAAATGTAATTCCAAAGCATCTGGAACCTATCACAAGCAAACTGCGTGTTATCGGTGCAACAGTTGAAGAATTTGACGACAGTGTGCGCGTTATTGGCCACAGCGGCAAATACAATACAACAAATATCAAAACAATGCCTCATCCAGGTTTTCCAACAGACCTGCAGCCTGTAATGGGCGTGCTGCTTTGCTTTGCAAAAGGCACATCCATCATAAGCGAAGGTATATGGGACAACCGTTTTAAATATTGCGACGAACTTAACAAAATGGGTGCAAGCATTCAGGTAGAAGGCCGTGTGGCAGTTTTTGAAGGCGTTGATGCATTGCAGCCAGCCCCTGTTACAGCAACCGACCTTCGCGCAGGTGCAGCACTTGTTGTTGCGGCGCTTTGTACAGAGGGCCAGAGTGAAGTTTACGAAATCAAACACGTTGAACGTGGTTATGTGGATATCGTTAAAAAAATCCGTGCTCTTGGCGGTGACATTCAAAAGGTTATTATCCCTGAAGAAACAGAACTTAAAAAAGCATATTAAAGAGAACACTCTCTGACAAATTTTTGTAGGGGCGTTCTGTGAACGCCTGTGGGTGAACGCAGTACGCACCTACTGTTTTTATATAAACTTATTTTACAAAGAGGAAAAATGGCAAACTATATTTCGCTTTATTCAGGCTCCAGCGGCAACTGCTCGGTGCTGGAACAGAATGGTAAATTTATACTTATAGATATAGGCAAATCTGCAAGAATAACTGCAAATGCCCTTAAAGACCTTGGTCTTGAGCTTAAAAATCTGCAGGGAATTCTTATAAGCCATGAACATTCTGATCATATAAACGGCTTAAAAGTATTTACCAAAAAACTTAATGTGCCAGTTTTTTCCAACTGTGCAACTTTGGATTATATTGCAGACAACGACCTTGTGCACAGCCATATAGTTTTGGAGGATATGAATATGGCAGGGCATAATATCGGCGATTTTTTTGTAACAGGCTTTGAAACACCGCACGACTCGGTGGGTTGTATGGGCTTTAATGTACATACAAAACAGGGAACAAGGCTTACAATGGCAACCGACCTTGGCTGTGTTACAGATGGTATTCTAAAGCAGTTTATGGGTGCGGATTTAGCAGTTATAGAGTCCAATTATGATGATATAATGCTGAAAGAAAACGAAAATTACCCATATTATCTCAAAACAAGAATAGCTTCCAGCCGAGGACATTTAAGCAATGCTCAGTGCAGCGATGCAGCGGCAAAATTGCTGGAAAACGGCGTTAAAAAACTGCATCTGTGTCATTTGTCGAACAACAACAATACACCGTCTACAGCCCTTTCCCAGCTTGCTTTGACATCTATGGCAAAGGGGATTGACATACACAGAGATATCGAGATTATAAAGGCAAACCGACGTCATGAAATAACCGATCCAACACAGTTTTAAAGGAGTTTTTATGCAGAACATTACAATAATAGCCATGGGCAAGGTGCAAAAGGGCTTTATGCTGGACGGTTGCAACGAATATATAAAGCGTCTTAAAACAATGTGTAACCTTAAAATTATCCAGCTGGATGATGTTCAGCTTATGGAGAAAAATTTAAGCGATGCAATGATACATAAAACATTGGATAAAGAAGCTGACGAGATTATTAAAAACATTCCAAAACAAAGCTATGTTATATCTATGTGCATTGAAGGAAAGCAGATTTCCAGCGAAGAACTGGCAAAGCTGTTCAGCGATAAGGCGGTGGAGGGATTTTCCAATATATGTTTTATCATCGGCTCAAGCCACGGTCTTTCCGACAGGGTAAAGCAACTTTCCAACTTTAAAATGTCTATGTCAAAAATGACATTTCCGCACCAGCTGGCACGGGTTATGCTTCTGGAACAGACCTATCGTGCGTTTTCAATTCTTGGCGGCAGCAAATATCATAAATAATACAATAATAAAAAGTTGACACCCATAAAAGAGTGCCAACTTTTCTTTTTATAGATTATTAAGCTGTAAATTAAAGTGTTTTAACCCACTGGTCAAACTCTTCACGGCTTACACCAGGTCTTAAAACCTTGCCTTCAACAATTGTTGCACCTTTGCAGCTGTCCTGCAAAAATTCAACAGTTTTGCCCCAGTCGCTGCCGCCGCTGGTTGCAAACAGAACAATTGTTTTGCCAGTGAAATCGTATTTTTCAGCAAATGTATTAACAATTGTAGGCGCAACATACCACCAGATAGGAAAGCCAAGATAAATTGTGTCGCAGTCACTTAAGTCAACAGGATTGTCCGCTATTTCAGGGCGGGAAGCTTTGTCGGCCATTTCAACTGAACTGCGGCTGGATTTATCCATCCAGTCAAGGTCAGCTTTTGTGTAAGGCACTGCAGGTGCAATTTCATAAACAGGGCAGGATAAAGTTTCTGCCATTGATTTTGCAACTTCGGCAGTAATGCCACTTGCAGAAAAATATGCCACCAGTTTTTTGCTCATAATAAATTACCTCCGTTTATGTAAATATAATAAAAATTAATTATCCCATCATTATCCTTAATCCTTTTGGATAATGGTTTTTTACTGTGTTGTCGGTTACCTTTGCCCATCCAACAGAATATCCGTCGGTGCATACAAGACACCAACCTTTAAAATCTTCCTCTGTCTGTAAAGCTTCACCTTTAAGGTAGCTTAACATATCTTCGCTGCCACAAGGATAGCTGAGACACTGCTTTGTGTTTTCTTTTTTCAGAGCCATAGCAAGAGAATGGCTTGGTTCAAAACGGCCTTTTTTAATTTCACCAAGATGCAAACCGCACCTTAGAACCTTAACACCGTTTAAATCAGGGCAGTTAACAGGCATTGAATAAAGATTTTCTCCAAACAATGCAAAATTGCCAAAGGAGATATCCTTTAAAAATTTCTTTTCAAAATCAAAATATGGCTGCAGCAGTTTTTTATCGGTTGCTGTTTTTGCGGTTTTTATCTTGCTGCTGTCGCCGACTGTTTTCTGCAGTACTGCAACAAAGTGGCCTTCTCCGTTAATTTTGTGTGGAAACAGACGCATAGTTTTGGTTATATCTGCATTTTTGCTGTCACACCACTGCGGTACACCAGGGCTGAAATATTTGTGAATATCAGGCTTAAGCAGAATATATTCGGGATGCTGCTGTAAAAAGCTGTCCACTGTCATCTCGTTTTCTTCAGGGGAAAACGTGCAGGTGGAGTACACAATAATACCGCCCTCTGCCAGCATCTTGTGTGCACTTTCAAGAATATGGCGCTGTCTGTTTGCACACACCTCAACCTGAGCCAGACTCCATTCATTTACAACGGCAGGCTCCTTACGGAACATACCTTCGCCAGAGCAGGGGGCGTCAACAATAATTTTATCAAAATAGTTTTTAAATACCTTTTCCAGCTTTTCTGGGCTTTCGTTGGTAACAACGGCATTCTTTATTCCCATGCGCTCGATATTCTGAGACAGTATTCTGGCGCGGTTAGGCACAATTTCGTTGGATACCAAAATGCCCTGTCCCTGCAGCTTTGCGGCAAGCTGGGTGCTTTTGCCGCCAGGTGCGGCACAAAGGTCAAGCACCTTTTCGCCAGGTTGTATATCTGCACATTCGGCAACGCTCATTGCGCTTGCTTCCTGAATATAAAACACGCCTGCGTGATGATAGCTGTGTCTGCCAGGACGTTCGTCTGCATTGTAATAATATCCTGTAGGGCACCAGCTGACGGGTGTAAAAGAAAACAGATTTTTTTTCAAAACATCTTTAGCTTCTGCTTTAAGTGTATTTATTCTCAAAGAATAAAAATTATCTTTGTCATAGCCTTTTAAAAAATCTTCAAATTCATCTTTTAAAAGGTTTTGCATCTTATTTTTAAAATCCTGCGGTAAAACCATTTTATAAATCCTTTGTATTGATATATAAATAAAGTATACATTATATAAAAAATATCTGCAACAAAAAAGACTTACCATATTTGATATACGATAAGTCTTTTGCTTTATACATTAACTCTGTTTTGCAATCTTTCCGCTTTCGATAAGAATTTCTCTTGCGTTAAGCATATTGCAGAAAGGTTCGTCGTGGGTGATTATCACCACGGCAATATCACGTTTTGCGATATCTTCAATAAGGTTTGCTACTTCTCTGGTAGAAGTAAGGTCCAAAGCGCTTGTAGGTTCGTCAAAAAACAGCACAGAAGGACTTAAAATGCAGGCTCTTGCCACAGCAACACGCTGTCTTTCACCGCCTGAAAGATTTTTTGGATAGCTGCTTGCCTTGTCTTTGATATCAAGTGAGTCCAGCAACGCAAGGGCAGCTTTTTCGGCTTCTGATTTTGTCATAAGCTTGCGGCTTACTGGCGCAAGAATAATATTGTCCATAACAGTAAGGTTAGGGAACAAATCAAGCCCCTGGCTAACCATACCCACAGTGTTCTGGTAAGCTTTGTTCACCTTGCCGTTTTCCAGGCTTTCAATGCCGTTTATAGATATTGTGCCGCTGTCTGCTTTGTCAAGGTTGCATATACAGCGTATAAGTGTTGTTTTGCCGGCACCGCTTTTGCCGCGCAGACACAGAATTTTGCCTTTTTCCAGCTCAAAGGATATATCGTTAAGCACGGTCTGTTCGCCGAAGCTTTTATACAAATTGGTTACTTTAAGCATTTTTATCTCCTTTAAAAGTAGTTGAAGGATTTTTCAATCTTTTCGCAGCCTTTGCTTATTACAGTTATAACAATAAAGTAAAGTGCACCTACCACAACAAACGGTGCAAGGGAAGAAAGGTTGTTTGCATAGATTTTACCCTGACGCAGCAGGTCGCTGAGACCAAGAATATAAACAAGGGAAGTGTCCTTTACTAATGTTGTAACTTCGTTTGTAACAGCAGGGATAACGGTGCGTATTGTCTGCGGAAGAATAACCTTAAAGAACAAAACAATCTTGCTTATGCCAAGCATCTGGCCTGCTTCCCACTGGCCTTTATCAATGCTTTTTAAACCGCTGCGGAAAATTTCGGCAAAGTAGGCGGTATAGTTGATAACAAAAGCCAGAACAGCGGTTGTAAAGCGTTCAAAAACAATGCCAACCTCAGGCAGCCCAAAGAAGATAAAACACATCTGCAAAAGCAGCGGTGTGCCGCGCATAATGTCTATATAAAACTTTGTCACGCCAGAAATTACCTTGTTTTTGCTGCTGCGTATAAAAGCAACAGGAAAAGCAAGAGGCAGTGACAGCAAAAGGGTAATTGCCCAAAGACCAAGAGTGAGCTGCAACCCTTCTAAAAATCGTGGCATAAGAGCTAAAGTTTTCATAAATATCCTCTGGATTGAAATATTTTAAGCACAAATAAATTTGTCTTTTTAATGCCACAGCAGTGCAAATTGCTTTGCACTGCCGTAACGTAAGGTTAATTAAGGAGTGAATATATATTATAAGTATGATTATTCAGAGAACCATCTGCCTTTGATTTCTGCAAATGTACCGTCGTTAATCATTTCTGTAAGTTCGCCGTCGATTTCTGCAAGGAATTCTGTGTCAGCTTTTCTAACGCCAATGCCGTATTCTTCGCTGCCAAAATCTTCGCCGAGAACTTTGTACTGTTCTGCACCACGCAGTTTGATATAGTATCTTGCAAGAACTTCGTCAACAACGATAGCATCGCTTCTGCCTGCTTCAACGTCCATAAATGCGTCTGTGTTTGTATCAAACTGAACTGGTTCGCCGCCGTTAAGTGTTGCTGCTGTTGCTGTGTCAGCCATAACTGCGTCGTAAGCGCTGGATTCTTTCTGAACTGCAACTGTTTTGCCTGCAAGGTCAGCTTTTGTGGCAATATCGCTGTCAGCCATTGTTACAATAATCTGTTTGTTGTCAAGATAAGGCTGTGTAAAGTTAACTTTTTCTTTGCGGCTGTCTGTGATTGTGTAGCCGTTCCAGATAAGGTCGATGTTGCCGTTTTCAAGTTCTGTTTCTTTCATGGACCAGTCAATAACCTGAAATTCTGGTTCGTAGCCAAGTCTGCCAAGAAGTTCTTTTGCAAGGTCAATGTCAAAGCCAACAAGTTCGCCAGCTTCATCACGGAAGCCCATTGGTGCAAAAGTGTCATCAACACCGATAACAACTGTTTTGTCTTCTGGTGTGTTTTCTGCTGCAGGTTCGCTGCTGCCACAGGCTGTAAGGCTAAGCATCATAATAGCGGATAAAAATAAAGCTGTAAGTTTTTTCATAATTAAATCTCCTCTTTGATTTTATTTTTTTGTTAAGGTTCAATTTAATATTTCCCGTAAAAACTGCATTACTTAAAACCGCTTAAAACAAAAAGTCCTCTCAGCATCATCTGATGCCAAGAGGACGAAATATCTTTCGTGGTTCCACCTCTGTTTATTGTTACCTCACGATAACAACCTCACTAAGTACCAACATACTTTTCCGCGGTAACGGGCGGATAACCGATTTAGTCTACTTGGGCAAAGCCCTTTCGGTAAATAGCTCAAAGATGTGTTCAACTGTACCGTCATGGCCTTTTACACCAACCAAGGCCTCTCTGCAAATCTGTATACAATCTACTATTTCTTATCAATGCTTTTGCGAGATGTATTAAATTTGACATTATAGTACACCCATTTTTTTGTTTTGTCAACACTTTTTGTGTAAAAATGTTAATTTTTTTAAGCTGATAAATTTTATGGGGATGTTAAACTTAACAAAAAAAGCCGATTGTGAAATCGGCTTTAATGTAATTATATATAATATATATTTTAAGACAGAATTATCTGTTGGAATACATCTGTGCAAACTGTTCAGCAATATTGAGCATGTGGTCGCCAATACGTTCAACGTCTGTAAGCATTTCAGAATAAAGCACGCTTGCTTCAGGGGCACAGCTTGTTGTTTTCATACGTTCAATCTGTGCTTTTCTGTACTGGTCTGTCAGGTCGTCAAGACGCTGTTCAACTTGTGCAATTTCTGTAAGTGCTTCAATGTTAAACATTCTCATATCGCTGTCAAAAGCTTTCATAGCTTCAAGGCAAACATTTTTCATCTTTTCAATTTCGCCCATTGCACGTTCAGAGAATGTCATACCGTGGTTTGTAAGATATTTTACATAGCCAGAGAAGTTCATTGCGTGGTCGCCGATGCGTTCGATGTTGCCTACAATACGGAAATAACCGCCTATAAGTTCGGAGTCTTCAACCGACATAGGTTTGGAGATGATGGTGGAAAGATACTGGCAAATCTGTGCGTTGAGGGTGTCAAGCTGGTCTTCGTTTTCTTTCAT
>SVMV01000032.1 GCA_015067245.1 Oscillospiraceae bacterium | reverse complement strand
GTTGCGTATTTAAGGTTTACTATATTGCCAAAGGGGTTTACGTCAATGTCTTCAAAATAGCTTTTGTGGATGTACTTTGATGTGTTGGTGCACATCGGCACAACGTATGCCATTTCGATAATATCGTTGTGGGCGCATTTGATGCTGTTTACAGCTTCGCTGGCAGAAAGATAACCTTGCTCAAGCATACTGATATGCATTGCAATGTCACCGCCGCAGGCTTTGTATGGCAGCAGCATGCTTACAGTGGTGCTGCCCATTGGCTTGCTGTTAAAAAATGCAATGTCAAAATTGCCGCTTTGCACACGCTGGGCAATTTCGCTGTTTGGGATAAATTCCAAAGTGAAGAACAGCCCAAGCTCTTTCTGCCAAAGCTGGTTTATATTTTCTGCAATAACCCTGTAGCTTACATCGTTTGGTATAAGCACGGTCAGGTTTTCCATCTGTGTCATTTCCTGTGCGGCAAGGCCCTGCTGCAGCAGACTTTTTGCATCCTGTTCCATATAAGACGGAGTATAGCTGCCCAGCAGGTCGGTTATCGGATAGTTGTTGAATATAACCGAGCGGTTAAAAAAACTGTGGCTTGGATTTACAGCGCCAGGGTTTACGCCGCTGTTTTTCACTCCAAAAGCATATTTTGCAAGGGCACCGCGGGTGTATTTGCTGCCAAGGGATTTGACTTGCGGATTAAGCATCATATTGAAGTTTTGGTTTTCATAGCTGAAAACTGTACCGTTAAGGGCAGAAATATCTTCTGTATCTGCAAAAAAACCGCTTATCTTATCGTCGTTGTACTCATCTGCATCTGCAGTGGTATCGTCTGCAAGGGAAACGCGTATACGGCTTATTGCCTTTTCGTTGCCGTCCACACGGATAATTGTGGCATAGCTGCCGTCATCTGCAAGGTAGTTTATTGTGTATGGGCCATTGGAGAGAATGTCGTTTACACGCAGACCGTAGGCACCGTTTGTGTCTGTAAAAAATTCTTTGTTGCAGGGATATGCTGCAGGACTGCACAGCTTGTATAAAAAGTCGCCGTCTTCACGGTCAAGGGTGATAACAAGGGTGCTGCTGTCAGGTGTTTCTATATTTGCAATATGGCTGAAATCGCTGTAATAAGGGGAATGTGTGGATTTGTTAAGCACACGTTCAAGGGCAAAGGCAAAGTCTGCACTTGTAACAGGCAGCTGCTCGCTTTTGCTTAAAAAGAAGCTGCTGTCCTTTCGCAGCTTAAAGGTGTAGGTGAGCTTGTCGGGGGAAATTTCGTAGCTTTCGCACACATTCGGCACCACTTTGCCGCCGATATATTCAAAAAGACCGTCATAGATGTTTGTAAGCACCATAAGCTCGTTTTCACCCTGGGCAACCTGTGGGTCAAAGTTTTTTGGCATACTGTCAAGGGCTATGGTGTAGGTGGATATGGCACCTGCCGACGAGCAGGCGGTAAGCATAAAACAGCACAAAGCTGTCAAAAGGGCAAAAATTTTCTTTTTCATCAAAAATCCTTTGTATATGTAAATGTTGTAAAAGTCGGTTTAAGGTAACTAATAATACCATATATATTTTAAAATCACAATATTTATAAGAATTATTATGTAAAAAATGTCGTATTTATGCCTGCTGCAAAAAAATCCTGCATATCAGCCGCTGATATGCAGGACGTTTTGTATTATTTAAGTTTTTCGGCAACGCTGTTGAACTCTGCGATTTTTTGTGGGATTGCAATGGCCTGTGGGCAGTGGGATGCACAAACGCCGCAGCCGATACATTCTGTTGGCTGAACTTCAGCCTCTTTAAGGTAGTCTTTGATTATCCAGTCGCTTTTAAACATTTCGTATTTATTGTAGATTTCAAAAATCTTTGGAATGTTTATGCCAACAGGACAAGGCATGCAGTATTCGCATTTTGTGCAGTCAACAACCTTAAATGCGTTTATCTCTGTCATAACATCAGCAATTGTTTTCTTTGCCTTTTCGTCCATTGGTATTGGGCTGTTAAAGGTGCTGATATTGTCTTTAACCTGTGCCATATTGCTCATACCGCTGAGAACCATAAACACGCCGTCAAGGCTGTTTATATAGCTTAAAGCAAGGCTTGCAGATTTGTCAGGGCCATAGTTTGCCTCGATAATCTTCTGTGCATTTGGCACTGTTCTTGCCAAAAAGCCGCCGCGCACAGGCTCCATAACAATAACAGGAATGCCAAGGTCTCTCACAAATTCGTACTGAGCTTTATATTCGCCTTTTTCCATATCGTAATAGTTAAGCTGCAGCTGGATAAAATCCCATTTGTAGTCGTTGATAAAATCTTTTAATGCTTCAAGGTCACCGTGATAAGAGAAGCCGATTTTTACAATTTTGCCCTGGGCCTGTTTTGCTTTAAGAAAGTTTACAATATTGAATTTGCGCACAGTTTCCACACGGTCGTTGCTGACAGCGTGCAGCAGATAATAGTCAAAATAGCCTGCGCCTGTTCTTTCAAGCTGTGTGTTGAAAAGCACCTCAAGGTCTTCTTCTTTTTCAACCTTCCACAAAGGCATCTTGTCTGCAAGGAAATAGCTTTCTCTTGGGTAGCGGTTTACCAGTGCAGTTTTAACAGCACCTTCGCTTTTTTCGCTGTGGTAGCCATAGGCTGTGTCAAAATAGTTTACGCCGTTTTCAAAGGCAAGGTCAACCATATCCTTAACCTGCTGAATGTCTATTTCGCCGTTTTCCAGCACAGGCAGACGCATACAGCCAAAGCCAAGGCGGTTGGTAATCTGTTTTTCCATAATAATCCCCCAATATATATAAATTGTGCAAAATTAATCTCTGCCGTATATTGTACCACACAACAGCAGAATAGTAAATTAACATTTGCCAAAAAACCGCCATAAAATATATGTAAAACAACAATAACAAGGGGAATATATATGGCTATAAAAATTTTTATCGACCAGGGGCACAACCCTTTTGGCTTTAACAGCGGTGCCGAGGCAAACGGCCTTAAAGAGCAGGATATAAACTACAATGTGGGCATATATCTGGCCCAGCTGCTGCGGCAGGATAACCGCTTTGAAGTGCTCACCAGCCGCACCTGCATAACACAGGTGGTGGGGTACAGCAACAATTCAAGCCTTGCAGAAAGGGTTGGCCTTGCAAACCGCTGGGGTGCCGACTGGTTTTTAAGCATCCACTGCAATTCATCCACAAATCCAAATGCTCAGGGCAGCGAAATTTTTGTATATCGCAGCCGCAATCAAGCCTGGTATATGGCACAGCAGATTCTTGTGCAGATTACCCGCCAGCTGCAGCTGCGTGACAGGGGTGTAAAAATCAATCCCGATTTTTATGTGCTGCGCAGCACCGATATGCCTGCAATGCTTATAGAGCTTGCTTTTATCACAAACATAAGCGATGCACAAAAGCTTGCATACAGCCAGCGTATTTTTGCACAGGCAATATACGACGGTATAGTAAACTATCTGTTCTGATTTCCTGTGCAGAAATATAAAACAACGGCAGCCCAGCGGGAAGTTGCAGGGCTGCCGTAATGCTTGTATGTAAATATTACTGAATTTTTTACTGATAATATTGTTGAAAAGTTAAACTTTTCTTCTGTTTGCTGCTTTGATGGCAACAAGGATAACAGCAAGTGTTGCAAGGCCGCTGAGGAATGTAAAGATAACATTCTGTGTGAAGCCTGCCACAAGGTAACCTACAACACACGCAGCAGCAACTGTCATTGCGTAAGGAATCTGTGTGGAAACGTGGTTAACGTGGTTGCACTGTGCGCCAGCACTTGCCATGATTGTTGTGTCAGAGATTGGGGATGTGTGGTCGCCGCAAACAGCACCTGCAAGGCAGGAAGCGATAGAGATAACAAGCAGTGGGTCGCCTTCTGGGAAGATGGCTGTTACTATTGGGATAAGAATGCCAAATGTACCCCAGGAAGTACCTGTTGCAAATGCAAGGCCTGTTGCAATTGCAAAGAGAATTGCAGGCATAATTGCTGTGGAGATTGTGCTGCCTTCAAGAGCAGCTTCTACAAATGCACCTGCAGCAAGTCTGTCAGAGCAGAAACCGCCAAGGCTCCATGCAAGGATAAGGATAAGGATTGCGCTTACCATCATTTTAAAGCCCTGTGGAATGCAGTCTGCAAACTGACGGAAGGTAACAACTTTTCTTGGAATGTAAAGCAAAAATGTAAATATCAATGCTGCAAAGCTGCCAAGAACAAGACCTCTTGCTGCATCACAGTTTGCAAATGCGTTGATAAATGTTTCGCCTTCAAAGAAACCGCCTGTGTAAACAAGACCGATAACACAAAAAGCTATAAGAGCAATCACTGGGAGAATAAGGTCGATAACCTTGCCGTTAGGGTTAACGTCGGCAATTTCTTCGCCTACAACCTTTTCGCCGCCAAAGATATCGCCTTCCATAGCTTTCTTTTCGTACTGTGCCATGCCGCCAAAGTCAAAGCCGCTGATGGAAAGATAAACAACCATAATGATTGTCAGCAGTGCATAAAGGTTAAATGGGATTGTCTGCAGGAAAAGCTGAAAGCCGTCGCCGCTTGTGTAGCCGCTTACAGCTGCAGCCCAGCTGGAGATAGGTGCAATAATGCAGATTGGTGCAGCTGTTGCATCGATAAGATAAGCAAGCTTTGCACGGGAGATGTTAAAACGGTCTGTAACAGGGCGCATAACGCTGCCAACTGTAAGACAGTTAAAGTAGTCGTCAACAAAAATAAGGCAGCCAAGGCCAACTGTTGCAAGGCTTGCAGCTTTTTTGGACTTGATTTTTTTGTTTGCCCAGTCGCCGTAAGCAGCACTGCCGCCTGCCTTTGTCATCAAAGCAACCATAATGCCAAGAAAAACAAGGAAGATAAGGATGCCGATGTTCCAGCTATCGCCCAGCTTTTCTGCCATCATATCAAAGATAGCATTAACTGTGCCTATTGGGGAAAAGTTTGTGTAAAGAAGTGCGCCGGAAACAATACCGATAAAAAGTGAAAGATAAACTTCTTTTGTAATCAAAGCCAGCACAATGGCAATGATTGGTGGCAGAAGTGACCACACTGTACCTACGAAAGACATTTCCATAGTTTTTTCTCCTTTAATAAAATATTTAATAAATGTCCGATAACTCCCTCTTGTAAAAAAACAAAAACCCTGATAAGAGAAATATCAGGGCTATAAATGCAATAAAGCAGTTATAAAAACAAGATAGCTCTCCACCTGCGTGACAGTCCGCGGCATATTCTGCAGCGGCCCAACACAAACCTTTAAAACGAAAGATATGTGTTTCGGCAAATTGCCCTTTTGGCTGTAACTGCCGTTTTGCTTATGTTACAGCTTACTTATGCGTTTTGCGCCTCTATCGAAAATTTATTCTTTTGTATTGTGGGTGAATATGCTGTGCAATGCTCACCAATGAATACAAGCTATCACAAGTTTTACATAAAGTCAATAGCACAATGTGTTAAAGGTTAATATTAACATATAATTGCAACAAAAAGGGTGAGAAAGTCACCTAAAAAAGCCTTGATAACCAAATGCTTTTAGTGTATATTTAAGTATGGACAAAAGTAAGTCCGCCTATAATAGTAATAATTTATTTAATATATACGGAGAAACACTATGTTAGAACTTAAAAATATATGCTACAGAGTGGAGACACCTGACGGCGTAAAGGAGATACTGAAAAACGTAAGTCTTAAAATAGATGACCGCTTTGTTGTTATCACAGGGCCAAACGGCAGCGGTAAATCAACCCTTGCAAAAATAATTGCAGGTATTATCACACCAACCAGCGGCCAGATTCTGCTGGACGGCGAAGATATAACAGAAATGAACATTACCGAACGCGCAAAGCAGGGCGTAAGCTTTGCTTTTCAGCAGCCTGTTCGCTTTAAAGGCATCACAGTTCACGACCTTATCAGTCTTGCTGCAGGCAAGGAACTCAACATCGGCCAGGCCTGTGAATATCTGTCTGAAGTAGGCCTTTGCGCAAGAGACTACATCAGCCGAGAAGTTAACGAATCTCTCTCTGGCGGCGAGCTCAAAAGAATTGAAATTGCAATGATTCTGGCACGCGGCACAAAGCTTTCCATCTTTGATGAGCCAGAAGCAGGCATTGACCTGTGGAGCTTCCAGAGCCTTATCAAAGTGTTTGAAAATATGCACAGCACCATCAAAGGCAATATTCTTATCATTTCACATCAGGAAAGAATCCTGAACTTTGCCGACCAGATTGTTCTTCTCTCTGACGGCGAAATCAAAAAAATCGGCAATCAGGATGAAATTATGCCTTTGATTTTAAATCCAAACCCAATCTGCGAACAGATTAAGGTTTAAGGTAAAGGAGAAAAAGTATGAGTTTAGATGCTATTCAGAAAGACCTGCTGGAAAAAGTTGCAGACCTGCACGAAGTTCCGCAGGGTGCATATAATATCCGTGCAAACGGGCAGGCTGCAGCACGCAGCACAACAGCAAACATTGATATCGTAACAAAAACAGACAAGCCTGGCATCGATATCATCATCAAGCCTTTCACCAAAAACGAAAGTGTACACATCCCTGTTGTTATCAGCCAGACAGGCCATACCGAAATGGTATATAACGATTTTTATATCGGCGAAGGCGCAGATGTAACAATAGTTGCAGGCTGCGGCATCCACAACACAGGTGACAGCGAGTCCCGCCATGACGGTATACACACATTTTATGTTGGCAAAAACGCAAAAATGCGCTATGTTGAAAAGCATTACGGTGCAGGCGACGGCAACGGCAAAAATGTTATGAACCCAACAACTGTTATCAATCTTGACGAAAACGCATACGTGGAAATGGACACAGTGCAGATTAAAGGTGTGGACAGCACTGACCGAGTTACAACTGCAAAAATTGCAAAAGGTGCAACACTTATTGTAAGCGAAAAACTTATGACACACGGCAAACAGAGCGCAACAACAAAGTTTGAGGTTGACCTTGACGGTGAAAACAGCGCAACACACGTTATAAGCCGCAGCGTTGCAAAGGACGAAAGCAAGCAGCTGTTCCTTTCCAACGTAAACGGCAACAACGCCTGCAACGGCCACACAGAATGTGATGCTATTGTTATGGACAAGGCAGTGGTAAGTGCAATCCCACAGATACAGGCAAACCACACAGACGCAAGCCTTATCCACGAGGCTGCAATCGGCAAAATTGCAGGTGAACAGCTTACAAAGCTTATGACACTTGGTCTTACCGAAAAAGAAGCCGAAGACCAGATTATCAACGGCTTCTTAAAATAAACAGCAGATACCGCAAAATTAAAAAGGGGGAAGCTCCCCCTTTTTTAGCGCAGTATAAAAGAAAGGTGCGGCAGCTATGTACGGCATTGGTGTTGATATTGTATCAATTGCAAGAATAGAAAAGAGCCTTGAAAAAGAAAGCTTTCTCAAAAAGGTTTACGGCAAGGCAGAAATTGCTCTTTTTGCAGCGGAAGGCAGAATAAGGGCAAATTCCCTTGCGGCAAACTTTGCGGCAAAAGAGGCGTTTTCCAAGGCACTGGGCACTGGTGTGCGCGGGTTTGATTTTGACGAAGTACAGATACTGCGCAACGACCTTGGCGCACCTTATTTTAAATTTGACGGCAGGGCAAAACAGATTGTGGAAAAAAACAGTCTGGACTGCAAGGTATCACTTTCGCACGAAAAGGACAAGGCAATAGCTTTTGTGGTTGTAGAGGAGAAAAGATGAAAAAAGTACGGATGCTTTTTGTGGATATGCTTACAGCGGTAAGTATTGTGTGCACAAAAAAGAGTATGATAAGGGCGCTGGTGCTGTTTCTGGAAATGACAGCAGGCATTGCACTTGTATGTGCAGGGGCGGCCCTTGGCATTATTGCGGCACTGGGCCAGACAACCTCCACAGGTACAAGCTATGCCATAGCACAGGCGCTGGGCATAAAGGTGGGCAACGGACTTATGATTCTGTACGGTTTTTTTATGCTGCTGCAGGTGGCAATGCTTAAAAAGAAATTTAAGCCGCTGTTTCTGATACAGATTATTCCTGTTGTGCTTCACGGCTGGATACTGAATTATTTTAAATACGATTTCGGCCCGTTTCTTGCCCTTAATCCCCAAAGCTATATCCAAAGGTTTGCGGTTTATGCAATAGGTGTGGTGCTTATCAGCATAGGCTTTTGCTGCACCAAGGCATCGGGTTTTGCAAACTATCCGCCAGACACATTCTGCGCACTTTTTGCACGCAGAAGAAATATGCAGTTTGGCACAGCAAAGCTGATTGTGGATTTTTGCTATGTGGGTGCAACCTTGCTGCTTTGTGTTCTGTTCGGTCTTGATTTTGGCATTGTGCGTGAAGGCACGGTTATATTTGCAGTGGCAAACGGTGTGCTTATAAACCTGTTTTTGCCGCATATCGAAAAAATGTTTGCAGCAGCCGAAAATATGTGCGGTGTTAAAAAAACATTTGTATAAAAACTTTACAATTGCTCTTATGCGCAGGCAAATATTGCTCTTGCAATTTACCCTACAAATATGATATTATATTTTAGTATTAATATAAATTCGCTTATCAGGAAAAGTACATTGTAATATTTCTGAAAAAGAGAGCGCTTTCACGGCTGAAAAAAGCGCAGAGATATACACTGGAAGTTCCCCTGACAGAAGCTTTGCTGAACAGCTTTTGCTAATTAGGCACTGCCGTATTCCTTGCGTTAAAAGGTCTTGAGTGTCCGCATAACTGCGGAAATTTGGGTGGTACCACGGAGTAAAACTTTAAAAGTTATTTCGCTTCGTCCCTTATTTTTAAGGGGCGGGGCTTTTTATTTTGCCAACCTTCGTCCCAAACAACAAAAGAAAAATGAAGGAGAAAAAACAATGAAACAGCAGCTTGAAAACATTCGCCAGCTGAGCCTTGATCAGATTGCAGCAGCAAAAACACCTGCCGAAATCGACGACATCCGTGTTCGTGTTCTGGGCAAAAAAGGTGAAGTGACAGCAATTTTAAAACAGATGGGCAAGCTTTCTGCCGAAGAAAGACCTGTTATGGGTGCTCTTGCAAACGAAGTAAGAGAAACAGTGGAAAAAGCCATCGAAGAAAAACTTGAACAGATAAAAAAAGAACTTTTGGAAAAACAGCTTGTAGAGGAAGAACTTGATATCACACTTCCTGGCAGCGAATTTGAAATGGGCAAACGTCACCCAATCCAGCTTGTTCTTGACGAACTTAAAGAAATCTTTCTTGGCATGGGCTTCTCCATTGCAAGCGGCCCTGAGGTTGAGCTTGACAAATATAACTTCGAAATGCTCAACATGCCAAAATCCCATCCGTCCCGTGACACACAGGACACATTCTACATCACAGAAAATATCGTTCTGCGTACACAGACAAGCCCTGTGCAGGTAAGAACAATGCTTAACGACAAACTGCCAATCCGCATTATTGCACCTGGCCGTGTTTACCGCGCAGACGAAGTTGACGCAACACACAGCCCGCTGTTCCACCAGATTGAAGGTCTTGTTATCGACGAAAACATTACAATGGCAGACCTTAAAGGCACTTTGGAAGCATTTGTTAAAAATATGTTTGGCCCTGAAACAAAGGTTCGTTTCCGTCCGCACCACTTTGCTTATACAGAACCAAGTGCCGAAATGGATATGACCTGCTTTAAATGCGGCGGCAAAGGTTGCCGTCTGTGCAAAGGTGAAGGCTGGATTGAAATTCTGGGCAGCGGCATTGTAAACCCTGTTGTGCTGGAAAGCTGCGGCATCGACAGCACAAAATACTCAGGCTTTGCATTTGGCATGGGCCTTGAAAGACTTACAATGATGCGTTATGACATCGACGATATGCGACTCATGTACGAAAACGACATGCGTTTCCTGTCACAGTTCTAAGGAGGTAATTTACAATGGATGTATCACTTAACTGGTTAAAAGAATATGCACCTTTCGACTGCGACATAAAAACATTTGCAGAAGATATGACAATGTCAGGCTCCAAGGTGGAAGTTTACTCCACCGAAAAGGACAAAATCAAAAATGTTGTTGTGGGCAAGGTTGTTTCTCTTGAAAAACACCCAAATGCAGACAAGCTTACAGTTTGCGGCATCGACATCGGCAGCGAAGAAATTGTTATTGTTACAGGTGCAAAAAACCTTACAGTTGGCGACCTTGTTCCTGTTGCTCTTGACAACTCACTTCTCCCTTGCGGCAAAGAAATTCACGCTGGCGAACTGCGCGGTGTTCTGAGCAACGGCATGCTTTGTTCTTTGGGTGAACTTGGCCTTACAGCACACGATTTTCCAAATGCTATCGAAGACGGCATTATGGTACTGGACGAAGAATGGCCTCTTGGAACACCAATAGAAAAAGCACTTGGCATGGAAGACTATATGGTGGAATTTGAAATCACACCAAACCGCCCTGACTGTCTTTCTGTTCTGGGTCTTGCAAGAGAAGCAAGCGCAACATTCGGCGTTCCTTTCAATGAACCAAAACCTGTTATGCCACAGGGCCAGGATGATATCAGCAACTATCTCTCCGTTAAAATCAGCGACACCGACCACTGCATGCGTTACGCAGCAGCTATGATTAAAAACGTAAGGGTAAAACCATCTCCACGCTGGCTGAGAGAAAAACTGCGCGTTTGCGGTGTAAGACCAATCAACAACATTGTTGACATCACAAACTATGTAATGCTGCTTTACGGTCATCCAATGCACGCATTTGACCACAAATACGTTAAGGGCAATCTCATTGATGTGCGTCTTGCAAAACAGGGCGAAGAAATTATGACCCTTGACGGCGTGCAGAGAAAACTCAACGAAAATATGCTGGTTATCTCTGACAGCGAAGAACCAATCGCAGTTGCAGGTGTAATGGGCGGCGAATACAGCGGCGTTTATGAAGATACAAATATGGTTGTTTTTGAATCCGCCTGTTTTGACGGCCCTAAAGTAAGATATGCTTCCCGCCAGCTTGGCCTGCGCACCGAAGCAAGCGGCAAGTTTGAAAAAGGCCTTAATCCTGACAACTGTATGCCAGCCTTGGCAAAAGCAATGGAACTTGTTGTGGAACTTGACGCAGGTGACGTTATCGGCGGCGTAATCGACGTTTACCCATCCCCAAGATACGAACGCAAGGTTCCGTTCAACGCAGAAAAAATTAACGAAATCCTCGGCACAGAAATCGAAAAGGCCGATATGGAAAAAACACTCATTTCCCTTGGCTTTAAAGTGGAAGACGACACAGTTATCGTTCCAACACACCGTTATGATATTGCAAAGGACGAAGTTACACAGTACAACGACCTTGCCGAAGAAATTGCAAGAATGTACGGCTACAACAAGCTGCCAAGCACAATTATGAAAGGCACTGCAACAGCACGCCTTACCGAACGTCAGATTTTCACCAAAAACGTTATCAGATACCTGCTTGGCCTCGGTTTCTACGAAATCGAAACATTCTCTTTCTATTCACCTAAAAACTTTGACCTGCTTAACATCCCTGCAGACAGCGATTTAAGAAACCCTGTTGTTATCTCTAACCCTCTGGGCGAAGATACCTCTGTTATGAGAACAACAGCAGTTGCTTCCATGATGAACGTGGTGCAGAGAAACTACAACAGCCGTATCGACAGCGTTTCTCTCTTTGAAAATGCAACCGAATACCGCGTTGTAGAAGGCGAAGAACTGCCAAACGAAATCGAAAAATTTGTTATGGCCTGCTATGGCGCAAACAAAGATTTCTTCTTCCTTAAAGGCGCACTGGAAAAGGTTTTGTGGGCACTTAACATAGAAGATATCAAATTTGTGCGCAACCGCACAAACACAACATATCACCCTGGCCGCTGTGCAGACGTAGTGGTAGATGGCGAAGTTGTTGCAACAATTGGCGAACTTCACCCTGTTGTGCTTAACAACTACGGCATCAAGGCAAAGGTTTGCGTATGTGACCTTGACGGTGACAAGCTGTTTGGCCATATAGGCGGGGTAAAGCAGTACAAAGCTTTGGCAAAATTCCCTGCAATGACACGCGACTTTGCATTTGTATGTGATAAATCTGTTGAAAACGGCCAGATTATCGATATTATCAAGGCAAGCTGCGGCGAATATCTTGAAAGTGTAAAACTTTTTGACGTTTACACAGGTGACAGACTGGAAGCAGGCAAAAAATCTTTGGCCTATGCTCTTGTTCTGCGTGACAAAAACGCAACACTCACAGACACAATTGCAGATAAATGCACAGGCGATATTTTGGCAAATCTTGAAAAAATTGGTGTATTTTTAAGAACATAGTATATTTCTATTGAATTAAAATACAAAATAAGGTACAATATAATAAGCAAATAAAGGAGGGATGTAGGATGAACGACGCAACAGCTGTTTTCTCTGTACACAACGAAAAAGATAACGAAATCAGAATGATTTTAAAAGAAGTGTATGATGCACTGGAACAGAAAGGTTATAACCCAATAAATCAGATTGTTGGCTACATTCTGTCTGAAGACCCAACCTACATCACTACACATCAGGGTGCAAGAAACAAGATAAGAAAACTTGACCGAGATGATATTTTGCAGGCTGTGCTTAAATATTATCTGGCCTGATGGTTATTGTTGAAGGCACCAAATAAAAGGAGGTAATCCCCATGGACACAAAAGTGACCTATAAAGGACTGCCACTTGTAAGAAACAACAACGAAATTTATTATGGCGACCCATCAAAAGAATACATTGTGTATTTGAATGTTGTAAGCACAAAACAAGTGGGCGGGCAAGAAATTGCCGACAAGGTGCAGGTAGCCCTTATTTCCACCGACACAAGCCTTGACTTTTTGCAGAGAATTAAAAAGCAGGGCGTTAAAAACGGTTTGTACGACGCACTTGATGTTGGCGGCGTATGGCTCAAAAGCACTTTAAACAATTAATCAAAAACAAAAAGACTATCCGTATTGGATAGTCTTTTTTGTTGCAAAAGGTTGAAAGGGCAGTGCGTTTTGCACTGCCCTTTCTGCTGAGGTATCTTAAGGAGTTTATTCCTGTATTCTGCTGTAAATTTTCATTTTATGACGCAGTTTCTTTGCAAGGTCACTGTTAAAGGTGCCTGCCTTTGTGCGCCACAGCCAGTTTGCACCAACAGAAGAAGGTGTGTTCATTCTGGCTTCGCTGCCAAGACCAATCAAATCCTGGAACTGAATGATTGTTGTGTCGGCATTGCTGGAAAGCAGTGCGCGTATCATACCCCAGTTGTAGCCTTCGGCTTCGTTAAGGCCCAAAAATTCTTTTGCAAAAGCAATATCTTCAGGATATGCGCTGTCAATCCATCCGCATGCGGTGTCGTTGTCGTGGGTGCCAATGTATGCAATGCTGTTTGCAGGGTGTTTCCATGGCAGATATTCGTGGCTGTTTTCGTCACGGGTATCAAAAGCAAACTGCAGCACCTTCATGCCAGGAAAACCGCTGTCACTCAGCAGCTTTTTAACAGTGTCGGTGAGATATCCAAGGTCTTCGGCAATGATAGGCTGGCGGCCTATGGCTGCTTCCACTGCGTTAAACAGTTTCATGCCAGGGCCCTGTTTCCACACGCCGTTTTTGGCGGTTGTATCGCCGTAAGGTATTGCATAATAGGTGTCAAAACCACGAAAATGGTCAATTCTCAGTACATCGTATACCTTGCACAGATATTCAATGCGTTTAATCCACCATTTGTAGCCTGTCTTTTCGTGATAATCCCAGTCGTACAGCGGATTGCCCCAAAGCTGACCGTCAGCAGAAAATCCGTCAGGCGGACATCCCGCAACTTCTTTTGGAATTTTATCTTCGTCCAGCTGGAACAGCTCAGGATTGCTCCACACGTCAACGCCGTCAAGGCTAACATAGATTGGCAAATCGCCGATAATTTTTATGCCTTTGCCGTTTACATAGTTAAGCAGGCTGTGCCACTGTTTAAAAAAGATATACTGCACAGTTTTCCAGAACTTAACTTCATCTGCATAGGTTGCCCTTGCAGTTTTAAGGGCGGCATCTTCGCGGTTGCGTATAGGGGTGTCCCAGTTGTACCAAGGCGCACCGCCAAGGTTCTTTTTAAGGGCCATAAACAGTGCATAGTCTTCCAGCCAGAAGGCGTTTTCAAGGCAGAAAGCGTCAAATTCCTTGTCGGGATTCTGCCAGAAACGTGCTGCTGCTTTTTTAAGTATAGGGTAGCGGCCGTTGTAAAGTGCACCGTAATCCACCTTTTCGGCATCACTGCCCCAGTTATACTCGTCTATTTCCGCCTGGGTAAGCAACCCTTCTTCGCAAAGAGTGTCAAGGTCGATAAAATAAGGGTTGCCTGCGTTGGTGGAGTAGGACTGATAAGGGCTGTCGCCGTAGCCGGTAGGGCATATTGGCAAAAGCTGCCAGTAATGCTGGCCTGCTTCGGCAAGGAAATCGGCAAATTCACGGGCGGTTTTGCCCATGCTGCCTATTCCGTAAGGAGAAGGTAATGATGATATATGCATTAAAATACCATTACTCCTCATAATATATCACATCCTTTTCTCTGTGCGGAATTAATGGCAGATAATGCCCTGTGTGTCTTTGTCAAACACATGGATTTTGCCTGTGTCGATGGAAAGTGTAACTGTTGTATCTTCACTGAATTCATAGCGTGCAGGAATTCTTGCAAGCATTTTCTGGCCGTATGCATCAAGGTAGAGATAGTTTTCGCTGCCCATCATTTCCATGTGATTGATAAATGCGCTGAATTCGCTTGGTGCGCCAACGTGAGCGTTGTTGTTTGCGTGGATATCTTCAGGACGGATGCCCATAACAACTTCTTTGCCGATATAAGCTTCCAGTTCAGGTTTGTTTACGCAAACACGGCAGTCGCCCATAACAAGAGCCTGGCCGTCGCCGTCTTTTTCAACAGTAACGTTCATAAAGTTCATCTGTGGAGAACCGATAAAGCCTGCAACAAACATATTGCATGGATAGTTGTAAAGGTTCTGAGGAGTGTCAAACTGCTGTACATAGCCGTCTTTCATAACAACAATTCTGTCGCCCATAGTCATAGCTTCTGTCTGGTCGTGTGTAACATAAACAAAAGTTGTTTCAAGGCGTTTGTGCAGTGCTGCAATCTGGCTGCGCATTTCTGTTCTCAGTTTTGCGTCAAGGTTGGAAAGAGGTTCGTCCAAAAGGAAAACCGCAGGTTTTCTAACCATAGCACGGCCAAGAGCAACACGCTGACGCTGACCGCCAGAGAGAGCCTTTGGTTTTCTGTCAAGGTATTTTTCAAGCTCAAGGATTTTTGCAGCTTCGTTAACCTTTTTGTCAATTTCTTCCTGTGGCTCTTTGCGCAGTTTAAGTGCAAAAGCCATATTGTCACGCACTGTCATGTGTGGGTAAAGGGCATAGCTCTGGAATACCATTGCAATGTCTCTGTCTTTTGGTGCAACGGTGTTAACCACCTTGTCACCAATAATAAGCTCGCCGCTGGAAACATCTTCCAAACCTGCAATCATACGCAGTGTTGTGGATTTACCACAGCCGGAAGGACCAACAAGCACAATAAATTCCTTGTCCTTGATTTCAAGGTTAAGGTCTGGAACAACGGTTACGCCGTTGTCGTATGTTTTTACCACGTTTTTAAATGTGATACTTGCCATTAGATTTTATCCTCCTGTTAGAGTTTTCTTGTACTTTCACCGACAATTATGCTGAAAGGCACTGTTTCGTGCACAGCCTTTGCGCCGTTGTCGATGCAGTCCAGCAGAATTTCCACACTCCGCTGGGCTATTCTTTCCCTGTTTTGTCTGATGGTAGTCAGTTTTGGATACAGATACTCTGCCAGCTCCACGCCGTCAAAGCCCACAACCGAAATATCATCAGGCACCTTTTTGCCGCTGTCCTTTATAGCCCGTATGGCACCTATTGCCATAACGTCCGACATTGCAAAAACAGCAGTAATCTGCGGCATCTTCTGCAAAAGCAACTGCATTGCGCTGTAGCTGTCTGCAATATTGAAGAAAGATTCCATATACTGTTTTTCTTTGTCGAAAGGAACATTGTACTTTTCAAATGATTCCAGACACCCCATATAGCGTGTGTAAGAAATCTTTGAATGTTCTATATGACCTCCCAGCACACCAATTTCAGTGTGGCCGTTTTCAATAAGGCGGCGTATAACCGCTTTTGCAGCCTCGGTGTCGTTGATGGATACGCTGGAGAGGTTTGGAAAACCAAGGGACTGGGCAGAAGTGGTTACAAGCACACAGGGAATGGTGATTGCATCAAATCTGTCACGGAAATACTGCAGGTTACAGCCCAAAAACATAATGCCTGCAGGTCTGCGCTCTGCACAAAGGCGCACAGCGGTTTCAACTTCGTTTTCCTTTTCGTTGATATAATAAACAAGACAGTCAAGCCCTTTTTCTGTCAGCATGCCCTGCATCTGTTCCACAATATGTGCAAAAAGCATATTCTGTGAACCTTTTATTATTATGGCAATGCCTTTTACGGACTGCTGTTTTAAATGTTTTGCGTTGTTGTTAAGCTGAAAATGGTGCTTTTCAACCACTTCCATAATTTTTTTTCTGGCATTTTCAGATACGTCAGGACGGTTGTTAAGCACGCGGGAGACAGTTCCCACTGCATAGCCCGATTCCTTTGCAATATCCTTTATGGTGATTGCCATTAAATATTAACCCTTAACAGCGCCTGCAGCAACACCTTTGATGATGTGTTTCTGGCCGGCAAGGTAGATGATAACGATAGGGATAACAGTAAGCATGATACATGCCATCATTGGCCCCATCTCTACTCGACCGTAACTGCCACGGAAGTACTGGATAAGCATTGGTATTGTGCGATACTTTTTGATGTCAAGAACAAGTGTTGGAAGCAGATAGTCGTTCCAAACCCACATAGCTTCAAGAATACCAACCGAAACCATTGTTGGCTTAAGCATTGGCATAACAATCATAAAGAATGTCTGCAAAGGGTTACAGCCGTCAATCATGGATGCTTCTTCAACTTCCAGAGGAATGGACTTCATAAAGCCTGCAAACATAAATACTGCAAGACCTGCGCCGAAGCCAAGGTAGATAATCCAGATATTCCAAGGAGTGTTGAAATTGAGCATATCGGCTGTCTGGGACAGTGTAAACATAACCATCTGGAAAGGAACAACCATAGAGAATGCAAACAACAGATAGATACCGTTGGAAATCTTTGTTTTTACGCGTGTGATATACCATGAGCACATTGCGCAGAACAAAAGAATTGCTGCAACGGAAGAAGCTGTGATAAACAGACTGTAGCCCAGGCTTTTAAGAAAGCCCTGTGCATTGATTGCGTTAACATAGTTTGCAAGGCCTGCAAAGGTTTCTGCTGTTGGCAGTTTAAATGCTGTATTTGTGCTGATTGCACGTTCTGATTTAAGGGAGTTAAACAGAATCATTACAATCGGATACATATATACAACGGAGAGTATGCCAAGGATAACAGACCATATAGCATTGGATTTTCTTTCTTTTGCTTTTTTCATTACTGCTGTACCTCCTTGGAACGTGTTGCTTTAAGCTGTGCAAAGCTGATAACTACAACCAGCAGACAGAACAGCACTGCTTTTGCCTGACCAAGACCTTTCCACTGCATGCCTGCGCGTGCGTAGAATGTCTGGTAGATGTTAAGGGCCAGCATTTCTGTAAGGTGGTTTGGCTCGCCCCCTGTAAGTGCAAGGTTCTGGTCAAACAGCTTAAAGGAGTTTGTAAGTGTAAGGAATACACAAACTGTGATGGAAGACATAATCATAGGAAGTTTAACCTTCCAGAATGTTTCCCACTGGGTAGCACCGTCAATCTGTGCTGCCTCGATAAGATCGTCAGGCACGTTCTGCAGGCCTGCGATATAGATAATCATCATATAACCAATCTGCTGCCATGCTGTAAGGATAATGATACCCCAGTAGCCTGCCTGGCTGTTAAGTGCAAGCAGCGGCTGACCAACAAGGCTGAGTACGCAGTTGATAAGAATCTGCCATATATAACCCAATACGATACCGCCGATAAGGTTTGGCATAAAAAATACTGTACGGAAAATGTTTGTGCCTTTTATATTGCGTGTAAGCAAAAGCGCAAGAGCCAAAGCAACAACGTTGATAAGGATAATTGCAACAACAGCATATTTAACTGTAAAGCCAAAGCTGTGCAAAAATGCTTCGTCTGCAAAAACTCTCTGATAGTTGCTTATGCCTACCCATTTGGCATTTTTAACCGTTGTAAACTGACAGAAGGAGAGATACAAACCTTCAAAAAACGGAACAATAAAGCCAATGGTAAATGCAAGTAAAGTTGGGAGCACAAAGATTGGAGAATATTTCTTCAAAGCTTTTTCCATAAAAACGCTCCTCTCATATAAATCTCTTTATAAACAAACAGAGACAGCAAGGGTGTCTTGCCGTCTCTGCGTTTTTTAAATTATTAACTTATTTTAGTTGTTCTAAAGCCGTATAAATTAATACTTTAATTAATTAGCCGTTAGCAAGTGCATATTCAGAAGCCCAGCCATCAACGAATGCTGTAACAACAGCTGCCCAGTTGTCGTCTGTCTGGTCTGCTGCGTACATTGTCAAAGCTGTACCAACGCCGTTTTTCCATTCTTCGGAAGGCATTGTTGGGAAGTTCCAGGAAACTGGAGTTTTGCCTGCTTCTGTGTAAGCAACGTCCTGTTTAACGAAGAGGTTTGGAGATTCAACAGCTGCTTTGAAAGGAATTACAAAGCCCATGTCGTTAGCCATTGCTGTTGTACCTTTTTCGCTTGTTACGCACCAGTTAATGAATGCGAGTGTTGCGTCGATGTCAG
>SVMV01000093.1 GCA_015067245.1 Oscillospiraceae bacterium | reverse complement strand
AATGCAACCGAAATTGCAATGGTGGGTTCTTCCACACCTATGTTTGCAAAAGGCTGGGAAGATACAAAGGTTACAAGCCTTTCGGGTTCCTGGTGGAAAAACGAAAACAAGGAAGAAATCTTCAAGGCAATCAGCTGCGGCAGCGGCATTATGGAGCTGCATCCGTATATGATTAAAAAGGCTTTGTATATAAAATAATGGGATATTATCTTTCTCCTTAAAAAGCCGACAGTTGTATTCTGTATACAGCTGTCGGCTTTTATATACTATAAGCAGGTTGAATAATGTCTGGCAAGTAAAAATAATGTTTACCTTGAAAGCAGGATGCTTGTCAGAAGCTGGTGCGGATACTACTATGGAAACAAGCCTAAAACCCCGCTGAATCAGCGGGGTTCTGTTTTGCTATTTGCCATATTTACAGTATCAACAACATCGTAGTAATTTTTCAGTTAAAACGCACCTCCTTTTATTGCCTGTTCAATCCATTCATCAGATTTGCCAAGCATTTCTTTCATAATTTCTATTGTATGCTGGCCAACTGCAGGGGCAGGGCCTGGATGTTCAGGCATAGGCTGTTCTGGAAAGAGTGTTACTGGTTGCTGAATTAAAAATGTATGAGGCTTTTTTCTGTAATAGGCAGATTCTGTTCCACAAGGAACTTTCTGTCTTTTATATGTTGATCTTTATACCAAAACTTCATTCGGGTCTGTACTGGTGCTGCGGAAACATTGTTTGCCTGCAGTACAGTTTCCTGACAGGATTCGTTAAACTGATATATAGGCCTGATTTCATCCAGTGTGAAATTTATATCGTAGTTTTCACCTATATACTGCTTTATTTCTTCTTTTGATGCACCATTTTTTGCAAGCCAGCCTGCACAGGCTGTAACAATCGCACCTTTGCAGGCCGAATTGTAAAAATTAGCTTTACCGACAAAGAAATGGAGGCCAGAGTGCTTTTTTCAATGTGCTTTCAGTTTTTTCTTCACCTCTGTATCTGTAATCTAAAAGCAAAACCAGACAAAAATGCCTGGTTTTATTAAAGTATAAAAAGTATTGATTATTTTTTTACGCTGTATTTCACCCTGTTGCCATACTTCTTACTGTTAAGCAGTTCAAATTCTTCAAACTTAAGAACAAAACTTCTGATTGTTGCATAGGCCGCATTGCCAAAATCTTTTTCCAGCTGTTTTGTAGAGAATTCAGCAGTGCCATAATGTGACAGAACAAAAGACCAAAGCTGTGTTTCTTTCTCTGTCACTATGCCATCTTTCAACGCTTTGTCATATTTATCAAATGTATTTGCCTGCGCAATATTTTTCGGAATTTGGCTGTAAACATATTCAGAGAAATATTTTATAAACGGAGTTATATCCAAATCTCCCGATATATTCTGATTATCTTCAACCTGAGAGATAGCCTTGTAATAAGCATTTCTGTTCTTTTCTATAAGGCTTGAAAATGGTACAAACAAAGTTGCTGCATATCCTTTTTGTATAAGGAACCACAGATGCAGCATACGCGCCATACGTCCATTGCCATCAAAATATGGGTGAATATGAACCATATAAAAGTGAATAATTGAGCCTTTATCAAAGTCAGATATATCATCTTTTTCATTTATAAACTCTATGAACAGTTTCATATATTCATTAAGTTTTCTATGGTCCAGACCAGTATGTTCAACTTTATTGCCAACAACGAATACACTGTCATGACGATATAAATTACCTTCCAAAAGTTTATCTTCTTCATCCTTAAGGAATTTGCCAACCATCATCATATAAAGTTTGTGCAGATTTTCTTCAGTAATAATATTGCTTTTATCTGCAATAAACTCAATGCCTTTTTTCTGTCCCAGAATTCTGTCTTCAATGTCATCCTTAGGTGCAAGACCTTTAAGGATATTTCTGATACTTTCTCTGCTGAAATTGATACTTTCTATGGCATTGGATGCAGCAATTTCATCTTCAGCTGCTTTAAAACTATAACTGTCATTGCTTTGGATATATGACATAAGTTTTACTGTTTCCACATTCAAAGCTACATAGTTTTTCAGATAAACAGCATTTTTGCCTTTAAAATCTTTTATTGCTAATTCTTTATACTCTATATCCTTCAACAAACTAAGAAATTCTTTAAAATCATTTTTGTATTTGTGTTTCATTTTATCAAAATCAAAAAACGATTTATCATGTAATATCTGCACATATGTTTTTATATCCATATTGGCCCCCATCTCACTGATCCGCAAAACATCAACCGATACTTATTGATACTATTTTATATCAGCTAATTTACTTTGTCAATATCGTTTTATCCGAAAATCTGCTTGTGCAGATATGTTTTAGCATTACTCTTTAATGCGACCTTATCACTGAACTTCTGTAAATATATGTGATAAAATACACGCAAAGAAAACATTCTTTATACAGAGGCAAAAGGAGGATATTATGAAAAGTTTACCTATAATATTGGTTGTGCTGCTTGCGGCTGTGTTCTTTACACAGAAAAACGGCGGCGGTTACAAAAGCATTCCTCAGGACAAAGCAAAAGAAATGATGGATAGCGGCAATGTT
>SVMV01000031.1 GCA_015067245.1 Oscillospiraceae bacterium | reverse complement strand
TCTTTATTCTGGCCAAATTTATATTCTGTACCGTTCAAAAGACGTTTGATATTTGTGCGGTGTGACCATATAATTGCAGACGGAAATACAACCGCTGCAATAAGGTTTGGCACCGACACTGTCTGTGTGATATACACCTGAACAAGTGTCCAGATAATATATGTTGGCGGAGCGATAATGCTGCCGAGAGATACAATTTTTGTGCTGAACACTATGATAAAAAACAAGCCCAGTGCTATAAGCAAGGTAATTGGTGTAACAGCAATCATACTGCCTGCAATAACACTTACACCCTTGCCGCCTTTAAAGCCAAAATACAATGGAAAGATATGACCAAGAAAAGCCCCAAGAACAGCAATATAAAGGCCGATTTCCATATTGATATTGTTGGAAAAATAAATTTCTCTGCCAAACATATTGAATGCGTGGTGCAGTTCTTCTGTAACAGGGCTGTTAAGGAAAATCAGTCTTGCAATAAGCACCGCAACTGTGCCTTTAAGCACGTCGCCTGTGATGGTTGCTGCCGCAGCCTTTTTACCGAATGTGCGCAGAATGTTTGTCATACCTGCGTTGCCGCTGCCAAAGGTGCGGATATCTTTTTTGTAAAAAACTTTACTTACAATAATTGAAAAGGAAAGCGAGCCAAGAAGATAGGATTCAACTGCAATGATAATCCATTTGATATAAAAAGGCATCAGCTGTCACCTCTTTCACGGATAATAAGCTTCATAGGTGTGCCTTCAAGACCAAACACTTCTCTTATCTGGTTTTCGATATAGCGCTGGTATGAGAAGTGGAACAGTTCTCTGTTGTTGCAGAAAGCAACAAATGTTGGCGGACGTGTGCCGATCTGGGTCATATAGTAAATTTTAAGGCGTTTGCCTTTGTCGCTTGGCGGCTGAACGCGCTGAACAGCGCGGGCAAGAATATCGTTGAGAACACCTGTTGTTGTGCGGAAAGAGTTCTGGTTGTCAACAAATTTGATAAGCTCAAACAGCTTGTCCAGTCTCTGACCTGTTTTTGCAGAGATAAAGATAATAGGTGCATAGCTCATAAAGCTGAAATCTTCCATAAGCTTTTTGCGCATTATATCCATTGTTTTATCATCTTTTTCAACTGCATCCCACTTGTTAACAGCAATGATAC
Source organism: Oscillospiraceae bacterium (assembly GCA_015067245.1). GTDB lineage: Bacteria > Bacillota > Clostridia > Oscillospirales > Ruminococcaceae > RGIG3102. Next base: position 18,294 of record SVMV01000031.1, on the reverse strand, counting down.
AAGCCTTACCCTGTTCGTGTGCAAAACCTGCAACCTTTGAGTCCTGTTCGGTAAAACCAACAGTGCCGTCAATCATAATAACGCAAACATTGCTGCGTTCAACCGCCGCAAGTGCACGCACAACAGAAAAGCGTTCAACGCCTTCTTCAACGTTGCCGCGTTTGCGCATACCTGCAGTGTCTGTAAAGATAAATTTGCCGTGCTTGTTTTCAACAAAACTGTCCACAGCATCGCGTGTTGTGCCGCTTTCGTCACGGACAATCATTCTTTCTTCGCCGATAATACGGTTTACAAGGCTGGATTTGCCAACATTTGGTCGGCCGATAACAGCAACACGGATTCTTTCGTCATCGTCTGCTTCTTCAGCTTCGTATGTGATGTATTTAAAGCACTCGTCAAGGATATCACCTGTGCCGTGGCCGTGCACGGAAGACACAGGAAATGGGTCACCCAAGCCAAGGGAATAAAATTCGTAAATATCGTCAGACACCTTGCCGATGCTGTCGCATTTGTTTACAACCAGCACCACAGGTTTGCCGCTTTTAAGCAGCATTGTTGCAACTTCGTAGTCATTTGCTGTAACGCCGCTGCGGATATCTGTTACAAAAAGGATAACATTTGCTGTGTCAATGGCAATCTGTGCCTGCTGACGTATATGCTTGAACACACTTTCGTTGTCACGTGGCTCGATACCGCCTGTATCAACCAGCAAAAATTCTTTGTCCAGCCATGTGCCTTCGGCATAGATACGGTCACGGGTTACACCAGGTGTGTCCTCTACTATGCTTATGCGCTGGCCGATAATTTTATTGAACAGTGTGGATTTGCCAACGTTTGGGCGGCCCACAATTGCAATAATCGGTTTTGCCATCTTTACACCTCTTTCAAAATTCCTGACAGCAGGTCAAAGCCGTCACATGAATAAAATTCTGCTTTTGTTCCAAGCTGGCTTTCCAGCTGCGGAACGGTCATATCATCAAGAAAAATATCGGCATTGTCACTTAAAACATCATCGCACAAACAAAGGCGGTCTGTTTTAAGTTTGCCTTTAAGCTGATTTACAAGGTCGGCGCCTGTTAAAAGGCCTGTAACCGACACATTGCCGCCGAAAAATTGGTTTTTGATTTTATGAACATATATTTTAACCTTATCGCCGTACTTTTCCATTGCCTTGTCGGTCATCTCTTTAAGCACAGGATAAAAGCTTTCTCCTGTTGCTATATCCACCGCAACAGCCTGATTGGCAGTTGGGTGATAATCCATATCGTCGGCAAAATTATCCATAAATGTACGCACCATGCCAACGCCGTTTTCTATCTGCGGAAAATCTTCGTAATATTCTGCAGCAGGAATTTCATATCCTGCATTCAGATAAAATTCATCAGACAGATATATAAGTCTTGTGCCGTGTTCTGCGTAAAAACTTTCGGTTTCTTCTGCAACCAGTGCAATAACCTTTTTGCAGTCTTCGCTGTTAAAGCTTTCGGCCTTTTCCAGCCCGTCACGATAGCGTGTAAGGCCAATAGGCACAACAGAAACACTTTGCACTGCAGGATAAAGGGACTGCAGGTCGCGTATTGAGCGGCGCAGTTCTTCGCCGTCGTTTACATTTTTGCACAGGACAATCTGGCAGTTCATTTTTATATCTGCCCCTGCAAACTCCTGCATGCGCTGCATTACATTTGTTGCGTTGGGGTTTTTCATCATTTTAACCCTTAACTGTGGGTTTGTGGTGTGCACCGAAATATTAATCGGAGAAATGCGCACCTTTTTGATGCGGTCAACCTCTTTTTGTGTAAGGTTGGTCATTGTGATGTAGTTGCCAAACAAAAATGACAGTCTTTCGTCGTCATCTTTAAAATAAAGAGAATCTCTTAACCCTTTTGGAAGCTGGTCGATAAAGCAGAACATACACTTGTTTTTGCAGTGGTGATGCTTATCAATAAGGTAGGTTTCAAACTCAAGGCCCAATGGCTCGTACTGGTCTTTGCCTGTGATATTAACAACCTTTTCTGAGCCTGCTGTTTCCAGCCTTACCGTTAAATCAGTATTGCTCTGATAAAACTGCAGATCCAGCATATCGTTGATATCTTCACCGTTGATGCTTATAAGCTTATCCCCTGCTTTTATGCCGTATTTACAGGCAACAGAACCGCTTTGCACATCTTTTATTACTACAGCCATTTAAACCTCCTTTTTGCTTTTTAAGGCATTATCTGCCAGTTGCGCAAATTTTTCTAATTTAATATTTTACCATATTAATTCAATAAATTCTATAAAAAATATGTTAATTTATTGCTTTTTACAGGCTTTTGTTTAAGGTTTTCTCAAAAGCACAGCTTTCCGATACAGGTATTTGCCGACAGATACAAAGCAAAATAAAAAAGGGCAGAACTTGCGCTCTGCCCTTACTCTTTGCTATTTGTTAATTAAGCTTCTTTTTTGATTACAGCTTTGCCTTTGTAGTAACCACAGCTTTTGCAAACTTTATGTGGAAGTGTTAATTCACCACACTGTGCACACTTAACAAATGTTGGTGCAGTCAATTTCCATACGTTAGAACGTCTTTTATCTCTTCTAGCTTTTGAAACTTTTCTCTTTGGTACTGCCATGCTTTAGCACCTCCTCTGATTATTCATCATCTTGTAATAATTGTTTTAATATTAATAACCTTGGGTCAATCTGTTTATCTTCGCAGCCGCAGTTTTCCTCTTTTGGTCTGCCGCAGAACTGACACAATCCCTGGCAATCTTCGCTGCACACAAGTGCATTTGGAATTTCAAGGGAAAGTTCCTGATAAACAAGCTGTTTTACGTCAAGTATGTTATCACTGCTTACAGGAATTTCTGGGTCCGGTTGTGTGAGGATATCCGGGGTTATAACAAAATCCTGTGAGAAACTGAATTCTCTGCTAAACAGCTTTAAACATCTTGCGCAGCTGCACACAGCAGTTGCCTTTACGTCAAGCTTTATAAATGTTTCGCCGTTACCCTTGCGCAGATTAAGTTCGGCCTTAACCGGCTGTTCAAAGGTTGCGTCACAGCTTATATCTTCGTTGCTGAAATCAAATTCCAGCATCAGCTGTTTGGCTTTTTCTTCTCCTTGGAAGACTTTGGTGAGATTAACTAACATAAAGCACCTCTTTAGGTCACTTAAATATTATATATACCTTTGCCAACTTTGTCAAGGAAAAAATGGCTATATTTAAGGACTTTTTTACATAATTTTAAGTGCATATTCTACATAAATCAGTGCAGCAGACCGCAAACCAGTCCGCTGCACAGTGTTTGTCTGTTATGTATTTAAATTACATATATTTTTTAACTTCTTCTGGAAGTTCTTCTTCATCAGCAGAAACTGTAAATACAACAAGTTTGTCTGCTGTAAGTGGTTCGATTTTTTCAAGAAGTTCGCCAAAGTCTTCCATGTCGTGTTCAAGAACTTTGAGAATGCCGTCTACATAAATCTGTTCGATATCGTAGTTGCTTGCGCATACACCTGCAAAGAAGCCGTAGAAACGTTTGCAGCCTTTGATTTTGTATTCGTCAACATCGATAAGACGAACGCTGTTTGGAATGTTGTGTGTAAGCTGCATACCTTTTTCGATGCAAACGATGTTACCTTTAACCTGTGGCAGATTTTCGTTAATCATATCTACCATAACTTTTGTTTTACCGGTACCTTTATTACCAACAATTAATTTAATCATAATTGGAATCCTCCTATATTTAACGCATAAATGCGCTTATTCACCTAATTTTTTGAGAAGTTCTTCTCTGTGTTCTTCGTAACCAGGTTTGCCCAGAAGTGCAAACATATTTACCTTGTAATCTTCAACGCCTGGCTGGTTGAATGGGTTAACACCCAGCATATAACCGCTGATTGCACAGGCTTTTTCGAAGAAGTAGATAATGTAACCAAGGTTTTCTTCGTCCATTGCGTCGGCTTCCAGCAGGATGTTTGGCACACCGCCGCTAACATGTGCAAGAATTGTACCCTGCATTGCTTTTTTGTTGATTTCACTCATTGGCTGGTCTGCAAGGAAGTTGAGACCGTCAAAGTTGTTTTCATCAGCTTTTACATAATAGTCATCACATGGTTTGTTGAATGCAACAACTGTTTCGAACAGATTGCGGTTACCATCCTGAATAAACTGACCCATAGAGTGAAGGTCTGTGGAGAAGATAACGCTTGCTGGGAAGATGCCTTTCTGGTCTTTGCCTTCGCTTTCGCCGTAAAGCTGTTTGTACCATTCGTTCATCATCTGCCAGTTTGGTTCGTAGCAAGCCATAATTTCTGTAACTTTGCCTTTGCGGTAAAGAATGTTTCTTGCTGCTGCATATTTATAGCAGTCGTTGTCTGGCTGTGCAAAATCTGTGCAAGCCTGCTGTGCACCAAGCATAAGTTTGTCAATGTCAAAACCTGCTGCTGCAATTGGCAAAAGACCTACTGCTGTAAGTACAGAGAAACGGCCGCCAACATCGTCAGGGATAACAAATGTTTCGTAACCTTCTGCTGTGGAAAGGTTTTTAAGTGTGCCGCGTGCTTTGTCTGTTGTTGCATAGATGCGTTCTTTTGCGCCTTCTTTGCCGTATTTTTCTTCCATAAATTCTTTGAACACACGGAAAGCAATTGCACTTTCTGTTGTTGTGCCGGATTTGGAGATTACGTTAACAGACACTTCTTTATCTTTGCAGAGTGCAAGCACCTGATTGAGATAAGCACCGGAAATGTTGTTGCCAACAAAATAAACTTTAAGTTTGTTGGAATCAAGGTTGTTGTAGAATGGAGAACCGAGAAATTCGATTGCTGCTCTTGCACCAAGGTAAGAACCGCCGATGCCGATTACAACCAGAACTTCACTGTCGTTTCTGATTTTTTCTGCAGCTTTTTTGATTCTTGCAAACTCTTCTTTATCATAATCAAAAGGAAGATTGAGCCAGCCCAAAAAATCACTGCCCGCACCAGATTTCTGGTGAAGGATATCGTGGCACAACTCAACCTCTCTGCTTACATAATCAAATTCTTCTGGCTTTACAAAGCCGTTTAAGTATTTGCCCTGAAATTTTACAGCCATAATTTTGTACCTCAATAGTATTTGAAAAAATATTCATTTTTACTTTATATAAGTAATTTATATTTGTTCTTATAGTATACAATATTGCCAAAAAACTGTCAACATTAAAACCCTTTATTGTACCCATTGTTACCATTTTTTAATCTGCGTTTTCAAATCTTTTGTCTGCCTTTAAAACTCACAGCCAGCAGCAGCCCGTAAAAGTATCCCAAACGCTTTTTTAAAGGTTATTTTTTCAGCATCATCTGCCAGTGTTATGGAATATTCCTTTATCTTCTGCCCTTGTGAATACAAATCCACACTGCCTATTATTGTGCCCTTATCCATTGGGGCATCTATGTTTTCAGGCAAGGTTATACGGCTTTCAAGGTTTGAGCTTGCCCCTTTTAAAAACAGCAGTTTTTTTGGCAGATTATATTCCAGCCCTACCGCCTTTTCCACACCGTAACGCACCTTTATCTCCTGTGGATAATTTTCTATAGACGGAAAAGCCTTGCTTTCAAAGTTGGAAAAGCCAAAATCCAGCAATTTTTTTGCCGCAGCAAAGCGTTCTTCGCTTGAAGAAGCCCCCAGCACCACAGCAACAAGAGACAGTTCTCCCCGTGTTGCCGTTGCCGTTATACACACCCCCGCACCGCTTGTTGTGCCTGTTTTAAGGCCTGTTGTGCCTGTATAACTATGCAGCATCTTGTTGGTGTTAACAAGTTGTGTCTGGCCGTTTCGCAGATAATCCATCCATATTGTTGTGTACTCAAAAATCTCACGGTGCTTCATAAGTTCGCAGCTCATTATGGCCACATCATTTGCGGTGGAAAGATGCCCCTGTGCATCAAGACCGCAGGCATTGACAAAGTTTGTGTTTGCCATTCCCAGTTCTCTGGCACGGCTGTTCATCATATCGCAGAACACGCTTTCACTGCCGCCCACAAACTCGGCAAGAGCCACTGCCGCATCGTTGGCGCTTGACACCGCCACCGCCTTAAGCAGTTCGTGAACTGTAAAAATTTCTCCTGGCTCCAGCCATATCTGACTGCCGCCCATGGAATAGGCGTGGGCTGTTATCGGCACTGTATCCTGCAGTTTTATTTTGCCGCTGTCGATTGCTTCCATAACCAGCAGCATTGTCATAACCTTGGTTATTGAAGCTATAGGCAGCTGCTGGTCGGCATTTTTGGCATACAAAATCTGCCCTGTGCTTTCTTCCATAAGCAGTGCCGCTTTGCAGGGAACGTCAAAATTGGTCTGGTCTGCGGTTTTGTCCACAAAGCTGTCGCTGTTTACAATGGCTGCCGCCGATGCAGGCTCCACAGGTGTGTATACAATTTCTGCTTGCTGAACAGAAGCAGGCTGTGCCAAGTCTGCCTGGCTTGCAAAAACCGACAGTCCAAAGCTGCAGGCAATTACTGCCGACAGTGTAAAACTTATTATCTTTTTCATAATTACCACCTTGATTTATACATAATCTTGTATTATATTTATGTATCTGTGTGCGGAAATATTATCCTGTGCGCAGCGGTTGAGATTTATAAATATATATGATAAAATATTTAGTTAGAGTTATAAATAAATTTAAGGATGTAACTGATGAAAGTTTGTTTTTTCACCCTTGGGTGCAAGGTTAACCAGCAGGAAACTGCTGCAATGATAAATATATTTTCCCAGAACGGCTGGAAAATTGCCGAAGACAGAGAGATAAGCGACGTTTACATTGTAAACAGCTGTACCGTAACTTTGAGCGGCGACAAAAAAAGCATACAGTGGATACGCCGTGCCAAAAAACAGAACCCTGCCGCTGTGGTGGTGCTGTGCGGATGTATGCCACAGGCTTTTCCCGACAAGGCCTGTGCTGTAAGCGAAGCAGATATAATTATCGGCAGCAAAGGCAAGGGGCAGATATATGACCTTGTGCAGCAGTTTATGGCAGAAAATCAGCGTATTGTTGACATAAAACCACACGGAGAAAACGACACCTTTGAAGAACTTGCAGAGGGCGAAGACACAATGCACACCCGTGCCTTTTTAAAAATTCAGGACGGATGCAACCGCAGCTGCGCCTACTGTATTATCCCAAAAGCAAGAGGCCGTGTGCGCAGCCGCAGTGTTGAAAGCATTGTTGCGCAGGCACAGAAGCTGGCAGACCTGGGCCACAAGGAGATTGTGCTTACAGGGGTAAACATCTCCTGTTATGGTCAGGATATAGGCATAAATGTATGCGATGTTATTGAAGCTGTTGCAGAGATTGAAAATATTCACCGCATACGCTTTGGCAGCCTTGAACTTGACCTTTTTACCGACGAGATGCTGGTGAGAATGAGCAAAGTTAAAAAATTCTGTCCGCATTTTCATCTGTCACTGCAAAGCGGCTGTGACAAGACCCTTAAGGCGATGAACCGCCTGTACGACACACAGCTTTACACCAATATGATGAACCGATTGAGAGAGCTGTTTGACCGGCCGGTATTTACAACCGATATCATTGTAGGTTTTCCGGGTGAAACCGAGCAGGATTTTATCGAAAGCGTAAACTATGTGCAGAAATGTGAATTTTTGAAGGTACACACCTTTACATTTTCACCGCGAAAAGGTACTGTGGCATACGAAATGCCAGACCAGCTGCCAAATGACGTTAAAAGCGAACGCAACAGAACAATGACCTTTAAAAGCGAGCAGACAAAAAACAAGGTTATGGAAAGCTTTATCGGCTTTGAAGACACTGCTTTGCTGGAGCAGCAGCTGCCTGACGGAGATTTTACCGCCTATACAAGCAGATATATTCCTGTTACTGTAAAAAACAGCAGTCATTTAAATGGCGGCGATATCGTAAATGTAAAACTTACCGAAATAAACGGGCAGCGGATGACTGCAGAAATTATATAAGGAGACTGAAATGGAACAAAAAAAAGATATTTTTGACAAAATTATGGAGCTTCCGCTTATCAACATCTTTAATCCTTTTTATAAAAAATACAAAGAAGGGCTGCTTTATCTGTTCTTTGGCGGATGTACATTCTTTATTGCCCTTATCACCTTCAGCATTGGTGTTTTTACCTTTGGTCTGGAAGAAATAACCTCCAACAATATCTCCTGGGTTATCGCTGTTGCCTTTGCCTACATAACCAACAGAACCTGGGTTTTCACCGAAAAAAGTCACACCTTTAAAGGTATTGTAAGAGAAATTATCAGCTTTGCCGCCGGCAGACTGCTGACACTGTTTATGGAAAACGGCATTATATGGCTGTTTATCGACGTGCTTGGCATCGGCGTTATTCTTACAAAGGTTGTGGGCCAGATTGTTGTTATCGTTACAAACTATTTCTTAAGCAAATTTTTGATATTCAAAAAAGACAAATAAATACTATATAAAATACAAATGTCATTCCGAACCTTCGCAAAACGCTGCGTATGTTCAGAATGACATATTTTTGTTTAAACAATAATTTTAATAATATTCCCAGTCAGTCAGCGTATAGCTGCTGCCGTACCTGCGCAAAATTGCATTTGCTTCTTTCCACTGCGTATCAGCAGGTACTTTAAGAACATATCTGTATTCCTGCGGCGTCCCCTTTGCCACAATTACAGTATACTCCACATCTGACTTTTCAGATTTCAGCGGCATTGCTTTAAACCAGTTGCTCATCAGGCCTTTTCTCAGTGTTTTTGTTCTGCCGTTATATTCCACATCAATTTTATCTACGTCACAGTCTTCATAACACAAAATCCCCAATTTTCTGTCTGCCATATTATTGTTTAAGTATGCTGACATTATGCTGCACACAGCAATAACTGCAGCCGATATAACAACAATCCTGACTGCCGTAGCAATAAATTTTTTCATATATATTTCCTTATTTTATGCAGGCTCCCACAAATGCTTTGCCTATTTTTATGCTGTTTTCTTCGTGGGTGAATATCATTTCGGGATGCCACTGAACACCCAGCAAAAAGGCTTTTTGTGGAGCGTAAACTGCCTCCACCAGGCCGTCATCCGCCTTTGCGCAAGGCACAAGACAAGGGGCAATTTTGTCTGCCGCCTGATGATGCAAAGTGTTTACCATAAGTGTTTCTGTGCCTGTAATTTTATGCAAAAGCGTGTCCTTTTCCACCGATACGCTGTGTGTTAATGCGTCAAAAGGTGCGCTCTGTTTGTGGCATACATCACTTGGTTTTTGGGTTGGCAGGTCCTGATAAAGTGTGCCGCCTAAAGCCACATTTAAAAACTGCATACCACGGCAGATGCCAAGAATTGGTTTATCTGTTTTTATAACTTCCTTAAACAGTGCAAACTCAAGGCTGTCACGCATAACACATTCTTCGCCGCACTGTTCAATCTTTTCTGTACCATAATACGCAGGGGCAATATCGTCGCCGCCTGTGAAAACAAAACCGTCAAAGCGGTCTGCAATCTCTTTAACCGACTGTTCATCATCGCTGAATGACAGCATAACAGGCACACCGCCGCTTTTGATTATAAAATCCATATATCCCGGCAGCATCCAGTAGCTGTTAAGCTTTTTATCCCATAACGGCATAAGAGCAATAATTGGTTTTTTCATAATTTTCTCCGTTGCAAAGTGTATTAAATCAGATAGCAATCTCTCAGTCAGCACCGCTGACAGTTCCCTTTACACAAGATAGCCTTTAGGCTGCACATATTATTTAAGTGTTTCTTTTATAAGTCTTTCAGCATTTTTATAGGCAATTTTTTCCGCATCTGCAAGGTTCATACCATTTTTAAGCAGTGAGTCGAAAAGTTTATCCATATCAAGCGGGCTGGCAATATCCAGCTTGCCGCCGATGCCGTCAAAGTCGGTGCCTATTGCAACAAAATCGCTGCCTCCCACATTGTAAAGGTGCATAACGTGGCGGACAATATCTTCCAGTTTGCCGTCTTCAATCCAGCCGTTATTTGCGCTTAAATCAGGTGCTATAAACACAGGGCAGAAGTTGATACCGCACACGCCGCCTTTATCTGCCATTGCCTTTATCATATCGTCAGTAAGGTTGCGCTGATGTGGTGTAAGTGCACGGGCGCAGGAATGAGAAGCCACGATCGGCTTTTTGCTCAGTTCCATTACATCCCAGAAGCCGCCGTCAGAAAGGTGTGAAACGTCAATAATAATGCCTTTATCGTTCATATATTCCACAGCTTCCTTGCCGAACGGCTTAAGGCCTGCAGACATAATTTTGCTGTCGGTGCTGTTTGGATAGCCAAAGCAGTTTTCAAAGTTATGGGTAAGGGATACAAGGCGCACACCCATATTGTAATATCTGTCAAATTTTTCAAAGCTGCCGTTTACGCTGCGGCCGTCTTCTATTGTTAAAAATGCGCTCACCTTGCCCTGTTTTGCATTATTTGCCATATCTACTGCATTTTTTGCCCAGGCAATATCACTTGGATGCTGCGCAACTGCATCGCAGAGAGTTGTATAAAGGTCATCGATAAATTCATCGTCGGTGCAGCCAGCTTTTATATTGTTAATCCATTCCGCAGGCGGCATATACATTGCAAAAAACTGTGCCAGTACGCCTGCTTTTTTAAGACGAGTGATATCCACCATAAACTGCGGGCGGTCAAAAATGTTTTTATCCTGTGTTTCAAATGCCATACATAGTGTATCGCAGTGCAGGTCGATATATTTCATAGCAGATACTCCTTTATTTTTATTATATTTACATAATACTATATTAAACCGATTATTACAAGCAACATACAAGCGACCTGCCGATTATAAAGAGATAAAATCAGTACAAAACAAAAAGCCGACTGATAACCAGTCGGCTTTAGTTCAAACTAATTATTTAAATTTACGTTTGCGAGCAGCTTCTGCTTTTTTCTTACGTTTTACAGAAGGTTTTTCGTAGTGTTCGCGTTTACGAACTTCTGCAAGAACGCCAGATTTTGCACATGAACGTTTAAAACGACGAAGTGCGGAATCCAAGGATTCGTTTTCTTTAACTCTGATTTCGGACATCTATTTTCACTCCCTTACGCGTTTTTGCTGAGATTTGTTTAACCAATTTAAACATCACAGATTAATTATACAGATTTAACATACCATTGTCAATAAGTATTTTTATAATTTTCACTTATTTTACAACGATGTTAACCAGTTTGTTTGGCACGCAGATTGTTTTAACCACAGTTTTGCCTTCTGTTGCTGCTTTTACTGCATCGTTTGCCATTGCTGCTGCCAGCATATCGTCTTTGGAGAGGTCCAAAGCCATATTGATTCTTGCACGGATTTTACCGTTGATCTGTACTGGGATTTCAACAGTTGATTCAACACATTTTGCCTGGTCAAATTTTGGCCACTGTGTGTGTGCAATCTGACCTCCAAAGCTCATATTTTCCCATATTTCTTCTGTGATATGTGGTGCAAATGGATTGAGAAGAACAAGAAGTGTTCTGTATTCTGCCTTGTTGATTGATTTTTTAGCGCCGATGTCGTTGAGAAGTGCCATCATTGCAGCAATAGCTGTGTTGAAGCCAAGATTCTGAATATCTTCGGTAACTTTTTTGATTGTTTTGTTGAACGGAACAACCATATCTTCGCTGTATTCTTCGCCGTCCACAACAATTTCCTGCAGGTTCCAGATTTTATCCAGGAAGCGTTTGCAGCCTTTGATAGAACTCTGGCTCCAAGGAGCAGCCTTTTCAAAGTCGCCCATAAACATTTCGTACATACGCATTGTATCTGCACCGTATTCGTTAACAATATCGTCTGGGTTAACTACGTTGCCGCGGGATTTGGACATTTTTTCGCCTGTTTCGCCAAGAATCATGCCATGGCTTGTGCGTTTTGCGTATGGTTCAGGACAGGTAACTGCGCCGATGTCGTAAAGGAATTTGTGCCAGAAACGGCTATAAAGCAGATGGAGTGTTGTGTGTTCCATACCGCCGTTGTACCAGTCAACAGGCATCCAGTAGTTCATTGCTTCTTTGCTTGCAAGTGCCTTATCGTTTTTAGGGTCGATATAGCGCAGGAAGTACCAGGAAGAGCCTGCCCACTGTGGCATTGTATCAGTTTCGCGTTTTGCTGGGCCGCCGCATTTTGGACAGGTTGTGTTTACCCAGTCTGTAAGGCGTGCAAGCGGGCTTTCGCCTTCGCCTGTTGGCTCAAAATCCATAAGTTCAGGCAGTTCCAGCGGAAGCTGGTCTTCAGGCACTGGTTCCCAGCCGCAGTGTGGGCAGTAAACCATAGGGATAGGTTCGCCCCAGTATCTCTGGCGGGAGAAAATCCAGTCACGGAGTTTGTAGTTTGTTTTGCTTTCGCCAATGCCCTGCTGGCCCAGCCATTCGATGATTTTAACCTTTGCATCTTCTACAGACAGACCGTCAAGGAAGCCGCTGTTAACCATAACACCAGTTTCGCAGTCGGTAAATGCAGCTTCTTCCACATTACCGCCTTTTACAACTTCGATGATTGGCAGACCAAATTTTTTGGCAAATTCCCAGTCGCGTGTGTCGTGGCCAGGCACAGCCATAATTGCACCTGTACCGTATGTTGCAAGAACATAGTCGGAAACAAATATTGTGATTTCCTTGCCTGTTGCAGGGTTGATTGCTTTTACACCGTCAAGAGCAACACCTGTTTTGTCCTTGGCAAGCTCTGTTCTTTCCATATCGGATTTTTTTGCTGCTGCTTCGCGGTATGCCACAATTTCGTCGTAGTTTGCCAAAGCATCTTTCCATTTTTCAACAAGAGCGTGTTCAGGCGCCATAACCATATATGTAGCACCAAAAAGTGTGTCAGGTCTTGTTGTGTAGATTTCAATTTCGTCGCCCTGTGTTGTTTTGAATTTAACCTGAGCACCTGTGGAACGGCCAATCCAGTTTTTCTGCTGTGCAACAACACGGTCGATAAAGTTTACGCTGTCAAGGCCGTCGATAAGTTTGTCTGCATATTCTGTGATTTTGAGCACCCACTGGCTTTTTACTTTGCGTACAACTTCGCTGTTGCAGCGTTCGCAAACGCCGTTTACAACCTCTTCGTTTGCAAGAACAACTTTACAGTTTGTGCACCAGTTTACGTTCATTTCTTTTTTGTAAGCAAGGCCATGTTTGTAAAGCTGGATAAAAATCCACTGTGTCCACTTGTAATAGTCTTTGTCTGTTGTGTTGATTTCTCTGTCCCAATCGAAAGACAAACCAAGCATTTTAAGCTGCTGTTTAAAGCGTGCCACGTTGTTTTTGGTAACAATTTCAGGATGAATGTGGTTTTTCATCGCAAAATTTTCTGTTGGCAGACCAAATGCGTCCCAGCCCATTGTGTACATAACATTGTAGCCGTCAAGACGTTTCTGTCTGGAGATGATATCCATAGCTGTGTAGGAACGTGGATGACCTACGTGAAGACCAGCACCTGATGGGTATGGAAATTCTACAAGGCCGTAGAATTTAGGCATTGTATAATCTTCTTTTGCAGCGAATGTTTTTTCTTCATCCCAGATTTTTTGCCATTTCTTTTCAATGGCAGAAAAATTGTAATCTTTCATAGTATTTTCTATCCCCTTATAACCTGCCTAAAGCACAGCCCAAAACAAGCCGTGCTTTAAGAAAGGTAATTATTTACAAATTTTAAAAGCAAATATTATTCTGCTTCCAGTTCAAATTCAATTTCTGTGCCGTCTGCCCAAAGTTTGTCAAGATTGTAATATTCTCTTGCCTGTGGGTGGAAAACGTGAACAATAACTGTTTCGTAGTCCAGCAAAATCCAGTTTTTGCTTTCATAACCTTCCACTCTTGCAGGTGTGATGCCAAGTTCTTTGTCAACCATAAAGTCAACTTCGTCAGCAAGTGCTTTAACCTGTGTTGTGGAAGTACCTGTTGCAATAACAATATAGTCTGTTACAACAGTAAGGTCTTCAATTTTGATAATTTTAATGTCTTTAGCTTTTTTGTTGTCAAGATAGCCTGCTATTTTTTTGGACAGTTCCAAACCTTTCATATATAACTCCTTAAAATTATATTTTCTATATTACCGTGCTCCTGCAAGAATAGAGCCTATTGTCTGTGTTGTTGTCTGTGTTGCACCGTAATCCTGTGTGATTTCACCAAGTTCGTCTGTTTTGATTTCGGTGATTGGGTCCTGGTAAGGACGGAAATTTTCGTTGAGAATGCGCAGCCATTCTTCTTCTTCCACTGCAACAATTGCCTGACCGTCCATTACATAACCGTGCACTGATGGCTTGATAATCTGCATATTGTTAAAGTCCATGTTGAGAACTTCTGTTGCAAGGGCAACCATACGTGTCCAGTGCATATCCGTTGTAATAAATTTTGCAAATGTAGGTACAAGCTGTGCTGTAACCACAACACCTGTTTCTTTAAAGTGTTTGATTATTGATGCATAGAACGCACTCTGCACTTCAAGACGCTGAACGTCTGCTTCTGGGTAGTTGCGGTTGCGCAGGATTACTTCGGCTGTTGCACCATCCACCTGATACCAGCCTGCTTCGCTGTAAAGCACCTGTTCGCTGCCGTTGCCATCCTTGAGAATGATTGGACAAGGAACATACATATTAAGGCCGTTTTCAAGGTGGTCAATAAGAATTGTAAAAGACTGCATGTCCAGTGTTACATAGTGGTCAACTGCAAGGCCAAAACGCTCGTTAAGGGTTTTAACAACATTCATAATCTGATTGTCCTCGCTGCCTCCGCCGTAAACGCCGTTTATTTTGCCGCTTCGTGATGGCTCGCCAACGTATGTATCACGTGGAATCTGCAAAAGTGAAACCTCTTTTGCCTTTAAATCCAAAGTTGCATAAACAATAACGTCGGTCATTTTTGCAGTACGGCTGTCGTCCCAGTCGATACCGCATACAAGGATATTTACAACATCCTGGTCTATTTTATTGTCTGTGCGTAAATCCTCAGGAATATTTTCACCCACATTATACATACCGCTGATTGCTTTATCTATAACAAAGAACAGCACCCCTACAGCACAGATTGCTGCAAGACAGATTGCCAGTGTCTTTTTGGGATTGTTTTTCTTTTTTCTCTTCTTTTGGGCTGCAGAAGATTTTTCAGACGCCTTATATGTCTTTTTATCACTCATACTTTTCCTCCTCACAGTTATTGTCCCAACAGTTTTTCAAAATATTCCAGTGCGCTGAGACTGTCTGTGTCTATGATGTTGCCTTTTGACTTTATCCATTCAATTGAACATTGCAAAGCTGCAAGCATTGCATCATTCAGGTTTTGCTTGGCAATGCTTAAAAGATATTCCTTGCTTTCAAACTTTCTTTCTTCGCACAGCATATCGGCAAGATAGATAACCTTTTCCATATCCTGCATTCCCTTTCGGCCGCAGGTGTGGCTTCTTACCGCCCACAGAATATCCTTATCTTCTATACCCAGCTCTTTTTCGGCATAGTCTGCCGCCGCAAAACCGTGCAAAGTCTGCCTTGGCTTATCTTCTATTCTGTTAATTATACCACTTTGCCCTGCTCTGTGCAACAGAATATCATAAGGTGCGTTTTTCATAACATCGTGCAGCAAGGCTGCCACACGCAGTTTTTCTACATCAAGGGAATGTATTGTGCCCAGTTCTGCCGCAAGCTTTTCTACATTAAGTGTATGAATATAACGTTTTTCGTCCAGCAGCAGCTTTGCCGCAAGCTTTGCCGTGCCCTTCCAGCGTGTTATATCGTCCTGTGCGTAGATATCATATTCATCAATTGTGTCCTGTACAGCTTTTGGCAAAAATTCTTCGCCTTCTTCTCCAAAGCCTTTGCGGTATTGGGAAGAAGAAAACTCTATCGGCTGGGTTTTTACAAACTCTATTTCTGCCCCAAGTTTTTCAAGTTCTTCTGTCTTTTGCTGCATATCTCTGCCAATGTCATCTTCCCTTGCAAAAGCCAGCACTGTGCAGTTTTTCATAATCTGACCTGAGTTTTTCCAGCTGTCCAGTGCAAACAGGCTGTCAGAGCCTATTGCCATATAAATATGTGGATTATTATATTTTTCTTTAAGATATTCCAATGTCAGGTAGGTGTAGTCATCTTTAAGGTTTGTGCCTTCATAATCGCTTATCTCTACATTTTCACCTATACTTTCAAAGGCCTGTTTTGCCATGTAAAACCGCACGTCAAAAGGGGCAACACAGTTTTTTTTGTGGGTTGGTGTGCCTGTTGGCATAACGATTATTTTATCAAAATCCATATACTGCGCTGCTTTCTGCAACACAGAAACATGGCCCTTGTGAGGTGGGTCAAAGGCACCGCCAAACAATAAAATCTTCATTTTATACTCCGTGTAGAAAAATGTCGAATTTTTACTTTTCGTTAAGTTTGAGATTTTTCATATCATACATAGAATCTTTTTTCTTCTGCATAAACAGAACAAATTTGCTGCCGATAACCTGCACGCTGTCACAGCCGATATATTCGCAGAACATTTCTGCTGCTTCTTTTGCTTTGTATGGGCAGTTGTCAAGAACCTTGCATTTAACAAGTTCTCTTGCAGCAAGAGCAGTTCTGATAGATTCTGCTGTTGCTTCTGTAACGCCTTCTTTGCCGATGAGAACAATTGCGTCCATGTGCTGTGCCTGACCGCGCAGGAATGCACGCTGTTTTGATGTAAGTGCCATAAAAACTCCTTTTTACTGTATAAATTATGGGGTTGTAATTTTTGTAATTATTATATAAACTGACTGATTTTTTCTTTTAACTGTCTTAATGCACTGCCGCGGTGGCTTATTGCATCTTTATCCTGCGGTGCCATCTGTGAATAGCTGATATCCCCAACCATAAACACAGGGTCATATCCAAAGCCGCCCTCGCCAATTCTTTTGTATCCTATCCAGCCCTCGCAGGTACCTCGGCATACTGTATTCTTTCCGTCAGGCATACAAAGACAAACGGCCGAAACAAAGCGTGCTGTGCGTTTTTCTTTTTCAACATCCTTCATTTCTGCCAACAGCTTGTCTATGTTTTCATCGTCCGTGGCATGTTCTCCTGCAAAGCGTGCTGTATATACACCAGGCGCACCGCCCAGTGCATCAACTTCAAGACCGCTGTCATCACTGATTGTTGGCAGGTTTGAAATTTCTGCAATTGTTTTGGCTTTTATAAGCGCATTTTCTTCAAAGGTTGTGCCGTTTTCTTCTATTTCAGTTTCTATGTCAAGTTCTTTTAAGGTTTTGGCTGTAATACCAAAGGAGTCCAGTATACGCTGGATTTCCTTAAGCTTTTTCTGATTGTTTGTAGCCACTGCAAAAACCATATTACTCACCTTCTTTTTCAAGACTGAAAAGTGTTTGGGCAAAGGACTGCGGGTCAAACAGAAGCAGGTCGTCCACACCTTCGCCAACGCCCACAAAGCGCACAGGCACACCAAGCTTTTTCTTGATTGAGATTACGCTGCCACCCTTTGCCGTGCCGTCCAGCTTTGTAAGGATAATACCTGTTGCTTCGGCAGCAGAGATAAACTCTTTTGCCTGGAAAATTGCATTCTGGCCTGTGATAGCTTCCAGAACAAGCAAAGTTTCCACAGAAGCTTTTTCACTTGCCTTGCGTATTACACGGCTGATTTTGCCAAGCTCTGCCATAAGGTTTTTCTTGTTGTGCAGGCGGCCTGCGGTGTCGCAGATAACAATATCATAGTTTTCTTTTTCGCCTTTCTGCACTGCTTCAAAGATAACAGAAGCAGGGTCTGCGCCTTCGTCGTGCATAACAATGTCAACGCCGCTTCTTTCGGCCCACTGGTTAAGCTGGCTTGCTGCTGCTGCACGGAATGTGTCCCCTGCTGCAAGCAGAACTTTTTTACCCTGAGATTTATAATAGTTTGCAAGCTTGCCAATGGAGGTTGTTTTGCCAACACCGTTTACACCGATGATAAGGATAACCGCAGGTGAGCCTGAAAGGTCAAATTCCTTGTCGGTGGAAAGCAGGTCCACAACAATATCCTGAAAGATTGCAACCACATCTTCTCCGCTTTTTGCCTTGCGTTTGCGTGCTTCTTTGCGCAGTTCTTCGCAGAGATATTCACTTACTTCGTAACCCACATCTGCAAGGATAAGCTGCTCCAGCAGTTCATCATAAAGTTCGTCTGTAAGGGGTGAAGATATGATTGTTTTTGTAATTGAATTAAATATGCCGTCTTTGGTTTTTTTAAGGCCAAAGCCAAGTTTGTCAAATAATCCCATTTGCTTTACCTCGCTAATTGATAAGTGATGGTGACACATTGTTTACATCCAGTTTAAGCAGTTTGG
>SVMV01000030.1 GCA_015067245.1 Oscillospiraceae bacterium | reverse complement strand
CAGAGGTGTCCGAGGGTATCTATTTCTTAAATGCTGCTCCGCTGAATTTGGCGGGTGCAGATGGTTCACCGTGCAGAGCGGTGTTGATAGATACTGAAAGGTGAATTCCAATTTATCGAATAGTTGTGGTCTGTGAGCATACTTCCCTCCGTCATTTCGACGAAGGGAGGTTGTTTATTGGCTAAATCAGTCCAAAAGGTAAAAGGGAGAAATACAACCAAAGCAAGCTTTGATGAAAAAGCAAAGACTGCCTTAGCGGCATACTTATAATAAAACATAAATCCCCATCAAAACATTTATTTATGTTTTGATGGGGACATTTTTGCACATTTACGCACAAAAAGTGCTGTTTCAAGGCGGAAATACGCAGCACTACTTTGTGTAATGCAAGTTTTGACAACGCAGTAACAGCCTTTTTGTGCTGTACACTGCGTTTATGTTTTCTTGTCTGGAGGCCGCTTTAGTGCGCTTAGCATAAAGGCAGTCTCTGCTGTATTTTTTACATATTAACAAAATGCCACTGGGGCAGAAGCTCCAGAAAATCAAGGTAGGTTTTTGTTGTCCAGCCACCTGTGGTTACAGGCAGAAACATCAAAAACAGCACAATGCACACCCCAAGGTAAAGCCCAACGGCTTTTTTGGCCTTTGGTTTTGCGTTGCAAAGGTCTTTTGCCGCAAGAGCAATTGCCATAATGCCAAATACTGCACAGGGGAAATAGTGATAGATAAAACACAGCCTTGTAACCATAACCCATGGCAGATAGCTGGCAAGCCACCCAAGCGATGCAAACAGATGTGCCACATTTTTATCTTTTATACCTTTAAACAGGCAGTATGCCGCCGCAAAAGGTGTAAGTGCCCATACTGCAGGGTTGCCAAAAGCAGAAATACTGCTGGCAAGGGCACCTTTTTCGGTTATGGCATACCATATAGGCTTGATGCTGAAAGGCCAGGTGTACCACACAGACGAGAAATAATGTTCTGCCACCAGATTTGCGTGATAGCTGTACATGTGCTGCTGATAGCTGACAAACTGACGCAGATAATCGGCAAAGCTGTCTGCCTTTATAACTGGTATAAAACTTGCGGCGTAGATAACCAGCGGCACAGCCACAAAGAACACACAGCACAAAAGCAGGGTTTTTGCCGCAAAAACTTTATCTGCCCTTGTTTTTTGGCTGCCTTTATATTTGATAAACAGGCTTATAAAAAACAGCGCCGCAAGAGCAATCATGGGGTAAGCACCGTTCCATTTGCTTGCAACGGCACAGCCCATAAACACACCGCTTAACGCAAGCTGCAGCCAGCCTTTTTTGCTGCCCCAAGGGGTGTTGTGCCAACAGGCCATAAACATAAATGTAAGCATAACAAACAGCACAACGTAGGTATCCACAGTTGCAATTCTTGTCTGGGTAAGGTGCATAAAATCAAAAGCCAGCAGGCTGGCCGCAAAGCAGGCTGCCCAGCGGTTTTTGCAAAGGGCATTTACCAGCAGATACATCACAGGCACCATAATCACACCGCACAAGGCCCCCACAATACGCCAGCCAAAAGGTGTCATGCCAAAAATGGCAATACCAATGCTTATAAGTATCTTGCCAAGAGGCGGATGGGTGGTCTCGTATATATCAAAGCCTTTAAGCTGCTCGTATGCTGTGCGGCCGTGATATATTTCGTCAAAATACATACCGCCAAAATAAGATGTATCTGCAGGCACAGTGTTCTGTTCGTCAAATGCGTTTATTGCAGGATAAAGGTTGGTGCTGTCACTGTCGGTGATTTTGCCCGTTACAGCATTGCCGTCCGTGTCAAAAAATGCAATTTCGTGCAGTACATCGCCCACATATTTTGCTCGCACACGCACTGCTTTAACACCCTTTGGCCAGGCGGACATATCGGGCACAGTCTCTTTCCAGGTGTAAACCGACATATTTTCTATATTGCAGTTTACCGCAAAATCCCTGCCGTTTTCCGAAAAGGAAATTTCAAATTCTCCCAGCAGCTTTTGCCCTTCATTCTGGCTGAACTGGTCACCCAGTCCGCTGTATGCGTATATACTGCCCAGCTGCACTGGATTTTCAAACTCCACAGTGAAGCTGTAGTTTTTGTCTGTAGCTGTAAAAAATGTCTGCGGTGCCTTTGTGCTGCCAAGGTTAAACAGTGCAAAAAATGCATACACCGCAGTTACTGCCGCAAGTACATAATTTGGTTTTACAAATGATTTAAGTTTTTTCATATCGGTAATTTCGTATTTTGCTGTGCAAAAAACAGTGTATACCACAAATGCAGCCGTCACCGCAACTGCTGCAAGGCTTACCGCCCTTTCGGCATTGCCTGAAAGGTTAAAGGTCTGATAATACATGGCCATAACCCAGCTGGAGTTGATATAGCAAAGGCAGCCAAAGACAGCCCCAAAGCCCAGATAACCTTTTTTGCCGCTTGTTATATATGCCAGCACACACAGCACCGCCGCAGGCCAAAGATATCTTTCGTGCATCATCGGGCAAAAGGCAAAGATACAGCTTACAATAACTGCCTGTGCCGCAAAAAATCCCTTGTATTTTTTGTGACCAAACAGTATAAATGCGGCTACAACAAGGCTTATAACTATAACCGCAGGGGTAACAAGCTGTACAAAAACAGTGTCTTTAAGCTGCACCCAGTTAAGTTTTGTAAGATAATACAGGTTAAATGCGTTTACAGTGTAGTATTTATAGCCGCTCATTGTGCTGCCGTAAAGCTTTACAAGCCAGCTGACATCAAATGGATTTCTGCAGAAAGGCAGTGCCATCAGATAAAATACGGCAAAGCCTGTACCCACTGCTTTAAAAAGCTCTTTTACACTTTTGCGGCGCACAATGTAAAACAAAAGTATTGGTCCAAACATAAATGCCTGTGGTTTTGTGATAAGCGCCACGGCATAACTTATTGCCGCAAGGACGGTTTTTCTGCTGTACGCAAAACAGAAGCTGAGCAGAATAAAAAGCATATACCAGCTTTCAATCTGGCCCCATACACTGCTGTTGAACACCACATTTGGCATAAACAGAAACGCAAGACCTGCAAAAGCTGCTTTGTGTGCACCCAAACCGTTTTTAGATGCAAAGCGGTATATAAGATATGCAATGGCAAAATCGGCCGCCATGGCAGGCAGCTTAACCAAAAAAGTTGCACCAATGCTGTTTATATTAATCCCAAGCAGATTTGTAAGGCCGTTTATCAAAGCAAGGATATACATATATCCTGGCGGGTAATCCAAAAAGAACTCTCCGCTGTAAAGGTTTTTAAACCCAAGGCTGTTTGCATAGCTACCCCAGGCTTTAAAGCAGTTTATATCATAGGTAAAACAATAATCCTGCAAGGCTAAAAATATGCGCAGGACAGCTGCTGCGCCAACAGCCAAACACACAGATTTTGTGTTTAAAGCCCTGCCGCAGCTTTCTTTTTTATCCATATCAAAATACACCAGCACCATTGCGGCGCAGTATATAACCGAAAACAAAATTGTTGCTAACATAATTTCTCCGTTTGTAAATACTTTTATAAGCATACCACAAAGCCGCCCATAAATAAAGTGCCTGCATTTTTTGCACGGTAAATACAGTCTGATGCTTTATTGCATACGTTAAACCGCCTGCAATGTATATCCGCACAACTTTTGTCAACACTATAGGCAAAACGAAATTCTGAAGGGAGAAACTATGAAAAAGAACCTTTTTGGCACCCTTGGGCAGTACATCAAAGGCAACGCCGTTATAATAATTCTTGCAGTTGCCACCATTGCAGCAGGGGCGCTGAGCTTTAATACAATAAGGGACATAAACAACCGTCTGGACAATCAGAGCTTTGAAAATCCTGACAATGTTGTGCAGCCGCCTGAAAGCCAACCCGAACAAAGCGAAGATGCACAGGATGTGCACAACCAGGCAAACAACGTGCCATTAAAACCAAAGGCAACTGCAAAACCCAAAGCCACCGCCACACCGCAGGCCGAAAGCGAAGAAGCAGCCACCGAAGCCGAAGGCGTGCAAAAACCTGACAGTGATACTGCAGAAAGCACCGATAAATTTATTCTGCCTGTAGACAACAAGATTATTGCCGCTTTTTCTGATGACGAGCTGGTGTACAACACAACAATGGGCGACTGGCGCACCCACAACGGCATAGACATAAAAGCCAGCAGAGACACCGCTGTCAAAGCCTGCTGTGACGGTGTGGTGGACAAGGTTTACAACGACGGTATGCTTGGCTGGGTTGTAGAAATTAAAACCGACGATTTTTCTACACGCTACTGCGGCCTTGCCCAAAAGGTGTTTGTAAAACAGGGCGACAAGGTAAAACAGGGCGACACCCTTGGCACAGTGGGAGAAATCCCCCTTGAAACCGCTGGCGACAGCCACCTGCACCTTGAAATAATCAAAAACGGCCAGTACCAGAACCCTGACGAGTATCTGAAAAAGTAATCTGTTACACAGATTGACGCTTTTTTAAAGTTTTACCTGCTGCGAAAACAGGCTTACTGAACTTGCTTAAGCCACCATTAACCGCACACTGTCAGCGTGTGTCAACTTAACACAAACCAAAAGTCTTTTTACTTTGTTCAGTAAAAAGACTTTTTTGTTGAAATATACACAAGCTTGTGGTATATTTAATCTGTATAAATATGTTTTATTAATATTTTTTATATATTAATCTTAGGAGAAAAGTATGGCTAAATTTGAGTTTATAAAAAACGAAATCGAAGGCCTTGTTGTTATCAAACCAACAGTGTTTGGCGATGACCGCGGCTTTTTTATGGAAACATACCACAAAGACGAATTTGCTGCCGCTGGCATTGACAAAGAATTTGTGCAGGACAACCACTCAAAAAGCAGCAAGGGTGTTTTGCGCGGACTGCATTTTCAAAAAGAAAACACACAGGGCAAGCTTGTGCGTGTTATCAAAGGCGAAGTTTTTGACGTTGCAGTTGACTGCCGCCCAAACAGCAAAACCTTTGGCAAATGGTATGGTGTAACTTTGAGCGACGAAAACAAAATGCAGTTCTATGTACCTGAAGGCTTTGCCCACGGTTTTCTTGTGCTGAGTGACGAGGCAGAATTTGTTTACAAATGCACAGATGTGTACAACCCAAAGGCAGAAGGCGGCATTCCTTACAACGATGCAACAGTTAATGTTGAATGGCCTGCTGTGGACTGCGAAATCAAGCTCAGTGCAAAAGATCAGGTACACACACCATTTGCACAGCAGTCCTTTGACTATTTTACAAAATACTAATCGAGGTCGGTATATATGATTAACAATTTAAAAGGCAGATTTGCCATGTTCTATAAATACCGTTTTCTGCTGCAGAACCTTATCCAGCGTGATATCAAGGTAAAATACCGCCGCAGCACACTTGGTATTCTGTGGAGTGTTTTAAACCCATTGCTTATGATGCTGGTTATGACCTTGGTTTTCAGCCACTTTTTCCGTTTCGATATCGAAAACTACCCTGTTTATCTGCTTAGCGGTCAGCTGCTGTTTACATACTTTACCGAAAGCACATCCATGGCTATGGAATCTGTTATCGGCTACGCACCTCTTATCAAAAAGGTGTATGTGCCAAAATACATATTCCCACTTGAAAAAAGCTGCTTTGCATTTATCAATATGTGCTTTTCCCTTGTGGCTCTGCTTATGGTTATGGTGTTTACAGGCGCAAAGTTTTACCCAACAATTATCTTTGCCCTTTACCCAATGGCAATGCTGTTTTTCTTCAGCCTTGGGGTAGGCCTGTTCCTTGCATCAAGCGCAATCTTTTTCCGTGATATCATCCACCTGTGGAGCGTTTTTACCACAGTGCTTATGTATGCATCTGCAATCTTCTATCCAACAAGTATTCTGGACGGCACAATCATGCAGCTGCTTATCAACTTCAATCCGCTTTACTGGTACATTGACGCATTCCGTCAGTGCATTCTCCGTGGCGGTATGCTGAGCTTTAACCACATCTTTATCTGCGCTCTCTGTGCAGTTATTGCGCTTATTGTCGGTGCAAAGGTGTTTAAAAAAGGTCAGGACAACTTTATTCTTTACATTTAGGAGGTTACTATGGACAAAGAAATTATGGTCAGTGTTGACAATGTCGGCATCCGTTTTAACCTTGCTAAAGAACGTGTTGACAGCCTTAAGGAATATTTTCTTAAATTTACAAAAGGCACCCTGCATTTTGAAGAATTCTGGGCGCTGGACGGCGTAAGCCTTGATATAGAAAAGGGCGATTTCTATGGCCTTGTGGGCATTAACGGCAGCGGCAAGTCCACCCTTCTCAAGGCAGTTGCAGGCGTTTTTAAACCAACAAGGGGCAAAATCACAGTCAACGGCACAATCGCTCCGCTTATAGAGCTGGGCGCAGGCTTTGATATGGACCTTACCGCAAGGGAAAACATCTTTCTCAACGGCGCAGTACTTGGTTTTTCCAAAGAGCACATGCTTGAAAAATTTGACGATATAGTTGATTTCAGCGAACTGCACGATTTTCTTGACGTGCCGCTTAAAAACTATTCTTCAGGTATGGTGGCACGCATTGCCTTTGCAATTGCCACAGCAACAAAGCCTGATATACTTATTGCAGACGAAATTCTGGCAGTTGGTGACTATGCATTCCAGGAAAAATGCGAAAAGCGAATGCAGGAACTGCTGGACGCAGGCACAACAGTTATCTTCGTAAGCCACAGCATTGAACAGGTTAAACGTATGTGCAACAAGGCAACCTGGATTGAAAAGGGCAAGGTTATCATGACAGGTGACGCCGAAACAGTTTGTGATGCCTACAGCTCAAAATATTAAAGCAAAAGATTTAAAGGACAGTTTTTACTGTCCTTTATTTTATTGCAACGGATACAGCTGTTGTGTTATACTTTATTTTAGATAAATATGTAATTTTTTATATAAAGGAGCTATCTATGGATATACAGGACAGCCCATTGAGGTTTTTAAAGCGCAATCTCAATTTAAGCCGTGTTGCACATCTTGCAAAACGCGGCTACAATTCCATTAAAAACGAAGGCCTTGAGGCAACTGGCCGCAAGGTGCAGTTTCGTGTCAATCTTATGCTTAAAAGGGACGTGTGGCAGTTCCGCAGCGATATACCCCTTAAAAGAGAGCTTAAAGAACAGCGTGCGACAAAGTTTGAATATATGCCCCAGATAAGCATTGTGGTGCCCCTTTACAACACACCAAAGGATTTTCTTTTGGAGATGGTGGAAAGTGTGGAAAGCCAAAGCTATACCAACTGGCAGCTTGTGCTGGTAAATGCCAGCGGCAGTTATCCCGAAATTGAAGCCAAGGCTGCAAAGGACAGCCGCATAACATACGTTGTTATGGAAGAAAACCTTGGCATTGCCGAAAACACAAACTTTGGTTTTAAATACTGCACAGGCGATTATATTGCTTTGCTGGACCACGACGATGTTATTTTGCCAAATGCCCTTTATGAAAATGTAAAGGCAATAAACGACCACGGTGCAGATGTGCTGTACAGCGACGAAATCACTTTGGACGGCAAGCTGGAACATCTTATCCAGTTTCACTTTAAAATCAACTACGCACCCGATTTTCTGCGCGGTGTAAACTATATTACACATTTTCTGGTTTTCAAGCGTTCTCTTGCCGAAAAGGTTGGTTTTTATGAAGATAAGAACTTTGACGGCGCACAGGACTTTGACCTTACGCTTCGCCTTTGCGAACAGGCAGAATGTGTGTATCACATCCCTAAAGTGCTTTATTACTGGCGCGGCCACGCAGGCAGCACCGCAAATGATATGAGCGCAAAGATGTATGCCTTTGAAGCAGGACGCAAAGCAATTGCCGCACACCTTGACCGTGTGGGCTTAAAGGGTGAAGTCTACATACAGAAATGGCCTGGCAGCTACCGCGTTAAATACGAAATTATCGGCAACCCAAAAATCAGCATTATCATTCCAAACAAGGACAACACCGAAGATTTAAGCCGCTGTCTTGCCAGCATAAAAGAAAAAGGCGGCTGGAACAACACCGAAATTATTGTGGTGGAAAACAACAGCACCGAAAGCAGCACCTTTGAATACTACAAAAAGGCCCTTGAAGAATACAGCAATCTGCAGGTGGTTTACTACGAAGGCGGCTTCAACTTCAGCGCTATATGCAACTTTGGCGCAAAATACGCAACAGGCGACCATATACTGCTTTTAAACAACGATGTGGAATTTACCAGCGAAGATTTCCTTGTTGAGATGCTTATGTTCAGCCAGAGAAAAGATGTAGGCGCTGTTGGCGCAAAGCTGTACTACCCTGACGGAACCTTGCAGCACGCAGGGGTTATCATCGGCATCAACGGCTCGGCAGGCCACAGCCACAAGGGTTTGCATAACGCAAAGGACAATACAGGGGATATGTACCGCCTTGTTACCGCACAGAACTATATGGCAGTTACAGGCGCCTGCCTTATGGTAAAGACAGAACTGTACAACAGATATCTGCTTGATGAAGAAAACTTTGCCGTTGCATACAACGATATCGACTTCTGCTTAAGAATGTACGACGATGGTCTGCTTAACGTATTTACCCCTTATGCCGAAGGCTTCCACTACGAAAGCAAATCACGCGGCAGCGACACCGACAAACCAAATCCGCGTTATGAGGGCGAAAAGGCACGCTTTGCAGAAAAATGGCAGAAGTACTTTAACTATGGCGACCATTATTACAATCCGCACTTTACACTGCTGTATGAAAACTACGGATATAAATAATCTTTAAAATAACACATATTGTCATTCTGAGGGAATTTATGCCCGAAGAATCTCTCGGTTTTTTTCAGACTAACCCTTATAAATCAATCTGTTCACGCAAAGAGATTCTTCACTGCGTTCAGAGTGACATAATCCATATTACAAACAACAAACGATAAATATTAAAAGGATTTATCTATGATTTTAAAAATAAGAAGAATTAAAGAACTTATTGCCCTGTTTTTTGAATATGTAAAAACCGAGGGCATTGCAGGCACAACCAAAAGAGCCATCGGCTTTTTCCGCCGCAGGATGAAAGCAAAAAAAGGCCGTTTTCTGCCCCCTAAAGACGCACTTGAAAGGCAGAAAAGCTATAAATGCCAGTCAGTTAAAGGCGGAGTTATCAGTGTTGTTACACCGCTGTTTAACACCGATAAAAAACACCTTGCCGAATATGTGCAAAGCTTTTTAAACCAAAGCTACAGTTATGGCCAGCTTTGTCTTGCCGACGCAAGTGACGAAAACCACAGCTATGTGGGCGAATATATAAAAAGCCTTGCCAGCGACAAAATCAAATACGTTAAACTTGACAAAAACTTTGGCATTGCAGGCAACCAGCAAAAAGCCATCGACCTTGCCGACGGCGAATACATCTGCCTTTGTGACCACGATGATATTATAAGCCCTGACGCACTGTACCAGATGGCAAAAGCTATTGATGATACAAATGCCGACTTTATCTACAGCGACGAAGCGCTGTTTGACACCGACTGGACAAACCCTATTGTTGCTCACTTTAAGCCTGACTACAGCTACTATTATCTGACAAACTGCAACTACATCTGTCACCTTGCCTGCATACGCAAATCGGTGTACGAAGCTGTGGGCGGCCTTAATGATGACTACAACGGTGCACAGGACCACGATTTGTTCCTTAAGATAAGCGAGATAAAGGGTGTTAAAATCCACCACATACCAAAGGTACTTTACTACTGGCGTGTGCACGCACAAAGCACAAGCGGCGGTGTGGACGCAAAGCCTTATGTTACACAGAACGCAATACGTGCCCTTGACGACCACCTTGCACGCATCGGTGTTAAAGGCAAGGCAACCACAGGCATATTTGGTTCCACCTACAAAATCGACTACGAACTTACAAGTCAGCCACTTGTTTCTATCATCATTCCAAACAAGGACCATATTGACGATTTAAGCAAATGTCTGGACAGCCTTTACAGCAAAACAACCTACACAAACTTTGAGGTTATTGTGTGCGAAAACAATTCTACCGAAGAAAGCACCTTTGAGTATTACAAAAAGGCCGAAAGCGAACACAGCAATCTTAAAGTGGTTTATTACAAGGGCGGCTTTAATTTCAGCGCCATCAACAACTTTGCAATAAAAGAAGCCAAGGGCGATATGTACCTTATGCTTAACAACGATATCGAAATTATCAATGGCCAGTGGCTCTCCGAAATGGTAAGCCTTGCAATTCAGGACGGCGTTGGCATTGTTGGCGCAATGCTGTACTACCCTGACGATACAGTGCAGCACGCAGGGGTTATCACAGGTCTCGGGGGCTTTGCAGGTCACAGCCACAAATATCACCGCCGCGGCAAAAGCGGATATATGTTCCGCCTTAGCTGTGTGCAGAATTTAAGCTGCGTTACCGCCGCAAACCTTTTGGTGACAAAAGACGCATACCTTGCAGCAGACGGCCTTGACGAAGAATTTACCGTTGCCTTTAACGATGTGGACTTTTGCCTGCGTATAAGAGATATGGGCTGGCAGGTTTTGTTTACCCCTTATGCAATGGCATACCACCACGAAAGCAAATCTCGTGGCAGTGACAAAAAGGGCGAAAAGAAAGAGCGCTTTGAAGGCGAGCGCCAGCGATTGCAGAACCGCCACGGCAAAGGCCTTTTGCGCGACCCGTTCTACAACCCTAACCTTACTCTTGATATGGAAGACTTCAGCGAAGCAAGAGTTCTGCCAAAATACGAAGTTTAGCCATTGTTTTCTGTTCTGCTGCAGGCAGAAACAAAAAAATTTATTTAAAACAAAAAGCTCTCTGTTGTCAAAAACAGAGAGCTTTATTTTTCGCATTATGTTAGTTATAGCTAATATCAAAAAACCGCTGTATTCAGCCGTTTTTCACTATTTTGACATTGTTATTATTTTGCCAATACCCTTATTCTTCATTTTACTCAATTAGTATATGCTAACATTATTTGACAAATGATTTGTTTATATATATAATGTATATAACTTATTTTGGGCACATATTGTCCACCTTAAGCATTGTGATGCAAGCAGTTGCTTTGGCACACATTTTACTTTTTGGCAGACCTGCGGTCTTTAAACGCAAATACAAGAAAAGAGGAAACTTTAAATTGTATTGGGGCAGCGTCCGTTTTTTTAAACACCTGATATTGTCCACGGTGGCACTTATGATTATTGTGCCAACTGTGCTGGCAATTTATTTTGGTGTGCAAAACCACAAAAAACAAGGCACGTGCCGCAGAGTATCAAAAGCACCTTGCCACAGGCCAGCTGCCACAGGTGGAATATCTTACAGGGGTTGATTACAGCGATGTTATCCAGATTCCCGCCTACAGCTATCAGGAAGATTATCCGGATTTATACGTTGAAAAAAGCAACTTTGTAAAAGAAGAAAGCGACAGGCCAATTGTGTACCTCACCTTTGACGACGGCCCTTCTGCAAACACAGTACAGGTGCTGGATATACTAAAGGCCAACAACATAAAGGCAACCTTCTTTGTGGTAAATTCCAACATAGAGGCCCACCAACAGCTGTACAAGCGCATTGTGGACGAGGGCCACACCCTCGGCATACACACCTATTCTCACCAGTACACACAGATTTACAGCTCAGTGGATGCCTATCTGGCAGACTTTAACAATATCTTTCAAAAGGTATACGAGCTTACTGGGGTTAAGCCAACAATATTCCGCTTTCCTGGCGGCAGCATAAACACCTATAACCAAAACTTTTATACCGAGCTTATTGCCGAGATGCTGCGCCGTGGTTTTACTTACTATGACTGGAACGTATCCAGCGGCGACGCAGGCACAACATATACATCGGCCGCTATCCAGAATGCAGTTGTAACAGGCTGTTTAAACAAACAGCGCAGCATTGTGCTTATGCACGATTCTTCAACCAAAGCTACAACTGTGGGCGCACTGCAGAACATTATAAACGCTCTTAAAGACACCCACGAATTCCGCCCCCTTGATAACAGTGTAGAACCAACGGTTTTTACCTATAAGGACAACGGTGTGGGCAGATAATTTTGTAAAGGTCAAATTGACATATATATTTTGTATTTTATCAGGAGGAACATCCCCATGGCAAATAAAGAAACAAGCAACTTTAAACAGGCACTCAACGAACTTCTTGCAGGCAAAATCACAACTGACGAGCCTGTGGCAGAACCAAAAGCAGAAGAAGCAAAACCTGTGTCTTCTTCTATCTTTAAAGAAGAAAGCGCAGAAGAAATTGTAAACCAGATTCAGTCTGACATCTTTACCGAAACCGCACCTGCAGCAAGCAGCGAAGAAACAGTTATCAGCAAAAGTGTTGTTATTGAAGGCAATGTGCGCACAACAGGCAAGCTGACAATCATGGGCGAGGTTACAGGCAACGTTATCTCCACATCAGACCTTGTTATCACAGGCAAGGTTGGCGGCTCCATTCAGGGCAGCAAAATACGTCTTAGCCAGTGCGAAATCAACGATACTGTTACAGCAACAAGCGAAATTCTTGTTTCTCCAAACTCTGTTATCAACGGTGACGTTAAGGCAGGCACAATTGTAAGCGAAGGCAGCATAAACGGCAACATTGATGCAGACAGCGTTACACTTGCAAACAGCAGCAAAACTATCGGCGATATCAAATGCAAAACAATCCGCATAACAGAAGGTGCATCCCTTAAAGGCAAGCTGGAAACAATATAATCGGCACTCTAATTACATAATTCAACCAAAAACACAGCAGTGTCACACAAAAGATGCTGCTGTGTAATTTGTATAGCGAGGTTTATATTGTGAAAAATAAAAAACTTTTAAATGTTCTCACCATCGCTCTTTGTGTTATGCTGCTGGTTTTTGGCCAGCGTGTTGCAACTTTGGGCTCCCCTGTGCAGAATATAGGCGCAACCACTGTGTCAGAAGAGATGCTTGTGGTAAATGTTATTGACCCAGCATACGAAAATACCCTTTATGCCCAGTATCCCGATGCGCGCAGCGAAAGCATTGTGCTGTTTGAAGGCCAGTTTACAAAGGGCTACAAAAAAGGCACTGTGGAAAAAGCTGTGCAGCGTGTAGACAGCCTTTATGCCATCGAGATGCGCAAAGTGCAGGAGGGTGACAGAATTGTGGTCTACCGCAACCCTGACCCTATGATAGAGGTGGACTATATGTTTGCCGAATTCAACCGCGTGCCGATAATATTTGTGTTTATGGGACTGTTCTGCCTTGTGCTGCTTGTTTTTGGCAGATGGCAGGGCTTTAAAACACTTATATCCCTTGTGCTTACCATAGCCTCTATCTTTCTGGTATTTATCCCTGCAGTGCTGCACCGTGGCAATGTGTATGTGTGGGCTATACTGACCTGCGTATATATAATTTTTATGACTCTGCTTATTGTAAGCGGCTGGACAAAGAAAAGCATTGCCGCAATTGTCGGCTGTGTGGGTGGTGTTTTAACCTGCGGTATTATCGTGCTTATCTGCGATATTTCCCTTAATATGACAGGCCTTGTGGACGAAAACGCCCTTTATCTGCTTATGCTGGACAGCGAAAATCCAATAAGCATCAAGGCAGTGGTTTTTGCCGCAATTATAATAGGCGCCGTTGGTGCCGTGATGGACGTGGCAATGGATATAGCCTCGGCTTTGGGAGAAATCAAGCTGCAGGCACCAGACATAACCCCTCTGCAGATGGTTAAAAGTGGCTTTACAATAGGCCGCGATATCATAGGCACAATGAGCAACACACTTATCCTTGCATATATAGGTTCTTCCCTTTCCGTAACCTTGCTTATGGTGGCTGGCAATCCGTCGCTGCTGTATCTGTTCAATACCGAAATGATTGTTGTGGAACTGCTGCAAGCGGTGGCAGGCAGCTTTGGTATGCTGCTTACAATACCACTTACCAGCCTTGTGTGCGGCTTTTTGTACAGCGGTAAAAAATAAAAATGATATAATTTTTATACAGATAAATGTTTTAACCGACAGGGACAGATAACGCCTTTGTTATACTGCGCATCAGTATTTTATTCAAAACAAATATATCCGCTATATCACATTGCTGTGGTATAGCGGATATTTGTTTTATAATAGTACAGCTTCAGCCGTTTATTTGATTTTTGAAAAAGCAAAAATTATTTAACGCCGTACTGTTCGTAGTATGCATCAATTGCTGCTTTGATTGTGTCGTCGATGATAACTTCGCCGTTTACTTCTTTATTGTAAAGAGCTTCAACAACATCGTTCATATCAACAATTGCAGCTGTTTCAAAGCCGTAAAGGTCTTTAACTTCGTCAAGAGCAACCTTTTCGCCGCCTTTGCCAACTTCCATACGGTTGAGAGAAACCATAAGACCTACGATTGTTACATCTGCAGCACCTTTTACTTTTGGAACTGTTTCTTCCATAGATTTGCCGCTTGTTGTAACGTCTTCAATCATGATAACTCTGTCGCCGTCCTGCAGTTTGCTGCCAAGGAAGCTGCCTTTGTCTGCGCCATGGTCTTTTTCTTCTTTACGGTCAGAGCAGTAACGGATTTCTTTGCCGTACAGTTCGCTGTATGCCATAGCTGTTACTACTGCCAGAGGGATACCTTTGTAAGCTGGTCCAAACAATACGTCAAAATCATCACCATATGTGTTGTGGATAGCTTTTGCGTAGTATTCGCCCAGTTTTTTAAGCTGTGAGCCTGTTACATAACCGCCTGCATTCATAAAGAATGGGGATTTACGACCGCTTTTAAGTGTAAATTCGCCAAACTTAAGAACTTTGCTGTCTACCATAAAGTCGATAAACTCTTTTTTGTACTGTTCCATAATTTTATTTCTCCTTAAACTAAATATTCAAAATTACAGCAATTAATCAGCAAAATCTGCCATACATCTTCTGTATGCTGCAACTGGGTCTTCTGCTTTTGTAATTGGGCGGCCAACAACAATATAGTCTGTGCCAATTTCTTTTGCCTTTGCAGGTGTTGTTACACGCACCTGGTCGCCAACATCGCCGTCAGCAAAACGAACGCCTGGTGTAACTGTAAGGAAGTCTTTGCCAACAGCTTCTTTTACCATGCCTGCTTCCAGTGGGGAGCAAACGATACCGTCAAGACCTGCTTCTTTTGTGTTTTTAGCATAGTGGATGATTGTATCGTTGATGGAAGCGCCAATAAGAAGTTCTTTCTGCATTCTTTCTTCACTTGTGGATGTAAGCTGTGTTACAGCAATAACAAGCGGACGTGTGCCGTCTTCTCTTACAACGCCTTCCAAAGCAGCTTTCATCATATCAATTGTGCCTGCTGCATGTACGTTAACGATGTCTGCACCAAGACCAGAAAGGCTTCTCATACCGCCTTTAACTGTGTTTGGAATATCGTGAAGTTTAAGGTCCAGGAACACTTTGTGGCCTCTTGCCTTGATTTCTTTAACGATGGATGGACCTGCTGCATAGAAAAGTTCCATACCGATTTTTACAAATGGCTTTTCGTCTGTAAATTTGTCCAGAAATGCCAGAGCAGTTTCTGCATCTTTAAAGTCCAAAGCAATAATTACATCTCTTTTCATTGGTAGAGTTCTCCTTTATGTAATATTTTTATAAACTGTTATATCTGTCATTCTGAACATCTGCGGTGTGAAGAATCTCTTGTTTTGCATATATTTATCCTTAAATCTGCATACTGTTCAAGACAAGAGACTCTTCGCTGTGCTAAGAGTGACATTTTCTTTTGTTATGCAATGGCTTGGCATTACTTAAATGAAGCACCGATGATATCATTCAGATCTTTAATGCCGTATTTTTCCATTGTAGCAGGCAAAGCTTCGATAATTTCTTTACATGCATAAGGGTTTTTAAGGTTGGCTGCCCCAACCTGAACAGCTGTTGCGCCAGCCATCATCATTTCGATAACATCTTCTGCGCTGGAAACGCCGCCCTGACCCATAATTGGAATGTTTACAGCCTTTGCAACCTGATGCACCATACGCAGTGCCACAGGGAAGATTGCAGGGCCCGAGAAACCGCCCATTGTGTTTGCAATGATTGGTTTGCCTGTTTTAAGATTAATGCGCATGCCAAGCAGGGTGTTAATCATACTGATGCCGTCTGCACCTGCTTCTTCTGCAGCTTTAGCAATGGAAACGATGTCTGTTACGTTTGGAGAAAGTTTGATGTAAACAGGTTTTGTTGTCACCTCTTTAACTCT
Organism: Oscillospiraceae bacterium; assembly: GCA_015067245.1. Lineage (GTDB taxonomy): Bacteria > Bacillota > Clostridia > Oscillospirales > Ruminococcaceae > RGIG3102. The sequence goes on along the minus strand of SVMV01000030.1, from coordinate 3,424 downwards.
CTTTGTAACCTCAAAAACGTTTTTAGGGTCGGTGCCAAAAGCCATACCGCCGCCGTGTACGTTAGGACAGCTTACGTTAACTTCAATAATGCCAACTTGATCTTCCTTGTCGATAAGGTTGCAGCAGTATACATAGTCGTCGATTGCATAGCCAGAGATATTTGCAATAACCTTTTTGTTGAAAATCTTTTTAAGGTCTGGCAGTTCCTTGTTGATAACTGCGTCAATACCAGGGTTCTGCAAACCAACAGAGTTAATCATCCCCATTGGTGTTTCGGCAATACGGGGTGTCGGGTTGCCAAACTGGCCCACGCGTGTTGTGCCTTTAAAGCTGAATGTACCAAGAATGTTGATATCGTAAAATTCGGCAAATTCCTTGCCAAAATTAAATGTGCCGCTGGCAGGAATTACAGGGTTGTCCAAAGTCCAGCCAGAGAGAGTAACCTTTGTGTTTACCATATAATTTCCTCCTTAAGCATAATAGGGCCTTCTTTGCAGATGCGTTTATAACCTGTAAGTGTTTTGCAGCTGCAGCCCATGCAGCCGCCAAAGCCGCAACCCATTCTTTCTTCAAAAGAAAGCTGACCTGAACATTCTGTTGCATTGCTGATAGCCTTGAGCATTGGTTCAGGGCCGCAGGTGTAGAAATAGTCATAGCCTTCCAGAGTTTTGATAACATCTGTTACAAAACCTTTTGTGCCGTAGCTGCCGTCGTTTGTTGTTACATATACATCGCAGCCAAGGGCTTTGAATTCTTCTTCGTAAAAAACATCGTCCTTGCTTGTAAAGCCAAGAATAACTGTTGGTTTCTGGCCCTGCTGGATAAGCTGTTTTGCAAGGTTGTACATTGGCGGTGTGCCAACGCCACCACCGATAACCAGCGGTGCCTTTGTTTCGTTATTTATTGTAAAGCCGTTGCCAAGGCCTGTAAGAATATCCAGTTTTTCCCCTGCTTTCATAGCAGCCATTTTTTCTGTGCCTGCGCCAACAACCTTGTAGATAATATCAATTTTTTCTTTATCCCAGTCACAGATGGAGATTGGGCGGCGCAGATAAAAGCCCTCCAGCTCGATGTTGATAAACTGACCTGGAGCTGTGATAAAAGATGTGTCACCAAACAGTGTCATATAGTAAACATCTTTTGCAATTTTTGTGTTTTCGCCTATTGTATAAATATCTCTTTTGTACATAGGAAAGCACTCCTTTCGCAGATTTGTGTATTTGCTGACGATATGCCGTTTGTGGCTGCAATCGCATTTTCTACCAGCTGTCGCCCCAAAGCACATATCGTTAATTTTTTATCAATTTTCTTTGATATTAAGGGACGATGTGGGTTCACCGTCCCTTATATTTTTATATTTCCCAAGGATTTTTTCGCCAGCTACGCCGTATGGTATGTGACGGCTTCATCTATGGGGGTGACAGCAGATTTTTTCACGCTTTGCCATGAAAAAATGCGTCATGGAGCGGGGTACCCCTGTTAGGGGAATGTCACGAAGTGACAAGGGGTCTGCCGTCTCCGGCGAGGAAAAGCCCCCTATGAAAAAATCTGAAAGACTTTTTATTTTGCGCTGTCGTCGTCTATTGTGGAAACCTTCATTGTCATATCTTCAAGCACGTTAAGCAGAGCATTAACAGTGGAAAGGCTTGTAAACAGGGCAACGTTGTTTTCTGTTGCATAGCGGCGGATGATAGAACCGTCATGTGCTGTGTCTGCGCCAACGTCCTGTGTGTTGATAACGTATGTTACATAACCTTTTGTAAGGCTTTCGATAACATCGTTGCCACCTTCGCTGATCTTGCGTTTCATTCTTGTTTTGATGCCGTGTTCTTTAAGGAATTTTGCTGTGCCTTCTGTTGCTTCGATGTTAAAGCCAAGGTTGTAGAAACGGCGGATAAGCGGCAGACAGCGTTCTTTGTCTTTATCTGCAAGTGTTACAAATACAGTGCCGTAGTTCTGAATTTTAATGCCGCTTGCCTGCAATGCCTTGTAGATTGCACGGTTAAGCTGTCTGTCATAGCCGATTGCTTCGCCAGTGGATTTCATTTCTGGTGACAGATAAGCGTCAAGACCACGGATTTTTGCAAAGGAGAATGTAGGTGCCTTTACATAGAAGCGTTTGGATTCTTTCTGCAGCATTGTGCCGTAGCCAAGGTCTTTAAGGCTGTGGCCAAGCATAACCTTTGTTGCAACGTTTGCCATTGGCACACCTGTGGATTTGGAGAGGAATGGCACTGTACGGGAAGAACGTGGGTTAACTTCGATTACATATACATTGTCAAATTCGTCAACGATAAACTGAATATTGAACAGACCTTTGATGCCTATGCCAAGACCAAGACGAACTGTGTAGTCGATGATTGTGTCTTTAACCTTCTGGCTGATTGTATATGCAGGATATACGCTGATAGAGTCGCCGCTGTGAACGCCTGTTTCTTCGATATGTTCCATAATACCAGGGATAAATACATCTGTGCCGTCGCAGATTGCGTCTGTTTCAAGCTCTTTGCCTATGATGTATTTGTCAACCAGAACAGGCTGGTCTTCGTCTACCAGTACAGCTGTCTGCAGGTATTTTTTAAGGTCTTCATCACTGTTTACAATCTGCATTGCACGGCCGCCAAGAACGTAGGATGGGCGCACAAGCACAGGATAGCCGATGCGGTTTGCTACCTTTATACCGTCAGGGATGTTTGTAACAGCCTGACCTTCTGGTTCAGGAATGCCCAGTGTGTGCATAATTTTTTCAAAGCTGTCACGGTTTTCAGCACGTTCGATTGCGTCAACGTCTGTGCCAACAATGTTTACGCCAAGCTCTTTAAGGTCGTTTGCAAGGTTGATAGCTGTCTGACCGCCAAGGGAAACGATAACACCGTCTGGTTTTTCCATTTCGATAACGTTCATAACATCTTCAACAGTCAGTGGTTCAAAATAGAGCTTGTCTGCTGTTGTGTAGTCTGTGGAAACAGTTTCTGGGTTGTTGTTGATGATAATAGCTTCGTAGCCTGCTTCTTTGATTGCCCATACAGCGTGAACTGTGGAGTAGTCAAATTCAACACCCTGGCCGATACGGATTGGGCCGGAACCAAGCACAAGGATTTTCTTTTTGTCTGTTACAATGCTTTCGTTTTCGCCGTGGTAGCAGCTGTAGAAGTAAGGCACATAGTCCTGCTGATGTTCAATGTTGTCAACAATGCGGTAGATTGGCAGGATGCCGTTTTCTTTGCGGAAGCGGAACAAATCAAGCTTGTTTGTACCCCACAGTTTTGCAATGTAACTGTCAGAGAAGCCCATATCCTTTGCCTTGCGCAGCACTTCTGTGTCATTTACATTTGCAGCGATAACAGCTTCGTATTCGATTGTTTCGCGCAGTGTCTGGATAAATGGTTCAACAATTTTTGTCTGTTCCCAGATTTCGTGGTT
>SVMV01000029.1 GCA_015067245.1 Oscillospiraceae bacterium | reverse complement strand
GGTTCTTATGTAGACAGCGAAAGAATGCGTTTTGACTTTACACACTTCAATGCTGTTACAAAAGAAGAGCTGGAACAGGTAGAAGCACTTGTAAACAAAGCAGTTCTTGATGCACTTTGCGTAACAGTAAGCGAAATGTCTATCGAAGAAGCTAAAAAATCCGGTGCTATGGCATTGTTTGGTGAAAAATACGGCAACACAGTTCGTGTTGTAAAAATGGGCGACTTCTCCACAGAACTCTGCGGCGGTACACACGTTTCCAACACAGCACATCTTGGCCTGTTTAAAATTGTTTCCGAATCCAGTGTAGCTGCGGGTATCAGACGTATCGAAGCAGTGACAGGTGCAGGCGTGCTTAAGCTTATGGAAGAAAAACAGAAACTTATTGATGATTCTGCAAAAGCACTCAAGCTTACAAACTCTTCCGAACTTGCAGTAAAAGTAACAGCTATGGTTGGCGAAACAAAAGCAATGCAGAGTGAAATTGAACACCTTAAAGCAGAAATTGCTAAAGGTCAGCTTGATGGTCTCTTTGCAAACCCAACAGAAGTTGACGGCCTCAATATCTATACAGCACTTCTTGGCGGCACAACAGGCGATGCTCTCAAACAGATGTGCATGATGTCCAACGAAAAAGGCGAAAACGGAATTATGGTACTTTGCGGTGAAAACGAAGGAAAATACACACTTGCAGTTGGCTGTGGCAAAGGCGCTGTAGCTAAAGGCGTAAAAGCTGGTGCACTTGTTAAAGCAGTTGCAATGCTCACAGGCGGTAACGGCGGCGGTAAACCTGACGTTGCTATGGCTGGTGTAAAAGACGCAACAAAAGTTGACGAAGCTCTGGCACAGGTTGCTAACATTGTAAAAGAGATGCTCTAATTTCATAAAATGAATATACAAAAAGAACCCTTTCAGTAAAGGGTTCTTTTTTATTGATTTTTCTTGGCAATAATACTATACTTAAATCAGTAAATATTGTAAGGAGGATAAATTATGGATTGTTTATTCTGCAAAATAGCTAACAAAGAAATTCCTTCAAACGTTGTGTACGAAACAGAAGATGTGATTGCTTTTTATGATATAGCACCACAGGCACCTGTGCATATTGTTATCATTCCAAAACAGCACATTGCTTCTCCTGCACATATTACAGAAGAAAACTGTGATATAGCAGGTAAAATGTTCCTTGCGGCAGCAGAAATTGCAAAAAAACTTGATTTGGAAAAAGGTTACCGTGTTGTTTCCAACTGCGGTGAAGACGGTGGTCAGACAGTGGGTCACCTGCATTTTCATGTACTTGCAAAAAGAAATCTTGCGTGGCCTCCAGGTTAAATGTATACAGTAAAAAGGCCGCTTGCTGTTATAGGATTTACATTTTTTATAACCAGTAGTGTAATGCTTTCTCTGCCAGCAGAATATTTTGCTGTTCTTCTGGCAGTGTTTGCTTTGTTTGTATTTATACATTTTAAAACCAGAAAAGTGTTTACAAAATATCTGTTGCTTATGCTTGTTACAGCATTTGCGGCAGCTGTTTATGTAAATGCTTTTTCTTATTTTTATCAAAACTCAGTTGATAAAATATCCACCGATACAAAAACTTACACTGGATATATAAAAGAGATAAACAATCCTGACGGAACAAGCTATATTGTCAGTCTGCTGAACGAAAAACACAGGGAGATATACAATGTTAGTGTATACTACTCAAGCGGATTTGAACTTGGTGATATTGTTGAAATAACAGGTAAATTCAAACCAGCAAAGAGAGATAAATACATATTTTCAAACTATTCACAAAATGTAAAAGGCAGTATAACGGCGGATAAAATAATAAGGACTGACAAAAATGTTAAAACTGTAAAGTATAATGCCTTGGCAATTAAAAATAAGTTGTTGAACAGTGCAGAACAACTGTTTGATAATGAATATTTTGCAATTGTAAGTGCCGTTGCTTATGGCGACAGTCATCGTATAACACCGGAAATAAAAAGTTTGTTTAAAACAGCAGGATTGTCGCACGCATTGGTGGTTTCAGGACTTCATATTGGTATAATTATGTTAGCTATACAGTCTTTGTTCAGATACATACCAATATATAAAAAGATTAAAAATGTTATTACAGCAATAGCGGTGATAATATTTATGTATATTGTAGGCTTGTCGCCATCGGTTATAAGGGCGGGATTTATTGCCGCAGCAGTGCTTTTGAGCCGCAATTTCAATAAAGAGCAGGACTCCTTTACAACTCTGGCACTTGTGGGGCTGCTTTCAATTATAGCCAATCCATATATCACCAGAAATGTTGGAGCAATGCTGTCATATTCAGCCTGTACAGGTTTGATATTGGCCAATAGCTGGTGTGACAGAAATAAAATAAAAGAAACTAAAAAGGATTTTATCTGCGCTTCTGCGGCTGTTATATTTACCATACCAGTGCTGTCAATGGCAGGAATGTATGTTACACTGATGTCACCTGTATATAATCTGCTCTTGGCGGTATTTGTGATGGTGATATGTGTTGTATCGGTGTTTGCACCAATTATAAACCTTATACCAATTATAAGATTGATATGTCCATTTTTAGTTATGACTAATAAATTCTGTATAGATGCCCTGTTAAATGCATTGTCGTTTATAAAACAGTATATGGATTTTACAACAGTTAACCTTAAAAGCCCACTTTGGAGCACTGTTATATTTTCGGTACTGGCGTCCTGTTTTGTGGCATTTTTTCAGTTTGAGAAAAGAAGAAATAAAAATATTTTTATAATATTTGTATCAATTTCAGCATTTGTGTGTTATAATTTATTGAATTGCAATATAGTTGCTGTCACTGCATTTGATTCAGGCAGGGAAGGTTCTTTTCACATTTCTGCAAATGACAATGAATATCTTGTTTTAACTGAAGATATAACGGCGGAAGATGCCGAAGATATTATGGTTTCGCCCCTCAACAAAGGTTATAAATCTGTATATTATTGCCCAAAAGAATTTAAAATTGATGTTGATATGAGCAAAGTGGCGGAAAATACGATGGAAATAAAAGAAAGCGGTGTATTTGTCACCGAAGATTTTATACTTCACGCCGATATAGACGGCAGTAAAAAATTGTTTACAATATCAGTAAACGAATGTGATATATCTTTCGGTCACGGAAAGGTAAAAAGCACAGGCAGCGAATATTATTTCCTTGGAAATGACAAGCCAAAAGAAATAACAGCCAATGAAATATATATTTTTGGCAATACACCATCATGGATGGAAGTTGAAAATATCAATAATATAAATTCTGATATAAAAATAAAGATTAATACCAGAACAGGAAAATACAAAACAGTAAAGGATGTGTTCAATTTTGGCTGCAGGATATAAAATAGACAATACAAATATGCAAAAACTGTGGCTGGTTTTGTCCAAAGACAGTTTTGTATGTGCGGATAATCTCAAAGTTATCAGTAAAATTGCCGAAGATAACTTTATCGACAGCGACAGCATATCTGTGTTTGACAATGCAAAGTTTGACATTGACGAAATGGCCGACCTTGCACAGACTGTCAGCTTTTTTGGAGACAGACTTATAGTTGTAAAAGATTTTGATATATCAGAACTCAGTGATGAATATGTAGAAAAACTGTGCAGTATTATTACAGACAGTGATGGGACTCATTTTGCAGTTACACTTACCTATGACGAAGAAAAAGCTTTAAGCGGAAAAAAATATGCACCACTTATTGAACTGGCAAAAAAACAGGGACTTTTGCATATTGTTAAAGAGATAAATGATAAATATCTTGCTGACCTGGCGCAGGAAAAGGCAAAAAATCTTGGTGCACCACTGGATAAGGAAACTGCAAATTATATTGTACAGAATGTTGGCAAAAACATTTCACTTATTATGTGTGAAGTGGAAAAATATGCCGCTGCCAGCAATTATGAAAAAATAACAAAGGAAACAGTTGATGCAATAGGTGTAAAAACACTTGAAGCCAGAATATTTGATGTTATAGACTTGATTTGCAACAAAAAACCTGTCAAAGCACTGGAAACATTAAACACGCTGTATGCACAGGGCACTGATGAGATTGCAGTTCTTGGTGCGCTTGCAACCAGCTTTATAGATATTCACAGATGTAAGCTGGCAAAGAAAAACGGTATTTCATATCAGACTGTACACAGTGATTTTGAAAAACGTTCAAATGTGTACAGGTATCAAAAAGCAATGAACAATGCAAATAAATTTTCCGAAAAAAGCCTTGAGGATATAATATCCCTTATGCTTAAAACAGATATATCACTAAAAAGCACATCAATAGAAAAAAGACATCTTATTGATATTCTTGTTACACAGATTATAGCAAAAGGTATGGCAGGCTGATGGAAAAAATAAAGATTAATCAGATAATTGTTGTGGAAGGCAAGTATGATGCCATAAAGCTTGACAGTTTTGTGGATGGACTTATAATTCCAGTTAATGGATTTTCAATATTTAAAGATGATGAAAAAAAACTGCTGTTAAAGGAGCTTGGCAAGAAAAACGGTATAATCCTTCTTACAGACAGTGACACAGCAGGCTTTAAAATAAGAAATTACATAAGCAATATCTGCGGCAATGCTGATATCACAAATGTGTATATTCCGCAGATTAAAGGCAAGGAATCCCGCAAGGAAACACCTTCAAAAGAAGGTACTTTAGGGGTAGAAGGCATAAACAAGGATATTCTCATCAAATGCTTTTCCGATGCAGGCATAACACAGTCTGGAATAGAAAATGTAAAAAAATCAGATATGACATATCTGGATTTGTTCCAGCTTGGATTGTCAGGCACTGACAATGCGGCACAAAATCGCGAAAAGGTTTGCAAAAAGCTTGCAATACCAACAAAACTTTCAAAAAAATCTTTTCTGGAGGTACTTAACAGAATGACAGACAAACAGCAGCTGCAGGAAATTTTAAACGAAAAACCAACACTTTTCTGGGATTTTCACGGCACACTTACACTGCATCTTCACCAGTGGACCGATTGTGCATATCAGCTTATTAAAGATAATTTCCCCCACTACAATGTGACAATGGAAAAGGTGTGTGACGAGCTGGACGGCCAGTGTCTGCCTTGGTATACATATAAGGACCGTGACAGCCGAGAACTGCTGAAAATTGAAGACGGCTGGTGGAAAAGCTGCAATGCTGAACTGCTTAAAATGTTTATGCGTTGCGGTCTTACACAGCAGGAGGCAGAAAGCATATATCTTAAAGTGCGCGAATATCTTATTGCGCCTGAAAACAATCCGCTTTACGATGATACAAAAATGGTGCTTCAGACACTTAAAGAACGCGGTTATAAGCACTATCTTGTTTCCAATAACTATCCTGAACTTGATGTGCTTATGGACCAGCTTGGCCTTACACCGTATTTTGAAGCGCAGATTATCAGCGGTAAAATCGGCTTTGACAAACCGCGCAAGGAAATTTACGAATATGCACTTGAACTTGCAGGAAACCCTGAAAACAGATATATGATAGGCGATAACCTTAAAGACGATATCCACGGCAGCAAAGCCTGTGGTTTCAAAACAATTTTCTTCGACCTGCGCGGCAACCGTGCTGATGATAAATGTGACTATGCAATCCACGAAATCAAAGAAATTCTTGATATTTTAAAATAAAAATATTGACTTTAAAACTTAATTAACTATAATTGTTGTGGGCGGTTTTTAACCGCCCACAAATTTTGTATTTATCAGTAAAATTTTATAAAGGATATCCCAATGAAAAAGGCCGTATATTTTATCAAAAAAAATATTGTGCTGTGCGTGGCGGCTATAGCAGCATTTATAACCTGTTTTTTTGTTCCTCCGTCAGCAGAATATTTTTCTTATTTTGACTACCGTACCCTTGCCTGTTTGTTTATTACACTGGCAGTTGTGTGTGCATTAAGACAAATCCGATTTTTTGCAATTCTTGCAAGAAGGATTGTGCAGATGACAGGCAGCCTGCGCGTTATGGTGCTGGCGCTTATTTATATAACCTTTATCGGATCAATGATAATCGCAAACGATATGGCGCTCATTACATTTCTGCCCCTTGGTTATTATGCACTGTCGGTAACCAATAACGATAAATATGCAGCTCCGTTGTTTATACTGCAGAACATTTCTGCAAATCTGGGCGGTATGCTTACACCCTTCGGCAATCCTCAGAATCTTTATCTGTACAGCTATTTCAGCATACCAACAGGAGAGTTTACAGCTATTATGCTGCCACCGTTTGTATTGGCGGTAGCACTGCTTACAGTGTGCTGTATGTTCTTCCCCAAAACACCGCTTTCGGTTAATGCTGAACTTGGTGTAAAGCTTAATGTAAAACGTACAGCGCTGTATCTTGCACTTTTTGCGGTTTCTATACTGATCGTATTCCGCATTGTGCCATGGCAGGCAGGTCTTGTGCTTATTCCGCTTGTGCTTTTCTTTGTGGAAAGAGATGCACTTTATATGGTTGACTATCCGCTTTTAGTTACCTTTGTGATGTTTTTTATATTTTCAGGTAATCTTTCACGTATACCTGCAGTCAACGAATTTGTAGGATCTTTATTGCAGAAAAGTACACTGCTTGTAACAATAGCCTGCTGCCAGTTTATAAGCAATGTGCCGTCGGCAATTCTGCTTTCTCATTTTACAGATAACTATCACGAACTTTTGCTTGGTGTAAATATCGGCGGTGCAGGCACACCTATTGCATCGCTCGCAAGCCTTATTACATTAAGCGAATTCCGTCTGCTTTATCCAGAAAAGACAGCCCATTATATAAAGCTGTTTCTGGCACTTAACGCACTTTTTCTTGCTGTGCTTACCACGGCGGCATATTTTTTCTTTATATAAAAAATACAGACATCTGAAAATAAAAATCAGATGTCTGTTTTATTTTGTAAGGATATTATACATTTTCAGGTCTGGTTTTGTCTGCGCCCATATAAAATTCCTTTATCATATCCAAAAAAATCTGGCAGCTTTTGCTCATATATGCATCTTTCTTGTAAACAACTGCCAATGTAATTTTGGTGCATGGCTGACCAAAAGAGAACACCTTTGCTTTAACGCTGGAAGAAGAGTTGTGAACATAAGTTTCTGGGATAAAGGTAACACCATATCCATTTGCTGCAAGGCGGTAACCTGTGTTTATGTTGCCTGTTTCAATAACGCTTTTTGGTGCAAAGTTAATGGTGTTAAGCACCGCGTTTGTTATTTGTCTGGATTTAAAATGTGGCTTTAGCAGAACATAAGAGTCTGTTTCAAAGTGTTTTATATCTATCCAAGGGTATTTACAGCCTTCTTTTTCCACACCCAAATCAGCTTTTGGATGGTCAGGCGGAATAGCCAAAAGTATTTCTTCCTCCAGAATAGGTGTATATTCAAGATTGGGCTGAGAAAGGGGAATATTCATTATGGCAATATCCAGCTCACCGCGGCTTAGCATCTGTTCCAGATTTTCTGCACTTTCCTCGGTAACGTTAAGGTCTATATCAGGGTATTCTCTGTGAAATTTGGCAATAACCTTAGGCAGAAGATAAGGGCCGCGATAGGTGGCAATACCAAGGCGGATTCTGCCCTTTGCAGCATTCTGAACATCACTCAGTTCACTTTCAAGATGTTCAAAAATCTCCAGCATTTTAGTTGCCGCCGAAACATACTGTTCGCCTGCAAAGGTCAAGGTAAGCCTGCCATTGTTGCGGTGAAACAGTTCCACATTAAGAGTGTCTTCAAGATTTTGAATATACTTGCTCAGTGCAGGCTGAGAGATATATAAATGCTGGCTGGCCTTTGCCATTGTACCATAAGTGTGTATGGCCAGCACATAGCGCAGTTCTTTTAATAACATATATTTACACCCACCTTTATCATTTAACCAAAATGATAACTTTATTTCATACTCCAAATGAACTATATGTATTAGACATATATAATTTTTTGTTATATTATATAATCAGAGTATAGTATAAATCAATAATACAACTTAGTTAAAAATAAGTCAATTTTAATTTTTTACGGAGGTAGATTATGAAAATCGTGAAAAATGCCGTTGCAGGCACATTGGAATCCAGTGATGCATACGTACAGGTAGAACCAAACGAAGCAGGTATCGAAATCGTGCTTGAATCCGTTGTTCTTACACAGTTCGGTGATGACATCAAAGCTTCTGTAATGGAAGTTCTGGCAGAAAATGAAGTTACAAATGCAAAAGTTTCTGTTAACGACAGAGGCGCTATCGACTGCACAATCCGTGCAAGAGTGGAAACTGCATTAAAAAGAGCACAGGGGGATTTATAATTTATGAGACGTTCAATGCTTTTTATTCCTGGTAACACACCAAGCCTTATCGTTAACGGTGATATTCTTGGTGCAGACAGCATCATTCTCGACCTTGAAGACGCTGTTTCTCCTGCAGAAAAAGACTCTGCAAGAATTCTTGTTAGAAACACACTTAAACACCTTGGCCTTAAAGGCTGTGAAATTGTTATCCGCATCAACCCTGTTGATACAGATTTCTGGTACAAAGACCTTGATGAAATTGTTCCACACAAACCAGATATGATTATGCTTCCAAAAGTTAACGGACCAGAAGACGTTAAAAAAGTTAGCGAATACATAGCTGGTATCGAAGAAAAATGTGGTATGGAAAAAAATACTGTTAAAATCATCACTCTTATCGAAACAACAATGGGTGTTGAAAATGCATTCCTTATCGCAGGCTGTGACGAACGTGTAACAGCAATGTTCCTTGGTGCAGAAGACCTTACAGCAGACCTTCGCTGTGTAAGAACAAAAGAAGGCGCAGAAATCCTTTACTGCCGTCAGAGACTTGTTACAGCAGCAAGAGCTTGCGGTGTTGATGTATATGATACACCATTTACAGATGTAGAAGATATTGAAGGCCTTTACAAAGATGCACGCTTTGCAAAAGCTCTTGGCTTTACAGGCAAAGTTTCCATCTCTCCACGTCATGTTGAAGGCATCAACGAAGTATTCAGCCCAACAAAAGCTGAAATCGAATATGCACATGAAGTTCTCGACATCATCGAAGAAGCAAAACGTATGGGCCGCGGCGTTGTTTCCCTCAGAGGCAAAATGATTGACGCACCTATCGTTAACAGAGCAAAACAGGTTATCGAAATGGAAAAAGCAATTTACGGAGGTACAGACCATGAGTAAGTTAATCGGCTCTATCAGAGAAGCTATTGAAGCATGCGGTCTTAAAGACGGTATGACAATTTCTTTCCACCACCATATGAGAAACGGTGACTACGTTCTCAACATGGTTCTTGACGAAATTGCAAAAATGGGCATCAAAAACATTACAGTTAACGCATCAAGTGTTTTTGATACACACGCACCAATTATCGACCACATTAAAAACGGTGTAGTTACAGGTCTTGAATGTAACTACATGGGCGCAAAAGTTGGTAAAGCTATCAGCGAAGGCGTTATGGAAAACCCAGTTATCTTCCGCAGCCACGGCGGCCGTCCATCCGATATGGAAAAAGGCACAAGCCATATTGATGTTGCTTTTGTTGCAGCACCAACAGCAGACAACCGCGGTAATATGACAGGTAAATACGGCAAATCTGCTTGCGGTTCCATGGGCTATGCTTTTGCAGATGCTTACAACGCAGACAAAGTTGTATGTATCACAGATAACCTTGTTGAATATCCAGTTGTTGGTTTCTCCATCCCAGAAGTTTATGTTGACCACGTTGTTGTAGTTGACAAAATCGGTGAACCAAGCGGTATCGTTTCTGGTACAACAAAAATCACAAAAGACCCTGTAGGTCTTAAAATGGCTCAGTATGCAGCTAAAGTTGTTAAAGCTTCAGGCCTTCTCAAAGATGGTTTCTCTTTCCAGACAGGTGCTGGCGGCGCAACACTTGCTGCAGCTAAATACATCAAAGAAATGATGCTGGAAGACAATATCAAAGGCAGCTTTGGTATGGGCGGTATCACAAAATATATGGTAGAAATGCTTAACGAAGGCTGCTTTAAAGCTCTTATCGACGTTCAGTGCTTCGACCTTGATGCTGTAGAATCCATCAAAAACAACCCTAACCACATGGAAGTTTCCGCAAGCCAGTATGCAGGCGTAAACGGCAGTGCTGTTAACAGCCTTGACGTTGTTCTTCTTGGTGCAACACAGGTTGACCTTGACTTCAACGTAAACGTACATACAGACTCCAACGGTTACATCATGGGCGGTTCAGGCGGCCACGCAGACACAGCTGCTGGTTCCAAACTTGCAATTATCATTGCTCCACTGGTTCGTGCACGTCTTCCACTTATCGTTGACCGTGTAACATGTATCACAACACCAGGTTCAACAGTAGACGTTGTTGTAACACAGAGAGGTATTGCTGTTAACCCTAACAGACCAGAACTTAAAGAAAAACTTGTTAAGGCTGGTCTGCCAGTAGTTGAAATTGCTGAACTCAAAGCAATTGCAGAAAAAATAACAGGTGTGCCAAAACCAATCAAACTTGATGAAGACAGAGTTGTTGCTAAAGTTCTTTACAGAGACGGCACTGTTATCGACACAATCAAAAAAGTTGTAACAGAATAAGTTGTAACAGATAAATAATTGAGTTATAATATAAGCAGCAGAAACCCTATCACTTAGGTGGTAGGGTTTCTGTTAAAATAACTGCTTTTGGAGGAGTAAAATGGAATATACCAATTTTTACGAGGAGTTCGGTTCACCTTTAAATCCCCGTAAACGCAGAAAGCTGGAAGAATTCTTGGCAAAACAGGATTTGAGATATGACGACCAGATTGAAGAAACCTGCAATCTTGTGGACGGTGACGGCAACATCGCGGCAACCTGCTCACTCCACGCAAATGTTCTCAAATGTATTGCGGTGTCTGAAAATTATCAGGGATATGGCCTTTCTCCAAGGGTTGTTACTCTTATGATTAACCGTGCAAACGAAAAGGGAATAAAGCATCTTTTCCTTTTCACAAAACCTAAAAATTATCAGATGTTCAGTGATATGGGCTTTTATCCAATTACACAGACAGAAGATATTCTGCTTATGGAAAATGACCGCAATGGTATTGACAGATATATTGACAGTCTGCCAAAAGGCGAAAGCAGTGATAATATCGGTGCCATTGTTATGAACTGCAATCCGTTCACAAACGGTCATCGCTATCTTGTGGAAACTGCGGCAAGCCAGTGTGATACTTTGCATCTGTTTGTACTTAGCGAAGACAAAAGCGAATTTCCTGCAGCAGTGCGTTATGAACTTGTAAAAAAAGGTGTTGCAGACATACCTAATGTTATTGTACATCAGACAAGCGACTATCTTATATCTTCTGCCGTGTTCCCGACATATTTTATCAAGGACATTTCAAAAGCCGAAGATGCAAACTGCATCCTTGACCTTAAAATTTTCTGTGAGCACTTTGCAAAGAAAATGAATATTACTAAACGTTTTGTCGGCACCGAACCAACCTGCCAGGTTACAAATTCCTACAATCAGCAGATGAAAGCCGTGCTTTCTTCCTATGGTATAGAAGTAATTGAAATTCCACGAAAAGAATGTGACGGCAGGGCAATAAGCGCTTCTGTTGTGCGTGATTACCTGCACAAAGGAGATATTGAAGGTACAAAAAATCTTGTGCCGCCTACAACTTATGAATATTTAGAAAAAGAAGGTTACCGTTATAAAAAGTAGCGTTGAAATAGAAAAATTAAAAAATCCGGATAATTATGTAGACCTGCCAACCATGCTGGATGCAAGAGAAAAAAGAGTTGCAAGGCAGGAAAAACTGCTTAAAGAATGTACTTGTCTTGTATGCTTCACTATGAATATTGCAGGACCTTATAAATTTTCCGATTGCATAATGCGTGCCTATGCAGAAGGTGTTGCCAAAATTTACAGACTCCTTGAGCAAAATGGTATAGAAATCATAAAATCAGAGCAGCATGTTGAAAAAACAGGGGTTGAGGGATATATTGCACTTAATGAAGAACCGCTGAAAATCAAACATCTCATAGTTCAGATAGAAGATAACTTTGAGCTGGGCAGGCTGTTTGATATTGATGTCATCAAGCCAGATGGTGAAAAGGTAAGCCGTGCCGATATCGGTATGGACGGCAGAAACTGCATGATTTGCGGCAGTCAGGGTTCTGCCTGTGCACGCTCAAGAAAGCACACTGTAGAAGAACTGCAGCATCATTTTATAAAAACAATATGTGATTATTTTAATAATCAATATGTGGATTACCTTGCACAGCAGGCTGTAAAAGCGCTTATGTACGAAGTTGCCGTTACTCCAAAGCCTGGCCTTGTGGACCGTGCAGATAACGGTGCCCACAAAGATATGAACTTTTTTACATTTATCAACAGCTCAACAGCACTGTATGATTATTTTAAAAAGTGTGCGTTAAAAGCAATTGAGTTTTGTGATAAAACACCACAGAAACTTTTTGCAAATCTGCGATATCTGGGGCTTGAGGCTGAAAATAAAATGTATCAGCACACTTTTGGGGTAAACACTCACAAGGGAGCCATATTCTCATTTGGGCTGATTGTTGCAGCAGCAGCATACCTGTCAGAAAAAAGTGAAAAACTGTCAGCAGAAAACATTTTAGCAACCTGTGCCGATATGGCACAGCTTTCAATTGCGGATTTTGAAAACCCAAATGTGCATAAATCATTTGGCAAGCAGATTTTTGCGCAGCAGAATATCAAAGGCATACGCGGTCAGGCGGCAGCAGGCTATCCTGATGTTAAACCTGCGTTTGAATATTTAAAAAAGTGCATTGAAAAGGGCGACAGTTTTGACATAGCAGGGGCAAAGGTGCTTTGTATGCTTATGTCAAAACTGGAAGACACAAATGTAATTAAGCGTTCTGACACAGCTATGCTTAAACAGGTGCAGGAAAAGGCTGAAAGTATTATACAGCAGGATAATATTGAAGATGAATTAAAAACACTTAATACAGAGTTTATAAAGCTTAATATCAGCCCAGGAGGCTGTGCAGACCTGCTTGCAATCTGCTTTTTACTGTATTTTATTTGCGAATAGTATATTTCTTTTAATAAAGGAGAATTGTTATGAAAGGCTTAATCCATATTTACTGCGGTGACGGTAAAGGCAAAACAACTGCTTCTATGGGCCTTACAGTGCGTGCCCTTGGCAGCGGTATGAAGGTTGTGCTTACTCAGTTTATGAAAGGTGATTATTCCAGCGAGCTTAAAGTTCTGCGTGAAATCCCAAATCTGCAGCTTGTGTTCTGCGAAAAAAACTTTGGTTTTGTTTGGAATATGACCGAAGAAGAAAAGGCCGAAGCCAAAGCAGCATACACACGTCAGTTTGAAACAGCAGTGCAGCTTGCAATAGAAAGCGATGCTGATATGCTGGTGATGGACGAATTTATGTCCTGTTACGAGCTGCAGTTTATCGACAATGAAAAAGCACTTGAATTTCTTAAAAACAAGCCTGAAAAGTTGGAGATTGTGCTCACAGGCCGCAATCCAGGTCCTGAACTTTGTGAAATTGCAGATTATATTTCTGAAGTTAAAAAAATCAAACATCCGTATGATAAAGGCATTAATTCCAGAAAAGGTATCGAAAATTAAATATAAACAATCAAAGCCGATGCTGCAGCATCGGCTTTTTTATGAAATAATATTATATTTTTAAATTACAGATAGAACAGAAGGTCTGTATAGCTTGGTGTTGGCCATTCATCTTTAGGCATATATGTTTCAAGGCTGTCGACAGCTTTTCTCAGTGAACCAAGGTCATCACGCAAAGCAAAGTATAAACCTTTTGCTTTATCCATAATATCACTGCATTCGAGTGCTTTGCCAAAAGCGTCTGTAAGCTTCTGTGTGCAGATGGCAATATCATCAACAATATTTGCAATCTGTTTTTGATGCCTTATGGCAGCCTGGCACAAAACCCCTGTTTTATAGCCAAAATGGTTGCCTTCGGCAAGCTTGCCAAGATATTTTGCACCAGCAGGCAGATAAAGGCGGTTAACCATTTCAAGAGCAGTATTAAGCTCAACAGTAATAGTTTTAACGTAGTTTTCCAGCAAAATTTCGTATCTTGCGTGGCACTCTGCCTCGCTGTATGTATGTGCTTTTTTGAAAAACTCAATATTTTCTGGCTTGATAATAACAGGAATGGCATCGATAGTGCAGTTTATATTAGGCAAACCACGTTTTTCGGCTTCTTTAACCCATTCTTCAGAATAACCGTTGCCATTAAAGATAACCCTGCCGTGTTTTTTATAAACATTGCCAACAATTTCGTATGCTTTTGCAATTCTGTCATCAGCTTTTTCAAGCTCTGCTGCAAATTCTTTCATACTTACAGCAACCAAAGCGTTGATAACAGTATTTACAAAACCGATAGGCTGGGAAGAACCAACCATGCGAAATTCAAACTTTGAGCCTGTAAAAGCAAATGGGCTTGTTCTGTTGCGGTCGTTTTCGTCCAGTTCAAAGGAAGAAAGCACCTTTGCCCCAAGATTCATCTGTTTGTGGTGTTCTTCGCTGTGTGCGTTTTCTCCTATAGATATTTTTTCAAGAATACCCTGCAGATAATCACCAAGATAGATAGATATAATTGCAGGCGGAGCTTCGTGCGCACCAAGGCGATAATCGTTGCCGCTTACAGCAGCCGAAAGGCGCAGCAGGTCTGCGTGCTCGTCAACACCTTTTATAAAAGCAGCAAGAGTAATTAAAAATTTGATATTATCCTCAGGGTTAGCACCTGGGCTAAGCAGGTTTTCACCTGTATTTGCTGCAAGAGAATAGTTATTGTGTTTGCCGCTGCCGTTAATGCCAACAAAAGGCTTTTCGTGTAAAAGACAGGCTAAACCATGTTTAACACTGGTTTTGCGCAGAATATTCATAACAATCTGGTTGTGGTCACAGGCAATGTTTGCATCGCTGTAAACGCAGGCAACTTCAAACTGACCAGGGGCAGCTTCGTTGTGTTCGGTTTTGCTTGGCACGCCAAGTTCCCAAAGCTGACGGTCAACATCACGCATATAATCTCTTACACGGTCTTTGGTACTGCCATAATAGTGGTTGCACATTTCCTGGCCTTTAGGCGGTTTTGCACCAAAGATTGTGCGGCCAGTAATTTTTATATCAAGGCGTTTGGAGTAATACTCTTTATCAACAAGAAAATACTCCTGTTCGGCGCCAACCGTTGGTTTGACTGCTTTAATGTCATCAAAGCCCAAAAGGTTCATAACTTTTGTAACCTGTTTGTTAACAGCCTGGGCAGAACGCAAAAGCGGTGTTTTCTGGTCCAGAGCTTCACCTGTAAAAGCAGCAAATGCTGTTGGAATGTACAGGGTGGTGCCCATTACATAGCAAGGGCTGGTTACATCCCAAACTGTGTAGCCTCTTGCTTCAAAGGTAGAGCGCAAACCGCCAGATGGAAAGCTGGAAGCATCACTTTCGCCTTTGGAAAGCAATTTGCCTGAAAATTTAATTATAGGTTTGCCGTCCTTGCTGCCGTCCAGAAAGCTGTCGTGTCGGCCGCTGTTTGTGCCTGTAAGCGGTGAAAACCAGTGCACAAAATGTGTTGCACCAAGCTCCATTGCCCAGTTTTTCATTGCTTCGGCAACTTCATCTGCAACAGCAGGATCCCAGGCCATGCCCTCGTCTCTTATCTTTTTTACAGCTTCATAGGTTTCAGGCCTTAAACGCTGCTGCATAACAGAGTCGCTGAAAAGTTTGCTGCCAAAATCTTTGTTGAAATCAAACATAAAAAGTACCTCATAAACGGGTAAAATACAAATTTTCCTAACTTATATATTATCACTTTTTTATACCAATGGCAACGAAAACATACAGCTTTTTATTTCGTTTTATCACATGAACTGGTTTAAAATAAAAATAACCTCCCAGTATCAAAGTAACACAGGGAGGTATATTAATATAAGGTAACTGGTATAGCTATTGAATTTTTCTTAATTGCTAACCTTTTTTATTTTGGTTTATGATTTTGTTCAAGAGATATAATAATTTTTTGGCAGTTGGAACAATAAAATGATTCTATAAAATTTCCCTTTATAAATATGTCAAAAGTGAATTTTGTCAGCCTTATATCATCATCAAAAGACAAGAGTCCTCTATCTTTGCCCCAGAATATACTATGATTGCTTTTGATAAACCCTTTTTCCATCACATTTCCACAACATGGACACTTCATACAATCACACTCCTTCAAAGCGGCATTTATACATTTTTATATAAGAAGCATTTATTCATTTATGCGATGCAGACTTAAGTCGCTGAACAAGCCATCTCTGATTATAACTTTATCTCCAACATACCATTATTCATCTTCTGAAATATATGTGCGATAGTTCTCGACAAGCGTTACTTTTTTCCCATCGTCCGATTTGATAATAACTGCGTCGCCTACAAATTCTGTTATTCTTCCTTTTTCAGGGAGCCCCTTGAGAACAATATACAGAATTAATCCTGTTAAAATTGCAGCAATTATTGTTTTTGCTTTCTTGCTCATATCATCACCCTCATCTGCCGAACTGAAATTTTCCTTTCAGTTTCACTTTATCATATTTTTCTTTTTGCATCAATATTTTATGAAACTGACAGAGATAAAAACTATCAGTCCAAAAGTAAACAGATAGCTTTTTTATAAACACTTGATATAAAATGATTAAAAGAATATAATATATTTGATAAAAATATTTTTTACAGAGGTGACTGTATGAATATCAAAGCAGAAAATTTTTATAACGAATTAAAAGGCAAAAAGGTTGCATTCATCGGCGCAGGGGTAAGCCATAAACAGCTTATCGAAATCTTTGCAAAAAAAGGCGCAGTTGTAACACTTTGTGATAAAAAAGAACTCGGCGGTTTCGGTGATTATGCCGAAACATTAAAAGAATTAAATATAAATCTCTCTCTGGGAGAAAATTATCTTGAAGGGCTTAAAAATCAGGATCTGATTATGAGAACACCTGGTTTTGAATTTTTTACAAAGGAACTTCAGGACGAACTTAACAATGGTACAGAAGTTTCCAGCGAAATGGAACTGTTCTTCCGCCTTTGCCCGTGCAAAATGTATGCTGTGACAGGCTCTGACGGCAAAACAACAACCACAAGCCTTATTGCAAAAATGCTGGAAGAAAGCGGCAGAAATGTTTATCTTGGGGGCAACATCGGCCGTGCACTTTTGCCAATAGCAGAAGATGTGGAAGAAACAGACGTTGCAGTTGTGGAGCTTTCCAGCTTTCAGCTTATCAGCATGAAACAGTCTCCTGATGTTGCGGTGGTTACAAATGTAACACCAAACCACCTTGACCACCACAAAGACATGCAGGAATATATCGACGCAAAGCGCAATATTCTTCTTTATCAGCCACAAAATTCCAAAGCTGTTCTTGGCTTTGAAAATGCAGTTTCCAAAGGTATGGAAAGCGATGTAAAGGGAAAAGTGCGTTTCTTTACACGTCTTTCAAAAATAGATAACGGCGGTTTTATTGACGATGATGGCTATCTTACAATTGACGGCAGACGTATTGTACATCAAAGTGAAGTTGCTTTGCGTGGTTTGCACAACCTTGAAAATCTGCTGGCGGCTTTCTGTGCAGTGGAAGGAGATGTGTCTGACGAAGTTATGGCAAAAGTTGCAAGAGAATTCAAAGGTGTTGAACACCGCATAGAACCTGTGCGCACACTTAACGGCGTTCAGTGGTTTAACGACTCTATTGCCTCCAGTCCAACAAGAACTATTGCAGGGCTTAAAGCATTTCCGCAAAAAATATGCATTATTGCAGGTGGATATGATAAAAACATCCCTTATGAACCATTGGCAAAACCAATTCTTGACCATGTAAAACTGCTTGTTGTTATGGGGCAGACAGGGCCAAAAATTGAGAAAGTTGTGCGCGAACATACAGACTTTGCTTCCAGCGATATTAAAATTCTTCACGCAGACAGCATGGAACAGGCTGTTCAGTTAATGTATGAAAATACAACCGAAGGGGACGTTGTAAGCCTTTCACCAGCATCTGCAAGCTTTGACCTTTATCCAAATTTCGAAATTCGTGGCAGACATTACAAAGAGCTGGTAAATAAATTATGATTTTAAACGCAGCTGAAGATGTTCAGAAATTTGAAAATATTATAAAAGCTTCTGGCTTTTTGGGGCATAAAATCTATGCTGACTATATAAGTGGGCAGGAGAGAGATACAAACAGCTTTTATATTTCTGAAAACTGTGCGTTTATGCTGTCAGGCGTAAATATTACTTTGTGCGGAAAACCATCAGCAGACGAGCTGGAAGAAATTTTGCGTTTTTGTGATTTTTGCAGCGTTAAATCAATAGAAAGTCAGATTGAAAATCTGCCTTTAAAAGCGGACAGACAGATGCATATTATGGAGTATACAGGCGGAGAAACTTTGTCTTGTGAAGACATAATAACCAACACAGATATTTATTCCTTTATAAAATTCTGCTGTATCAATTTTCACAATCTGTGCTTTGATATTGTGTATGCAAACTTTACACGCAAGGTAAATAAAGGCATTGCAGATATATATTATCTTAAGCAGAACGGCAAAATTGCCAGCGGTGCAATAGCAACAGATTATGGTAAAAACAGCGTTTATATAACCTTTGTTTCCA
The DNA here is from genome assembly GCA_015067245.1 of Oscillospiraceae bacterium. Classification (GTDB taxonomy): domain Bacteria; phylum Bacillota; class Clostridia; order Oscillospirales; family Ruminococcaceae; genus RGIG3102. The sequence goes on along the minus strand of SVMV01000029.1, from coordinate 1,421 downwards.
CGGCGCAGGAATATCGCAATCAAGGCCTTGCAGCTAAAGTATTAAGCCATATAATAAGCCAGAATAAAGATAAAAAAGTTATCTTAAAATGCGAAGATGCTTTAAAACCATTTTACGAAAAATTCGGCTTTAAAGCAGTTGATAGAATAACAGTATATAAAGAATAGGTAAAAAGTAAAAATGATAGGACAATTTTTTGATATTGATAAAGAACTTCTTGCAATCGATAAGGAAGTTATGGAACTTTGCAAGCCATACTTTGAAAGGGTTGAAGAAGTTCAGCAGTACAACCAGCTTAAAGTTTTAAAAGCATTTAAAGAAAACCGCATATCTGCCCAGCATCTTGTTGGCACAACAGGTTACGGTTATGACGATATGGGCCGCGATGGCCTTGACCGCCTTTTTGCTGATATTGTAGGCGCCGAAGATGCTTTGTGCCGACACAATTTTATGTCTGGCACACACACACTTACAGTTGCACTTTTTGGTGTTCTGCGTGCAGGTGATACACTTATGTGTGCAACAGGCAAGCCTTATGACACCTTGCTTGGTGTTATAGGTGTTGACGGCAACGACGAAAATTACGGTTCACTTAAAGATTATGGCATTAACTATCAGCAGGTAGAACTGTTGCCAGACAGTGAGCCAGATCTTGACGGCATAAGAGAGATGGCAAAAACATCCAATGTATGCCATATACAGCGCAGCCGTGGTTATTCCACACGCAAGGCACTCAGTCTGGAACAGATTGACGCAATCAGCAAAGCCGCAAAAGAAGGCAATCCTGACATTATTGTTACAGTTGATAACTGCTATGGCGAGTTTACTCACAAAGAAGAACCTTGCGCTTACGGTGCAGACCTTATTATAGGCTCTCTTATAAAAAACCCAGGCGGCGGTATTGCTCCAACAGGCGGTTACATAGCAGGCCGTGCCGATTTGGTGGAAAAATGCGGTCACCGTCTTACAGCACCTGGCACAGGCCGTGAAATAGGCTGTACGTTGGAAGTTATGCGCAGTATGTACCTTGGTGTTTACTTTGCGCCTATGATTACTGCAAATGCTATAAAAACAAGCATCTATGCTTCCTGTCTTTACAATAAAATTGGTTTTGCAACCGATCCGCATTACAGCGAAGACCGCAACGATATCATCACATCAATTGCTGCAGAAAATGCCGAAAACCTTATCGCAATCTGTCAGGCTATCCAGCACATGAGCCCAATAGACAGCTTTGCAACACCATATCCAAGCCCAATGCCTGGTTATGACAGCGACATTATTATGGCAAGCGGCTCTTTTACAATGGGCTCTTCCATCGAATTAAGCTGTGACGCCCCTGTGCGTGCACCATACACAACCTTTATGCAGGGCGGCACAACCTTTGATGCCTCCCGTGCAGCAGTGCTTTATTCTGCACA
>SVMV01000028.1 GCA_015067245.1 Oscillospiraceae bacterium | reverse complement strand
CGGCCATTTCGTGCACGCCAACCTTGCCGCTTAAACGGCATTCATCACGCAGAAAGTTTTCGCGGCTGTTGATGTAGAATGCACCGTTTTCAACAAGGTAACCATCAAATTCCTGGCGGCGTGGTCTTGCACGGAAGTCATAGTTTGTCGGCACTGCTTCGCCGTCTTTTTCCATCCAGTTAAAGCGTTTCTGTCTTACAACGCTAAGCATGCTGTCATAGCCCTTTTCTTCAAAGCTTGTGATAGCTTCTGTCAGGTCATTGGCAGTAAGCAGAGGGCTTGTTGCCTGCACCAGAATAAGATTTTCAAAATCTGTATAGGTGTTTGCAAAATAAATCATTGCACTTTCGGTGCTTGCTGTGTCGGTTGCAGTTTCGGCAGGGCGGTCAATACAAAGCAGCTTTTGGCCGCAGCTGTTTTCGGCAATATATTCAGCAACCTTTTCTTTGATAGCGCCGCTGTCGGTGCAAAGATATACCCTGTCTACTTTTGGGCAGTTTACTGCGGCATCAAGTGTCCAGTAAACCAGTGGTCTGCCGTTTATCTTGCGGATATTTTTAAGAGGAATGGATTTACTGCCGCCTCTTACAGGAATAAAAACAACATATTTGTCCATAGTGGCTTCCTTTTTGCTGCCGAAAAATCGGCGCATAATGAATGTTTGATATATGATTATCAGCAGTGACTGTTTTGCCACTGCTGATATTTAATGCAGATTATTTGCCTCTGTATTTAAGTTTGTCTCTCTGCACCTGTTCAATTGGCAGAATTTCGCAGGATTTGTAGCTGAGAGCCTTGTATGTGTCATTAAGGTTTTTAACAAGCAGGCGGAAATCTTCAGGTTCAAGGCTTGCTGCGTGGTCTGTGCCTTTCCATGTGCGGTCAAGTGTATAGTGGCGTTCGATAACTTCTGCGCCAAGAGTGTAAGCAGCAATGTCAACAGCGTGACCGATGTGGTGGCCAGAGAAGCCAATCTGTTTTACTGTATCGCCAAATTTGTCTTTAAGGCGTTTAAGTTCCATAAGGCAGATATCTTCGTATGGCACAGGATAACCGCTTGTACAGTCGTAAAGAACAAGGTCTTTGTTGCGGCCGTTTTTAACAAACAGGTCAACAATTTTTTCTTCTTCTTCGTGTGTTGTCATGCCCAAAGAGAGCTGAACTTCGCCGCCATAGTTTTCGCAAAGCCACTGAAGCATTGTAAAGTGGTTGTTGCAGGCAGAAGGAATTTTGATAAATCTTGGGTTAAGCGGTGCAATTTCCTTTGCAGATGTCAAATCCCAAACGGATGTGGAATATTCAATGCCTGCTTCGTCGCACCATTCTTTAAGCTGTCTGTGCTGGTCTGCTGTAAATTCCAAAAATTCACGGTGTGCACCATAAGTGTCGCCATAGCTGTTTTTTGGGTTTGGGTGTGGTGCATTGTACTGTTCAGGTGTCAAAAGTTCTCTGTTGCAGCGTTTCTGAAATTTAACTGCATCAGCTTTGCAGAAGTGTGCTGCTGTGCGGATAAGGTCACGGGCAATTTCCATCTGGCCCATGTGGTTACAGCCGATTTCTGCAATTACAAAAGGTTTGTTATATGTGCTCATATTGTTAAATCCTTTCTGTTATATAAAGTTGATTGATAAAACGTAATTAATGCAAATGGGGCACAGGGTGCACCATTTAATTTATATTATCATAAACAGCGGTTAAAACACAATTATTTTAACAGCTTATTATAATCGATAAAACGGTTTTGTTCCAAAGCCAGCGGATAAGCTGACCAGTCATCTACAATATCTGCAATGGTGTCGGTGGTTACAACGGTTATTTCCTTTTCGGTAAACAGCGGTTTTACATCGCTTATACGGTAAACCTTGCGGCCCATAATAACAGCGGTGGACATAACACTGCTCACTGTGCCAAACATAACACGGCTGGTGCACATATCTTCCATAAGGCTGGCATTGCTGCTGGCAGATATTTTAAGCCCCAGCTTTTCGGCTACAGGGGTGCACAGACTTTGCATTTTGGGGTTTATGGCAGGCGGAAAACGTACAAGCACGCTGAAACCTGTTTTTTCACCCAGTTTTGCCAGCTGTGCAAAAATTTTCTGCTGCATTGCAAAGTCTTTTTTCACCAACGCTTCGTCATTTTCGTTGATAATGGCACTCATCATATATACAATCTGGTTTTTAGCTGTATATTTTTCATATTCTGCCTTTGCGTTTTCAAAGCTTATTTCAGGGTTTCCCATTGCACAAAGCTGAATTGGCTGATTAAACACAGGCTGATATGCCATATAGGTTTTGTGAAAATGCAAATCGCTTTCACTCCAGCAGAAAAAGCGGTCGGTATATGCAAAGCGGTGGATAGGCAGCTGCTGGTCTGCAGGATACATACACTGGGAAGAATGATGCTCCATCTGCACTGTTTCCACACCCAGCTTTCTTAAAGCTGCAATAATCATCACATCGCGCAGATTGTACTGGTTGATGGTGATATATCTGGAGATTTTGTGTTCTTTAAGAACATTCACAAGTTTTTCTGTGCGGCTGTTGTATTCTTTTTGCAATTCATTAAAAAGCTGCTGTGTTTTTGCATAATCTGCATCGCAGTTTTGGCCCTTTTCAATAAGGGTTAAAAAATACTTTTCAGTGGCGATAACACATTCCTTAAGCTTTGCACCGCTTACACTGCCCTGCCATATAACAGGCTTTACAGTGTAGCTTGGCTGTATAAACCTGACGCCATTGCGGTTTACAATAATGCGTGTATCACATTCAGACAAAAAATGTGTTACATCACAGTGCTGTTTTATTTCTGTCAAAGTTTTTGTGTAGCGCAGATTGTGCACAAAGGTGTGAGACAGCATAACAGCTTCTTTGTCTGGCAGTTTTTCTGCGGCTTTTCTGCGGCTTGCCAGCTCTTTGCGGTGCAGCGGTGTAAATACCTTGCGCATAATGCTGTTTGGCAGGTCCATATCCTCTTCGTCGTAGTTAAAAAGCATACTGAAGCTTTTGGTTTTAGGATATCGGTTAACTGCATCGTAATAAATAAGGGCGAGCACAGGAAAAATATCGCTGTACTGCTGCAGTGTTTTTTCGCCCAGCAGCTTTTCCACAGTAAGTGGTTTTTGTTCCATATGCTTCTCCTTGTTATAAATTTTTGCCTGCAATAAATGCAAACATTGAAATACAAAATGTTATATATACAATAAATATTACTGCTTGGAAATAATTTCTTTAAAACTGTCAATTATTCTGCGCAGTTCGTCCTTTTCCACAAAGTTAAGTTCGGTGCGGCTTTTGGTGTAAGCTGCAACTTCTTCCACTTCTTTTTTGCTGAACACCCCTTTGTTGCGGCGGTATTCAAAGAATGGGTGTTTAAGCGCTTTGATTTTGGAAAGGCGGCACAAGGCAATGTTTATATTGGAATTCCAGAACTTTTGATATTTTTTGTGTTCGGCAATTCTTTCGGCATTGCTGTTGTAGTGCCAGTAGTGATGGCTTTGATATTCAGTATCTTTATAGGTTTCTTCAAACCAGTCACAGATGCGCTTATATGTTGGGTATTCTGTCTGCTGATAGCATTCGTAAAACAGCTCATCGTCCAGTGGCTGTGCTTTAACGTCCAATGGCAGCTCAAGGCTTTCGGCAAAACCTTCGTAGGTTTTTATGGAGCTGCCGTTTTCAAACAGGCGATAGGTAACACGGTGGTCAAGCGGCAGCGGCTCCAGCAGGAAAGACTGCTTGCCAGAAACATAAACTTCGGCTGCAGCGGTGCTGGTCCAGTTGTAGATTTTGTCGCAGGCCATAATCCAGTGTTTTATCGGCTCTTTGGAAAGGCAGAAAAAGTTTGGATATTCTTTCTGCAGATTAAGCAGAAATTCTGCTTCTGCTTCTGCAGGGTGTGCACGGTAGATAAACTGAATGTCAGGATACTGCTGTGCAGCCTGTTTCATCCAGCTGTAGATAGCCTTCTGGCCGTCAATAACAGTCTGGGCGTGCAGGTCGCTGAAATCTATGCTGCTTTTTGGCTTGTTGCCGCGGGGCAGACTGGTGTATGAGAAAGAGGAGATAAACAGCATTGTGGTCTTGTTTTTATCAAGGCCGTATTTATCAAAAAGCACATCTTTGGGGATAATATATCCCGAAAATTCAGGGCGGTAAAAATCCAGAGAAATACAGCCTGTAACACGCAGCATTTCGCCTGGCACGCCAAATTTTTTCATCAGGCGCTGTTTTGTGTTTTCACCCCAGCAGATATGGCGTGTTTTTAAACTTTCGCCCCAGAAATCCCAGCTGGTTGTGCCTTCACTTTCCACATAGCCGTTGTGCAAAATCTGTTCCCACTGAAGATTGATAACCTTTTTAAAATGGGTGTTGAACTTTGTAAAAAACTTGTATGTGGTGGTATTGTAGCAGGCCGAAACAACAAGCACTTCGGCATCGTAGTCAGGATATTCATATTCTATGGCTTTCCAGCTGTTTACAATAGCGGTGGTGTAGCCGCGCTTTTCCAGCTCTGCAGCCAAAAGGCATATATTTTCCAGCTCTCTGTTGCGAACTTCGTATATAAATAAGAAATCTACTTTTTCCATAAAGTTATCTCTTTCTGAAATATCACAAAGGATATTTTAAAAATTATTTTGGCAAGGCTGCCGAATGGCACAGCCTGCTGTAATCTGAGGGGGATGACAGTTAAATTATCATGCAATGTAGTGATAATTTAACGTCAAGAGGGCACTAAGCCCTATGAAAACGGCAATAGTTGTTTTTGCACGGAAGGGTTAAATCATCTCCCAAGTTAAAATAGTATCCTCTTCCAAATCTCTAAGCACTTTTCTGCCAACCACAATATCCATATATCTTGGGTTTATGCCTGTGCCCGGGCGTTTTGGCATAAGGTCGGTTTCGGTGATAACTTCGCCAGCTTTCATATCTCTTGTAAGCACAAGGCTGCGGCGTGCCTCTCTTCTTGGCACCATTTCGCAAGGGAACACAGTTTTTTCACTGCTTCCCAATGCACTCATAAGCACATCAACGTTTGCAACAAATTTGCGGAAGTCGCTTGGGTCGCCTGCGTGGTAGTGGTCGTTGCCTTTGAGAGTTTTGTTAAGGGTAAAGTGTTTTTCAATAACCTGTGCGCCCAGCATCCATGCGGCTGTAAGTATAGCCATATTGTCGTCGGGCATTGTGTGGTCGCTGTAACCAATCATAAGGTCAGGAAAAACAGTTTTAAGTGTTTTGATAACATTAAGATTTGCGTTTTCATTTGCTGTTGGGTAGCTGAGTACGCAGTGAAGCAGGCAGATATTGTTGTTGCCTTCTTCTTTTATAACACGCACCGCTTCTTCCGCTTCGCTGAGATATGCGGCACCAAGGGAGATGTAAATTGGTTTGCCTTTTCTTGCAATGTGGCGGATAAATGGTGTGTTGGAAAGGTCACTGGAAGAAATTTTATACACGTCAACCATATCTGCAAGGTAATCTGCAGAGGCATAGTCAAAAGGTGTGCTCATAAAGTCGATGCCAATTTCCTTGCAGTAGCGGCAAAGTTCTTCGTAATCTTCTTTGTTAAAGTGGTCGTGTTTCAAAAACAGTTCGTGCTGTGTTTTTGTCGGTTCTTTGCTTGTATCCCAGTAAGCAGGTGAGTTTTTGCTTACGATTGTGTTTGCTTTGTAAGACTGAAATTTAGCTGCGTCACAGCCTGCTTCCTTGGCGTTTTTAACATACATTTTTGCAGCTTCCATTGGGGAAATGCCAAGTTCTTTTGCTGTGTCGTAAAAGTTAACGCCGATTTCGGCAATAAGATAAGGTTTTTTCATAGGTATACCTCGAAATTTAAGTTTTTATAGTTAACTTAAATAATAGTGTGCAGTGAAATAATTGTTTTATAAATCCGGCAAGTCTGTTTTTGCTTCAGCAAAACGAAAAAAGGTGTTTGAGGGTGAGCAAAATCAAAGATTTTGGTGTATTCAAGTTCTTTTTTCAAAGACATTGCGGCTGTGGAAAGTCAGCGAGGGCGACGGAGCCTAAGCGCTGCCAGTGGAAGATACAGCGAGGCGGAGAAAGAGAAAGCCACAAGCAACAAGGTGCGCTCCAAGCCGCCACAGTTGCGCCGATTGCTTTCTTGGCCCGCAGGGGCTGTGTCGCAACAGCGGCAGTTTTGGTCACTTTTGCTGTCAAAAGTGACGTCCAACGGACAAAAGGGTGTGGGGCTAAGACCTACAAATCATTAATTAAGCTTACCACACGGTGTCTGCCGCCGCGAAGGTCGTTTTTAAGCAGGGTGCTGTGATAATCTTCACGGCTTTCCTTGTCCATTGTCATAAGCAGATTAAGGTTGGATTCTATCAGGCGGTCGTTAGGGTTAAGGCCAAGATAGATAAAGCCGTTTTCGTTTATAACAAAGCCGTGGTTTTCTTCACGCTTGTTCTGTGCCATAACAATGGACGGAATGCCAAGAAGTGCCAGCTCGTAGCTTGTTCTGCCGCGGCTGGTCACTGCAACATCGCAGGCGGCCATAAGTGCAGGCATATTTTTAACATCGTGATACACGGTGATATTTTCGTATTTGTTGTATTCCATCAGCTGCTGCACATTGTGCTTTGCGCGGCCTAGCACTACTGTAAAATTGTATTTTGCGTATTCAGGCTTTCTGATAATTTCCAGCAGCCTGTCGCTGTAGTTCTGCGGGTCTGCACCGCCAAAGCTGATAAACACGTTTTTAACCTCGTCATTTACAGCTATCGGCTCGTACATCATAAACATCTTGGCAGCGATAAAATACCTTTCTCCGCAATGGAACTTGCTTGAGTGGTTATCGTTGTTAAACAGAGCGTTGAACACTAAATCAGCGTGATATGCGCCTTCGCCGTCGTCTTCAAAGTTTATGATTTTTGCGTTTGGCATTGCCTGGCGCAGAGCAATCATATAGTCGATAGATGTGGTAAGTATATCGTTGATAAAGATATCGTACTGTTTTTCACGCAGTATACCAAACAGCTCTCCTATGCCGTTAACAGGTATAAGGTTGTGTGTTGTACTGCCAAAAATGGCAGGGTTGGTTTGATTGATATCGTAGTAGATATCGGGTTTTACATAAAATTCGTCACTCAATTCAAGCGCGCGGTAAACATGGCCTGTGCCCCGAGTGTTGTTGCCGTTTACATAAAAAGCAACGGTTTTTTTGCCCAGCAGGTATTCTGCAGTGCGTAAATCCTGGAAATTGTCGATGTCCACAGCTTCATCGCTGCCTATTTCAAACACTTCCACCTTTGTGCCAATGCGGCTGCCAGGCTTAAGGGCACGGCGGTTGGTAACCACAAATGCACCTGTTTCCATATAATTTGGCGGCAGGTACTGGCGGTTAAGGCGTTTTTCGTAGTTCGGCTTAAGGTTGCCGTTTTCATCACGGCCCCAGCTTAAGTGTGGCGCATTGATAGCCGAAATTACTGTATCAAGGTCATTTTCTATTGCATATTTAATTGCAGCATCAAGGGTGGAAGTCTTAAGGGTTGGACTGGTAGGCTGCATAGTTACAACATAGTCAAACTCTCTGTCTTTTGCGGCGTCATAGATAACACCGTCCAGGGTTGCCTTGCTGTCGCACAGCTCGGCACTGCGGTGGTGCACGCTTATGCCCATCTGCTGTGCCACAATTTCAACTTCGGGAGAGTCGGTTGTAACCACAATATCGGTGATATATTCGCTTTTTCTTGCGTTGTCAAGGCTGTAGTAAATCATTGGTTTACCGCCGATCAAACGTATGTTTTTGTTTGGAATACCAACCGAGCCTGCCCTTGCAGGAATAACGGCTAAAATTTTCATAGTCAATTACCTTTTATAATAAAATAGGTTTTATATTTATTGTATGTCTTTTTAAAAAGTTGAATATGCCGTTTTGGAGGCATGTATAAAAATTGCTTTTAAAAGGAATATATTATTTAATACATTCTTTAATATTTGCCACAACATCTCTTATCTTTTCTTCAGGCACATAGTTTATCATCATGCGGCTTTCGTGATAGTTAAACTTGTTTTTAACATCCTGCTTGCTGAATATGCCAACCTTTCTGCGCACATCCCAGAAGCTGTGTTTCCACTCAGGGTGCTTTTTGGCCATATTGCAAAGAGCAATGTTAAGGTGACTGTGCCAGAACACACCGTAGATTTTGTCAAATCTGCCGTTGTCCTTTGGGTAGTTGTGGCTGTTGTATGTTTTGCTGTGATATGTTTCTTCAAGACAGTCGCAGATACGCTTGTAAACAGGTTTTTCGTCCTGCATATAGCAGCTGCAGAAGGCTTCTTCATCAAGAGGCTGGCTTGGCACATCATTGGCCCAGCAAAGCGTGTCTGCAAAGGTTTTGTAGTCACGGATAATGTTGCCGTTTTCAAAAAACGGATAGGTAACACGGTGGTCAATGGGTGTTGGTTCAACAAGAAATGCCTGCTTGCCGCTGGCATAAACCTCGGCGGCACTGGTGCTGGTCCAGTTGTATATCTTGTCGCAGGCCATAATCCAGTGCTTGATTGGTTCTTTGCTGAGGATGAAAAAGTTTTTGTATTCTTTTGTAAGCTCGGCAAGGGTTGCGTTTTCGGGTTCGGACGGATGTGCACGGTAGATAAACTGCATTTCGGGGTGTTCTGTGCAGCCCTTTTTAACCCATTCCATCAAAGCGGCCTGGCTGTCGATGGTGTTCTGCACAAATACCTCGTTAAAGTTGCCGCTGCATTCGCCCATATTTTCCTTTGGCATTGTTGCAATGGCAAAGGACGAGATAAACAAAGCGGTTTTTTTATCGGGGTCTATGCCATTGCTGCGGAAAAGCTTTTCCCTTGGAATTATAAAGGAGGAGAATTCAGGCCTGTAAAAATCCAGTGATATACAGCCGCAAACCTTTAAAAATTCCTCTGGCACACCAAATTTTGCCATAAGGCGCTGCTTTGTATTTTCGCCCCAGCAGATATGGCGTGTGCGCAAAGCTTCGCCGCTGAAATCCCAGCTGGTTTTGCCTTCGGCTTCAACATAGCCGTTGCGCAGCACCTGCTCCCACTGCAGGCTTACAACCTTTTTAAATTTGCCTACAAAGTTTGTAAAAAACCTGTAAGTGTCTGTATTGTAGCAGGCAGAAATTATAACGGTGTTTGCATCGTATGTTTCATAAGGATGGTTTACTGCACGCCAGCTGTTGAGAAAGGCGGTGGTGTAGCCGCGATTTTCCAGCTCTGCTGCAAGCAGAGAGATGTTCTCCAGCTCTCTGTTTTTAACCTCATATATAAATAAAAAATCTACCTGCTTCATACAAATCAGTTCCCTTTATGATAGTTGATGTTTTCAACTGTGAGCATATTGTATCCCCATTTACCGAAATCCCAGTTGAAATCGTTTCTTTTTTTGTTTTCGGATACTTCAAAGCCAAAAAGTTTAAGTTTTTCTTCGTGCATAATAAATCTGCCTGCGCTTGGCTCAACAAGTCTTAAGTCACAGAAATATTTGCCCTGCGCAAGATTGGATAAATCCATTTCCATGTCAAAATAACCTGTGTTGGTGGCTTCATCAAAGTGCATATATTTTGACATAAAGCTGCCTACAATATTAACGCCCGCATAAAGCAGTGTGACCACGCAGGAAATGTTTTCAACAGGTCTTATAATCTTCATGCCAAAACGCACCTTAAGCTTTTCGTTGGCATCAAAAATAAGATTGTCACGGTCAAGAATTTCAAAACTTGTGAGCACACCGCATTGATTTGCAGGAATAGTCTCAGGGATTTCAAGTTCCTGTCTAAGCTCAAATTTAAAGCTTTCTTCAGAATAGATACGGATAGCTTCTTCAACATCACCGTCGTAGATGATTTTGCCTTCCTTCATAACAATACAGCGTGTACATATCTGACGGATTGTAGACATATTGTGGCTAACATAGAGGATTGTGCGGCCTTCTGTTGTGGAGGCAATGCTCATACGGCTGAGACATTTCTTCTGGAAGTTTACGTCACCAACAGCCAGAACTTCGTCCATAATCATAATGTCACTGTCAAGATGTGCTGCAACCGAGAAGGCAAGCTTAACATACATACCGCTGGAGTAGCGCTTAACAGGTGTATCAATAAATTCTCTTACTTCGCTGAATTCGATGATTTCATCCATTTTTTCATCAATTTCAGATCTTGTCATACCAAGAATTGTGCCGTTCATATAAATATTTTCACGGCCTGTGAGCTCTGGGTTGAAGCCTGTGCCAACCTCCAGCATACTGGTGATTTTACCGCGCAGGATAATTTCGCCTTCTGTTGGTGCAGTAACACGGCTGAGAAGTTTAAGCATTGTGGATTTGCCTGCGCCATTGATACCGATGATACCAACAGCTTCGCCAGGCATAATTTTAAGGTCAACACCGTTAAGAGCCATAAGTGTCTGACCCTGCAGGCGTTCCTGGCCGATCTTTACGTTAGGGTCAGGCTTGCCCATTCTTTTTGCCCAAAAGCTCTGCCAGTCGGCTTTAAGTGTTTTGTTGTTGATAACACCAAGACGGTAGCGTTTTTTAAGGCCTTTAATTTCAATAATAGGTTTCTGTTCCATTGTTTTGTTCTGTTCCATAAAAAGCACCTCCATCAAACTGTATCAACAAAGTTTCTTGCCGAACGGTTAAATGCAATAATACCTATAATCAAAGCAACTGCAGTGAATGCAATAGAAATTGCCCAGCTGCCAATCATGCAGCCGCCGCGGCCAAGCAAAGCATAGCGGAAGTTGTGCACAATAGGAGTCATAGGGTTTAAAAGCAGCACTTTGTGCATCCAGCCTCCTGTATTGCTCATAGAGTAAACAACAGGTGTAATGTACATCCAAAGCTGCATGCCAAGGTTGATGATAAATACAAAGTCACGGTACTTGTAGGTGAGGCAGGAGAGCACAAGGCCAACGGCAAGAGCCAGCAGAATTGTGTGCAGCATAATCACAGGCAGCAACAGCATTCTTGGTGCAATGTGCAGTTCTGTACCTGTAAATTTGTAGATAAAGAAGAATACAAGCAGAGAAACAAACTGCATAAGAAAGTTGATAAAGCCGCTTATGATATGAGAAATAGGGATTGTAAGGCGTGGGAAATAAACCTTGCCGTAAACACCTGCATTGGCGCGGAAGGTGTTGGCATTGGTGTTTATACAGTTGGCAAAGAAGTTCCACAGTGTGTTGCCGGACATATAGAACAGAAAGTGTGGAAGACCGTCTGTTTCCAAACCGGCAAAGTTACCAAAAACAAATGTAAAAACAACAGATGTGATGATAGGGTTAAAGATAAGCCAGATAGGGCCAAGAACTGTCTGCTTGTAAATAAGGCGGAAATTTTTCATAACCAGCTCGCGCAGCAGATCTTTGTATTCCCATACTTCTTTGATGTTGAATTCAATCTCACCTGCAGGCGGACGAATAACAATTTCTTTGTTTTTTGCCATAGAATTTAATTCTCCTTTTATATAATAGTAATTATTTATCATTAAGAATATCCGTCAAAATCTTTTCGGTTTTTTCGGCAGCATATTCAATGGTAGCATCTTTAAACAGCTTTTCAACTGTCTGGTATTTTTCGGTTTTGCCTTTTGCTTCTGTCAAAAATTTTGCCAAAGCCTTTTCGTCAGGGGCAAAGTCTTCAAAGGTAAAGCTTAAAGGATATCTGTCAAAATATTCTCTGCTTGGGCAATTTTCTATCTTCTGCACATTGACAACAGGCTTGCAAAGGGAAAAATAATCAAAAATTTTGCTCGGAACCATGTTGTCCAGTGTGTTGGAAATGTTAAGCAGAAAATCTGCCTTTTTCATTGTTGCAAAGGCGCGGTCAAAGCTGACAGCCTCGTGGTGGAAAATATTTTGCGGATATTCTGTACACAAGCCCTGAAGCGCACGGCTTGTGCTGGTGCCCAGAAAATACACCTTTATCCTTTCGCCCTTGTCTATAAGGCTGCAGACCGTCTGCAAAAATATTTCAGGGCTGCGGTATTCATCTTCCAGCAGGCCGCAGAACAAAAGATTTGTGCAGCTGTCGTCAAATTTGAACACGCTTTCACCTTTGCATGTGGCAGCGGGCTTTATATTTGGAAAGTTAAGTGCGGTCATTTTGTGTACAAACGGCATATAGCGGCTGTCTTCTTTATAAAGCCTGTAAAGAGCAGGGGTGGTCACAATATGCTTTGCCTTTGCAAAGAGCTCTGTCTCCTGCTGTATATGGATATCTGCATCCTTTGCGAACTCAGGCAGGCGGTGCAGCCCCCATGGGTCTGTCTGGTACAGGTATACAGGCACAATGCCGTCCAGCTGCTGCACAGTTTGCATAGCCTCACCAAAAGGCATATACACCGCACATACAACGTCAATATTTTCTTTCAGTACAAAATCCTTAACCCTAAGGCCAAACCGCTGTGCTCTTTCTGACGGATTATACAGCGGAGAATAACGGTATCCCAGCACACCGAACATAAGCGGGTTTTTAAACAAAAAGCTTTTGCGTGCGCTGCGGCGTGCGTTTTCGCCAAGGGTGGCGGCATAACTGTCAAAGGCCTGCTGGGCTTTGTCAGTTAAAAGGCCGCTGTTCCAACGCAGCAGATTTACGCCGTCTTCCACCGCAACAGTCTCGGCTGTATCAGCAGAAAAACCGCACATATAACAGCTGTGGCCTTTTTTTGCAAGCTCTCTTGCAATCTGAAAGATTATTTTACCAGTGGGGGAAAACCCTCTGTTCAGCTTTCCCGTTGCAAATAAAATTTTCATATAATCAAAGATGTTTAAGTAAATCTATAATTTTTTGTGAATTGTTGTGGCTGTTAAAGCAGTTCTCCCATTTTTTAAGGGAAGCATGGCTCTTTGCCTGTTTTTCTTCTGCAGCAAGGGCACAGAACTCTGTTATTGCCTTTGCTGTCTCTGCTGCAGTTGGGTTTTCTCCCAGCAGGGTGCCGTTTTCTTCCGATACAATTTCAGGTATGCCGCCCACAGCGGTTGCAACAACAGGTATTGCAAAGCTGGCAGCTTCAGAAAGGCTTACGGGCACACCGCCTTCGGTGCTGCTGGTTGTGATAAACAAATCGGCGTTCATGCTGCCAAGAATATCAATATATTCTGCATTCGGCACATAGCCGTGCAGGGTGCAACTGATATTCGGTTTTGCATCAAGCTGTTTTGCCTTTTGTTTTATCTCGTCCATCTGACTGCCGTCGCCAAAATGGTGCCAGTGTATATTTGTATCATTTATCTGCGCCAGCGCATCAGCAATAAGCCCAACCCTTTTAAGAGGAATGACCGAAGAACAGCTTACCAGTGTAAGAGGCTTATCTGTGACCGCTGTTCCTGTGCAGTCAGCCAAATGGGTATACATGTTGCTTCTTCTGCTTAAATCCTTTGCGGGTACACCAAGGTAATAAAGACAGTATTTGTCGCTTTCGGCTTTGTTGTGACGCTTGAGATAATACTGCCTTGCGTGGTTGCAGGCAAAGATAATCCTGTCCAGCCTTTCGTCCATAAATTTCTTGTAAGGATGAAAATCTCCAGGAACACGAAAGTCGTATACGTCATAGCCGTGACAGCGTGTTATATATTTATAGTCGGGATATTTATCCTTAAGCAGCAGGGCGCTCAGCACAATCTCGTTGTACCAATAGCCGTACACAATGGCGTTTTTGGCATCAAACACATTCTTTTTAAGATAATCTGCATAGGTGTTTGCCCGCCAAAGCATAAACAGGCTGAACTGAAAAACCTTAAAAATCTTTTTGCCGTCTTTTTTTGCAGCGGCCAGCTGCCTGTAAAGCAAAGGACTGCAAAGGCTTTTTATCAAAGCAGCCGTACGGTTTAAAATACTGTGGCCGCATTCTTCCAGCGGCACAACAGTAACATCAAAGTTTTCTTTAAGATAAGGTAGCTCAGGGGCAATAAAGCTTGTCTCGCGCTGTTTTATTGGATAAGCCTGTGTAAGAAGATACAGCTTTTGTTTTTTCATAGGCTACATTTCCTCAATACAGCGCACAACCTGTGCCATCTGTGCCTGCCAGCTGTAATGCTCTTTTGCAAAGCTGTGCATGGTTTCGCAGATGTGCGGAATTTCTTTTACTTTGTTATAGAATTCCAGCACAGCGTTTATATCCAGCGGTGTGGCATCGTTGGCAACACGCATACAGAACGGTGTGTCCTGGTCTATGTTAAGCTCGTCGTTGGCATAGACAAAAGGCTTGCCCATTGCGGCGTACTCTCGTGTTTTAAGAGGAGATACCGCCTCCATGCCCATCTTGTACATACCAAGTATGGAAAGGCCGATCTGGCATCTGTCAAACACATTCATCAGCTCGTCCCCTGTAAGATGACCGTGGAAGATAACATAATCTCGCAGATTGTATCTGTCTGTCAAAGCTTCCCAGCTGCTGCGTTCCTGGCCGTCGCCAACAAGGTGCAGATAAACAGGTGTTTCAGGGTTTGTTTCAAGATAGTTTTTAATACCTTCAATGGCTCTTTCGTATCCGTGACAAGGGCTCATTGCAGAAACCGCAATCATATCCATTCTGTCGGCAGGAAAATCTGTCGGCACAAAACGCAGTGTGTCAAAGTCCACACCGTTGTCAAGGCAGATTGCAGGCACACCAAAAATTTCGGTGTGCTTTGAAAAGGTTACAAATCTGTCCAGATATTTGTGATATTTTGTGCGGTATACCTTATCCATCACCGCCGCAATTTTATAGCTTGTTGCGGTGTAGTGCCTGTTAAGCTGGTCGTATGGATAGGTTGGTATCTCTTCAATGGTTACAATGCCTTTGCTTTTGAATATATCAAGGGTTTTAAGGTGAAAAGGCGAGCAGAAAATTCTGCGTATGTACACCATATCAATATCAAGGTTTTCAGCAGCCCAGCGCATACCCTTCTGCAAAGCCATATAATAGCCTATCGGGTTTGCACTTACGCTGAAAAGTTCTTTTACTTCTTCCTTGTTGCACAAAAGAATTTTATCGCCGCTGAAGGTAAAATACCACACATTGTGGCCAAGACTTTCAAAGGCTTTTATCTGGCCGCCTATTTTTTTGTCAACGCCGCTTTTGCGCAAAGGATTTATAAAAGCACTGAATAAAATGTTCATATTTTTATCGACACTCCATAAATCAGATAGTCATTTTTTAATGGTTTTGCTGTGTTTCACAGCAGTAAAAGTTTTATTCCCAAAGTTTTGCAGGGTATGTGCCGTCTGTGTGCATATCCGCCATTGCCTGCTGCACCATAGGTTTGTCCTCTTTATATGTAACGCCATACCATTTGTCACTGCTGGTAAGCACCTTTACAACAGCTTTGCCGCTTTCGATAAGTCTTGTTACAACGCTTGGCAAAAAGTATTCACACTTCTCTGGGTTTGCTTCAAGGTTGGCTTTAAGAAAGTCAGGGAATCCTGTCCATGCTTCTGTAACAAAATCCTTTGTAAAGCCCCACATATTCATGCTTACAGGTGTGTTTTCGGCAAGGGTCACAGTGCTCTCGTCAGCCATAATGCTTACTGCGCAGCTGTCACCTTTAACAATTTTTGTGTGTTCGGTAACCTTTGTCAGATAGCCGTTTTCGTCTGTTTCACACACACCGCGGCTTACATGACCGTTTTCTGTAAGTGTTTTGCTAAGTTCGTATGCAACCATACAGAAAGGGTATGGGTTTGCAGCCTTGTCGCTGCTTAAATAATCGTAGATAACTTTAAATGCGTCGGCACCGTAATAGTCGTCTGCATTTATTGCAACAAACGGGCCGTCAATAATATCTCTTGCTGCAAGAATTGCGTGGGCTGTGCCCCAAGGTTTTTTGCGGCATTCAGGCACGCTGAAGCCGCTGGGCAGGTCGCTTATATCCTGATAAGCATATTTAACGTTGATGTATTTGCTTACCCTGTCGCCTACAGCAGCTTTAAAATCTGCTTCAATTTCTTTTTTGATAATAAAAATTACAGTCTCAAAGCCTGCCTTTTTTGCATCAAAAAGAGAATAGTCTATAATAATTTCGCCGTTTGGGCCAACAGGGTCAATCTGTTTAAGACCGCCGTAGCGGCTGCCCATACCTGCTGCCATAACAACTAAAACTGGTTTGTTCATTGTGTTCTCCTTATATGGTTGTATGCTGCACTTTGCTGTGCTGTATGTTTAAAGGGAATACCCTTTGCTTTAATCTTCAAAGCCGTTTGGATTCTGGCTCTGCCATCTCCATGCGTCACGGCACATTTCCTCAATGCCGTTCTCGGCCTCCCAGCCCAGCTCGTCTTTGGCTTTTTTTGCATCTGCATAGCAGGTTGCAATGTCACCCGGGCGGCGTGCTTTTATAACGTATGGTACAGGCACACCATTTGCCTTTTCAAAACTTTTTACCATATCCAGCACGCTGTATCCTGTGCCTGTGCCAAGGTTGTAGATGTTAAGCCCGCTGCCTTTGCTGAGTTTTGCAAGAGCTTTGACATGGCCTTTTGCAAGGTCAACAACATGAATGTAGTCTCTCACCCCTGTGCCGTCGTGTGTGTCATAGTCATCGCCAAACACGCCCAGCTGTTCCAGCTTGCCAACAGCAACCTGTGTTATGTATGGCATAAGGTTGTTTGGAATGCCGTTGGGGTTTTCTCCTATTCTGCCGCTGATATGTGCACCGATAGGGTTAAAGTAACGCAGAATAACCACGTTCCATTCATTGTCTGCTTTCTGCACGTCGGTTAAAATCTGTTCCAGCATGGATTTTGTCCAGCCGTATGGGTTTGTACATACGCCCTTTGGACATTCTTCGGTAATAGGCACAAAGGCAGGGTCGCCGTAAATTGTTGCGGAGGATGAGAAGATAATGTTTTTGCAGCCGTATTTTTTCATAACATCCAGCAGCACAAGGGTGCCTGTGATGTTGTTGTTATAATACTCCCATGGTTTTGCAACGCTTTCTCCAACAGCTTTAAGGCCTGCAAAATGGATACAGCTTTCTATATCTTCCTTCTCAAAAATCTCTTCCAGAGCAGTCTTGTCAAGAATATCAGCCTTGTAGAATTTTATGTCCTTGCCTGTGATTTCTTTAACACGGTCAAGGCTCTTTTCGCTGCTGTTGGAAAGATTGTCCACAACAACAACGTCTTTGCCGATATTAAGCAGTTCCACAACAGTGTGGCTGCCGATATAGCCTGCGCCGCCAGTAACAAGAATAGCCATAGAGCATACCTCCGCAAATTATATAAAAATACAATACAATTCATTAAAAATAAGGTGGTTTAAGTCACACCTACCCATATTAATTCATTATCTATTTTACCACAAATATAATATTAGGCAATAGTTTATACTTAATTATTATAATAAATTCGTCTGGCGGATAGCTTTTTGCAGGCGGTTGGCAAACCAGGGGACAGAGACTGATAAACATAAAACCGAAAGGATAAAATTTATTTGCACAAAATGATAAATAATTGTCAAAATCGTCCGTAAAGGGCAAAAAATTACCATAAATAAGTAATAATTTGTATCTGTAACGAATTTGTAATGCAAAAATATGTTGACTAAAAAATATCAATATGCTAACATATATTCTGCAATTTAATGGAGTAAAATTAATTTGCAAAATATCTAATATCGACAATTCAAATGGAGGAATTATCACAATGAAAAAGATTTTTGCTTTGGCATTGACAGCAGCTCTTGCTCTCTCTATGGTAGCATGTGGCTCTTCCGCACCAGCTGAACCAGAAGCACCTGAAGTTTACAAAACAGGTATGGGTACAGTTATTTCCGCATCCGTAACAGAAGAAGATGCTGAAAACGAAAAAGGTGCATCCGCACAGATCAACACAAACATCGTTGTTGCAACATTCGACAGCGAAGGTAAAATCGTTTCCGCAACAATCGACGTTGCACAGCAGAAAGCAGCATTCGACCTCGAAGGCAAAAAAGCTGGCGAAGTTGACCTCAGAACAAAAGTTGAAAAAGGCGACGATTACGGCATGCGCGGCGTTTCCGCAATCGGCAAAGAAGTTAACGAACAGTACGCAGCTCTTGCTGAATACTTTGTAGGCAAAACAGTTGAAGAAATCAAAGCTATGCCAACATTTGACCGCGGCGACGGCAGCCACACAAACGTTCCAGACGTTGAAGAACTCAAAGCTTCCGTAACAATCACAGTTCAGGACTACGTAGCAGCTCTTGAAGAAGCATACAACACAGCTATCGAAACAACAGGCGTTCCTGCTAAAACAGGTCTCGGCACAGTTATCTCTGCTTCCGTAACAGAAGAAGATGCAGAAAACGAAAAAGGCGCTTCCGCACAGATCAACACAAACATGATGGCAGTTGCTCTTGACGAAAACGGCGTTATCGTTGCAGCAATCCTCGACGTTGCACAGCAGAAAGCAGCATTCGACCTCGAAGGCAAAAAAGCTGGCGAAGTTGACCTCAGAACAAAAGTTGAAAAAGAAGGCGACTACGGCATGAAGGGCGTTTCCGGTATCGGTAAAGAATACTTCGAACAGGCTAAAGCTCTCACAGACTGGATGACAGGCAAAACAGTTGACGAAGTTCTTGCTATGCCAACATACCAGAGAGACGAAAGCCACACAGCTTGCCCAGACGTTGAAGAACTCAAATCTTCCGTAACAATCACAGTTGGTGACTACCTCGAAGCTCTCAAAGAAGCAGCAGCAAACGCAAAATAATTTGTATCGGTCGATATAAGTTAAATTAATTGCAAATTGAGCAGGCACTGAAAAGTGCCTGCTTTTTGTTTACATACGATTGTTAAAAACTTGTCAAAATGGTGTGCTGTGTTGAAAATCACACCTGTTAGCCCGAATTATCGGTATAAATAATAAAATTTAAACATAATATAATTAAATTTATAGTAAATAAATTGTATAGAATCTTTCTAAAATTAACGCAAAAAAGTTGTTGACTTAATTTTTGTGCTGTGATAATATAAACTTTGCAATTATATCCAATTGCATATAATATCTAATATCGACAAATAAAACGGAGGATTACTACAATGAAAAAGATTCTTGCACTTGCTCTTGCAGCAGCAATGGCTCTTTCTATGGTAGCTTGCGGCAACTCTGCACCAGCAGAACCAGAAGCTCCAGAAGTTACTTACAAAACAGGTCTTGGTGTTGTTGTTGAAGTAGCTCCAACAAACGAAGATGTTGAAAACGAAAAAGGTGCAGCAGCACAGGTTACATCCACAATCGTTGCAGCAACATTTGACTCTAACGACGTTATCGTTTCTGTTTCCATCGACGCAGCACAGCAGAAAGCTTCCTTCGACCTCGAAGGCAAAGCAGCTGGCGAAGTTGACCTCAGAACAAAAGCTGAAAAAGAATTCGACTACAACATGGTTGCATTTGGCGGCTCCATCGCAGAATGGTTTGAACAGGTTGACGCTCTTGAAGCTTGGATGACAGGCAAAACATTGGCAGAAGTTACAGGCATGGAATTTGCTGAAAACAGCCACGGTTACACAGACACACCAGCAGACGAAGACCTTAAAGCTTCCTGCACAATCTCCATGACAGCATTCCTTGATGCTCTCCAGAAAGCATACGACAACGCAGTTGAAACAACAGGCGTTCCAGCAAAAACAGGTCTTGGTATCGTAGTTGACGCTACAGTTGCTGACGAAGATGCAGAAAACGAAAAAGGTGCTTCCGCACAGATCGACACAACAATCGCAGCTATCGCTCTTGACGAAGCAGGCACAATTGTTGCTTCCCAGATCGACACAGCACAGCAGAAAGTTGCATTTGACATGGACGGTGTTGCTGGCGAAACAGACCTCAGAACAAAAACAGAAAAAGAATTCGACTACAACATGGTTGCATACGGCGGCGCAGTTGCAGAATGGTTCGAACAGGTTAACGCATTCGAAACATGGATGAATGGCAAAACAGTTGCAGACGTAACAGGTATGGAATTTGCAGAAAACAGCCACGGTTACACAGACACACCAGCTGACGAAGATCTCAAAGCTTCCTGCACAATCTCCATGTCCGCATTCCTTGAAGCAATTCAGAAAGCTGCAGACGCTGCAAAATAATTTGTATCCGTTAAGATATAATTTATAACGCAAATTTAAAGGCAGACACCTTTTTGGTGCCTGCCTTTTTGTATGCAGAATTTATCTTTGTAAAAAATAAGTCCTAATTCTCTTTCGTGTTTCTAATGCTTTTTCGCTGAAAATTCTGCATAAGCATCCAAAAATCCGTTTTCAACCGTTTCGGACTTGTCTACTTGGGGTGTGCAACTCTGACAACACTTAGTCGAATGCAAAATAATGATCCACCTTGCTTGGTGAAGCCTTTCACTTTGTCTCTGTCCGAGATAAGTATTGGTATGCATAAATGACCTCTTTATTCATTTTTTATGTATGTACTATGGAATGAAAAAGGAGCAAGGTTAAAATACACCTTGCTCCTATACAGATATTTAGTTCAACATATTGAAATTTGGTTAGCTGTTTTTCATTTCTACAAGCACGGCATCTTCGACTGCAAAATAATCAGCAGTGTTACTGCTGAATCCCGCAGCTTTCCATGCTTGCTCAAATGTAATGGTTTCAATGTTACTCAAAAACACAAAAGTAGAATCAACAGCAGCATTGGGCATTCTTCCTTTGATTTCCAGCCTGTATTGATATGTATGTCCATCAACTTGCCATGTACCATCGTCCATTTTATAGTATGTTTTCATATTTCCCTCAATAATATCGGAATATGTTGTGGGTTGATTGTTGCAACCTGCTAAAGACAAAACACAAACCAAAGCCAAAACTAATGCTATCAACTTTTTCATACAATCACACTCCTTCGTCAAATTCAAGTTTGTCTGACTGTCTTTACTCTGCTGGAGCAGACGAAAGGGCAATATTGAGCATTTCGTCAATCAGTTCAGTATCAATACAGAGGTCAGCACCAACCTTGTAGTAATATCCATCGTGGCTGATTTGGTATCCATTTTCTTCTGTTATGGTAATTCTTGCAATTTGATTATCCTCGGTGTCAAACCAAGTCAGCATATAGGCATAGCCAACTTTTCCGTTGACTTTTGAAGTCTTTTCAAATCTTAATGAGTTGATATTCTCTGTAATGCTCTGAATAAACTCATTATCTGCAATATTCACTTCGTCACCTGTAAGACCAGATTTTATGTTGATTTTGTTTGCTGTTCCAATATCAAATGTCATATTCTTATCGGAACAACCAACAAGACCCAACACACAGACCAATGCCAAAACTAATGCTATGTATTTTTTCATACGGATTACCCCCTTGTAAAATTATACTTCTATCTATATAGACGCAAAAATAGACCCAAAAGTTTCATACTACGACTATATCATAGCATATTTCTCTG
>SVMV01000027.1 GCA_015067245.1 Oscillospiraceae bacterium | reverse complement strand
TTACAATAACAAACACAGCTAACCTTGCAGACAAAATCAAAGTTGGCGCAGATGACAACGCAAAAGTTGAAATTACAGGCGACGGCAAAGTTGTTGTTAAAGCAGCAAACGTTGCACAGATTGGCACCACAAAGTATCCAACTTTGCAGGCAGCAATCAATGCAGCAAAAGACGGCGATATAATTACACTTCTTGCAGATGCAATTCTGGAAGACACAATCACAATTGAAAACTCCATCACAATTGAAGGCAACAACCATAAACTTATTCCTGCAGATGCAGACAAAACTTACAACTCTGCAATTATGGCAGGTAACAGCGGTTGGGGCGATGACCACGGTGAAACAATCACACTCAACAACCTTGATATTTCCGGCTGGAAAACAAATTACGGCGTTGTTCGTGCTCAGGGTGTAACACTGGAAATGAACGGTTGTTCACTTAACGACAACAGTGTTTCAAATGATGCTTACGGTGTGCTTTCTCTCAACTTTGCAGATGCAGCTGTAACAGACTGTGAATTTATAAAAAACGGCAGCAGAGCTGTTGACATAAACTACAATGGTGATAATTCAAATTCAGAAGTTGTTATTGATCAATGCAAATTTATCGAAAACAACAGCACAGGTGCAGGTATTGTAGTGCGCAATGACGGTGAAAAACTTACTGTTAAAAACAGCGAATTTACAGGCAATACAGTAAACACAAACGGCAATGCAGCAACAATTTATGCAGGCTGGGGTGCGCAGGACGAAATCAGCAACTGTACATTCAGCGGCAACACAGTTACAACATCCCATACAACAACAAAACGTTTTGCAAGTGCAATCTTCTGTGACGGCTGTACAGTAGCAGAAAATGTATTTGAAGGCAACTCTGCAACACGCGCAGGCGAAGGAATCGCTACAACTGTGGCTGTTGGCGCTTACTACGGCCCTGCAGATATCAGCGGCAACTACTGGGGCAAAACTCCTGTAGCCGGCGTTGATTACACAGTGGAATATACAAGAAACCCATGTGATATGGATACATATTACGAAGATAAAGCTCTCACAAACGAAGTTGTTATCAATTCTGTTGCTGAAGTTAACGGCAAACCATACGCAAAACTGGACAAAGCAATTGCAGCAGCAACAGCATCCGGCGAAACAGTAACACTGGTTTCTGACATCACACTTACAGAAACAATCACAGTACCTGCAGGTGTAACACTTACAGCTGCCGAAGGTGTAAAAATCTATTCAGATGTTAACCAGGCAATCAGACTTGAAGGTACACTTGAAAACCTTACAATCGTAAATACAGCAGACAACAATGCATCACCAGTTAACACAGTTTATATGATGGATGGTTCCAAAGTTGAAAACTGTAACTTTACAGGCAACTATGCAGCTGGTGACGGCGAAGTTACAAGAGCAATAGAAGTTGCTCCTGGTGCAAACGCAACAATCACAGGCAATACATTTAAAAATCTCCGTCAGCCTGCTTACATCAACAACGGTGCAACAGGCACAGTTTCTGGTAACCACACAGAAGGTACAAGAGGCTTTGTTGTTTGTTCTGACTCCGAAATGACAATTACAGGCAACAGCTTTGGTGAAAACGCTGTTGATATCTGCATTATCAAATCTGGTACAGAAAACAACTACAGCGAAAAAACACTCTGGCTCAGTGAAGTAAACGACGGTGCACATGTTGAAGACCAGTGCGGTCCAAGCGGCAACATTGCAGCAGAAAACGGCAAATGGGTTATCAACGATACTTACACATTTGAAAACCTTATTGCTGCAGCAGCTGCAACAGAAAGCAAAACACTTGTTCTTACAGAAGATGTTCAGCTTTCCAAACAGCTTAATGTTAAGACAAGCGGTGTTACAATCGATGGCAACGGCCACACAATTTATGCAGCAGATGACTTTGCAGGCGATTACGCAGGCAACCTCAGCCTTGTTAAGTTCGAAAATGTTACAGGCGTAACACTTAAAGACGTTACAATCAGAACAAACGACAAATGCTCCAACGCACTTGATATTTTTGAATCTGAAGTTACACTTGAAAACGTAACTCTTGACAACCAGGCAACAAAAGGCGGCGCACCACTTATCGTTAACGGCTCCGACGTAACAGTTGAAGGCGAACTCAATCTTAAAGTAGGTTCCAACTCCTGGTACGGTGTAAATGTTTCTGACAAAAACGGTACAGATGCAGAACTTACATTTGCAGACGGCTCCGAACTCAACATCGAAGGCGAAAGCAAATATCCGTTTGATATTGTTGTGGATGCAAACAACAGAGACGCAGAAGATATGGTTGCATTCCCAGAAGGCATGCTCTGTGAATCCGACAACGGCGCTGTATACACAGAACATACAATGGGCGAATGGCAGTCCGGCGTTAACGGCGACACACGCGTATGTACAGTTTGCGGCCACAGCGAAACACGCGGCCACAGACATGTTTACGGCGGCTGGTACACAACAAAAGAAGCAACTTGCTGTGCAGCAGGCGTAGAAGCACATGTATGTACAGTATGTAACCACGGCGAAAGCCGTTCTATTGCAGCAACAGGCCATCACTTTGACATCAACGGTGTATGTGCAGGCTGCGGCTTTACAGAAGCACAGGTAAAAGCTTCCACACCATCCCGTGTAAACCCTAACACAGGTGTACATTTTTAAAAAATACAAATAAATGACAAACATTTTTTGTAAATAACAATAAAAGCATAACACCCGCGGAAAACCGTGGGTGTTATGCTTTTTATAGTATGTTATGTTTAATCGTTTAAAGATTTGCAAATCTTTGCCAGAATAATGTTAAGCTGGCTTATTTCGGCGTCTGAAAGGCTTTGGGTTAAATAACAGTTAATTTCTTCAATATGCTTTCCAAGACTGTCGGCAAGAAATTCTCCTGCACTGGTAAGTGATACATACTTTGTCTTTTTGTCGGCCGCAAGAAATTGCACATTCACAAGGCCCTTTTTGGCAAGGCGGCTTATGGTGCCCTGCATGGTAGCCTGTGAAACGCTGAACAGCTTTTCCAGGGCTTTAAGGGATATACTGTCTGCCTTGCTTTGAAAAAGAGCCAGTAAAATTCTTGCCTGGGAAAGTGTTATATTGTATCTGACAAGTTTACTGTTTGCCTTTTTTTCAATAAGATCCCCTGCAAGTTTTATGTTTATTGCAATATTGCTGTGTTCCATAATGTAAAGTGCAGTCCTTTCGGTGTGTGGTGCGTTGTATAGCAGATTTGCTATGCTGCACCGTTTTAATATATTGCCGTTTATAAATCAGAATATGCTATGCCTTTATGGTTTTGTCTGTGTCCATAATTCTTTTGGCGTTGCTGAGCATAAGCTTAAGGCGGTTTTCCTGGTTAACACGGCTTGCACCTGCGTCATAGTCAATTGCCACAATGTTTATGTCTGGCATAATCTCTTTAAGGGGCTTCATCATACCTTTGCCAACAATGTGGTTTGGCAGACAGCCAAAAGGCTGTGTGCACACAATGTTTTTGCATCCGCTTTCGGCAAGTTCCATCATTTCACTGGTCAGCAGCCAGCCTTCGCCCATTTTAACTGCAAGGCTTATAACATTTGCCGCAATATCGATAATCTTGTCAAACTCGGTCCACCCGTCAAAGGTTCCTTCTTCTTTTATAAGCTGCGAAATATCGTTTTTCTTTTTATTAAACAGCCAAAATGCAAATTTCCAAACAGGATAGGTCTTTTTGTTTTTTCCGTATAGCTTATAGTCCATAATGCTGTTGTAAATTGCGTACAGGCAAAAGTCTATAAGGCCAGGTACAACAACTTCGGCCCCTTCTTTGATAAGAAAGCGTTCAAGGTCATTGTTTGCAAGAGGGGAATACTTTACAAAAATTTCTCCAACAATACCAACCTTTGGTCTGTCTGTACGCACCATAGGTATCTTTGCAAAATCGGCAATAATCTTTTTATAGTTTTCTTTGATTTTGCGGTAGCGTATCTTTTCGCTTGCAAGTTCTCCGCCTAAAGCAGCTGTCCATCGGTCAGCCAGTTTTTCGGCATCGCCTGCGTTAATCTCATAAGGACGCACCTGGTTTACAAGGCTCATTATTAAATCGCCATAGCAAACTGCGTAAATCATACTGTACAGTATTTTGGGTGTAAGCTTAAAGCCTGGATGATTTTCCATTCCGTTAAAATTAAGGCTTATAACAGGAATATGTGCCAGATTTGCCTTTTTAAGCGCCTTTCGGATAAGGGATATGTAGTTGGATGCACGGCAGCCGCCCCCAGTCTGAAACATAATCAGGGCAATTTTGTCGGTGTCGTATTTACCAGATAAAACTGCGTCCATAAGCTGTCCCACAACTAAAATTGCAGGGTAGCAGGTGTCGTTATGGGTGTATTTAAGGCCTGTTTCGGCAATCTGCGGACCATCACTTTCCAGCAGCTCAAGATTGTATCCGTGGCTGCGGAAAAGACTGAGCAGAAGCTTAAAATGGATAGGAAGCATGTTTGGCACAAGAATTGTGTAGTCCTTTTTCATCTCCTCGGTAAAAGGAACAAAGCTTTTATCCTGCATACTATTTCTTTTCCTCCAAAGCACCAAGCAGGCTGCGCAAGCGTATTTTTACAGCCCCAAGGTTTGTAATTTCGTCAATTTTAATCTGTGTGTAATATTTTCCGCCGTCTTCCAGCATGCTGCGCACCTCGTCGGTGGTAATGGCGTCAACACCGCAGCCGAAAGAAACAAGCTGAACAAGTTCAACATCACTGTTTTCAACGGCAAATCGCGCACTGCGGTAAAGGCGTGCGTGGAAGGTCCATTGGTCAAGCACATGCACATACTGCACAGGGGCAAGATGTGCAACACTGTCTTCACTTACCACAACAAAGCCAAGGCTGGTTGCAAGCTTGTCAATACCGTGGCCGATTTCGGGGTCAATATGATAAGGTCTGCCTGCCAGTATCATAATGCGGTTGCCGTTGTTTCTTGCAAATTTAACGGCTTTTTCGCCTTCGGCACGCAGCTGCAGCTTGTAATTTTCATAAGCCACAAATGCCTTGCGCACTGCGGCAGCAAGCTGATATTTGGTTATTGAACGGTCAATCTTCTGCAGGCAGGGCAGCAGTGTTTTAACCATGGATTTCTGATTGTTGATATCAAGATATGGGTACATATAGTTGATATCTTTAAGCTCTTCTATGTTTCCGTGCAGAAGCTCGGAATAATAGGCGACAACAGGGCAGTTGTAGTGGTTATCCCCTGCGTGCTCGTCTATATTATATGTAATACCAGGATAGAAGATATTGGTTATACCATCGTCAATAAGCTGCAGCACATGGCCATGCATTATTTTTGCAGGATAACAGGCAGTATCGGACGGAATAGTAAACTGACCTCTTTCATAGGTTGCACGGTTGGACAGTTTTGAAAAATGCACACTGAAACCAAGCTCGGTAAACATTGTGTACCACAGCGGTGCAAACTCAAAGGTGGACAGTGCCAGCGGCAAACCAATCTTGCCGCGTTTTGCGTTTTCGGCAGGCTTAAGGTTTTCTATATAACTGCGTTTCCAGGCGTGCAGGTTTGGCAGTTCTTTTGCATCGGCAGCACCAAGGCCTTTTTCGCACTGGTTGCCGCTGATAAAGGTCTTTCCGTCAGAAAATTTATTGACGGTGAGATGGCACTGGTTTGCGCAGCCCTTGCAGCGTGTGGTTTTGGAGGTGTGCTCAAAAAATGCCAGCTGGCGCGGTTTAAGTATTGTGCTTTCGTTAAACTGCATTGCGTGCAAAGCAGCGCCGTAAGCACCCATAAGTCCTGCAATGGATGGGCGTATAACATCTGCGCCAATTTCTTTTTCAAAGGCACGCAGCACAGCATCGTTATAAAATGTGCCGCCCTGCACAACAATTTTTTTGCCCAGCTCTTCAGGACTTGTGGCGCGGATAACCTTATAAATTGCGTTTTTAACAACACTTACAGACAGCCC
Source organism: Oscillospiraceae bacterium (assembly GCA_015067245.1). Classification (GTDB taxonomy): domain Bacteria; phylum Bacillota; class Clostridia; order Oscillospirales; family Ruminococcaceae; genus RGIG3102. Next base: position 15,987 of record SVMV01000027.1, on the reverse strand, counting down.
TGCCGAAATATCTTCAACGGTTGCGCCGTCCTTCTGGCTTTGTTTAACACTGCTGTTCATAAATACAGTACAGCGGCTGCCAAGGTTAACAGGGGCCTTTGCCTTTAAGCCAAGGGCTGCAAACTCTGCAATAGGATAACCCATTGCCTTTGCAAAGGTTTCGATAAAGCTGCCGCAGCCTGACGAGCAGGCTTCGTTAAGCATAATGCTGTCGATGGCACCGTTTTTAATACGGAAGCATTTGATATCCTGGCCGCCTATATCAAGAATAAAATCAACATCAGGCTGAAAATATTTTGCTGCAGTATAGTGGGCAATTGTTTCCACAAGGCCTTCATCAATATGGAATGCGTGCTTGATAAGCTCTTCGCCATAACCAGTAACGGCACTGCCGCTTATAACAATTCTGTCTCCGCAAAGGTTGTAAATTTCCTCCAGCTGTTGGCGCAGCACCTGCACAGGATTGCCTTTGTTGGAACTGTAATAGGAGTATAAAACGGTTTTGTCTTCGGCAATAAGCACCAGTTTTGTGGTTGTGCTGCCGCAGTCCACCCCCAGCCAGGCTTTGCCGCTGTATTCGTTTATGCTGCGGTTTTGCACATTTGCTTTGCTGTGGCGTTCCACAAACCTGTAATAATCGCTGTCACTTTCAAAAAGGGCAGGCAGTCTGTCACTGGAAACAGTTTCGCTGTTTGCCGAGTTTTCAAGTTTGTCTATAAGTTCTGCAACAGGTATTTCTCTGCTGTTTTCTGCGTGCATTGCAGCACCCATAGCAACCGAGTAAAGCGCATATTCGGGGAAGATTGCAGTTTCACTGGTAAGTTTAAGTGTTTCATAAAAACGTTTCTGCAAACCTTTGCAGTAGAAAAGCGGCCCGCCAAGAAACATTACCTTTCCGTTTATCTTTTTGCCCTGAATAAGCCCTGTTATTGTCTGGTTTACCACTGCCTGAAAGATGCTTGCGGCAATATCTTCCTTGCTTGCACCCTGATTGAGCAGCGGCTGTATATCTGTCTTTGCAAAAACGCCGCAGCGGCTTGCAATAGGATAAATCTGTGTTGCCTTAAGGCTGGCAGCGTCCATTTCGTTAACGGTCATGTCCAGCAGTACAGCCATCTGGTCGATAAATGCACCAGTGCCGCCTGCACAGGTGCCGTTCATTCTTTCATCAACGCCGCCGTCATAGAATATAACCTTTGCGTCTTCGCCGCCAAGTTCTATAACAACACTGGTGTCAGGGGCAAGTTTGTAAACAACTTCTCCTGTTGCATAAACTTCCTGAATAAAATCTATGCCTGCACCGTTTGCAACACCCATACCTGCTGAACCTGAAATTGTAACAGACAGTGTGTCTATGTCAATCTGCTGCACCATTTCCTTTATCATTTCAAGTGCGGTCTGACGCACTCTGGAAAGATGGCGCTGATATTTCTGATATACTATTTTTTCTTTGTCCATCAGCACAAGTTTTGCTGTGGTGGAACCTATGTCTACGCCCAAATTATAATTAGCCAAAACAGAAATCTCCTTATTTTTGCAAATAAAAACAAACCCCTTTAAAAAAACGGATTTGTTTACAAAATTTCTTTATTTATACAAATTATACTTATTTTGACAGCACACTGTCAATTTTTGTCGAAAAAATTCACATAAGTTTCAGCTTTGTGAAAATTGTGAAAACTGTAAAATATAAATATGTACCTGAAATATTTATGGCTTTAACGCTGTATTTATGTCTGCTGAGATTTTGGTGTATAAAAAATATTTGAAAAAATGTAAAAAATATTGTAAAAAATTTTTAATATTTTATTGAAAACTGCAAAGGAATATTCTATAATAATTCTGTTAAGGGAAAAGTTTAAATTTTACCTTGGTAAAATCTTTTTTTTAAATACATGGAGGAATTTTATGGAAAAAATTGTACGTCCAGAATCTATGGCAAGAATTACTACTCCTGAACTGGCAGAAGCATTTATCGCAGAACAGATTAAAGAAGTAAGAGAACAGGTTGGCGACAAAAAGGTTCTTCTCGCACTCAGCGGCGGTGTAGATTCTTCTGTTGTTGCAGCTCTGCTTATCAAAGCAATCGGCAAACAGCTTGTTTGTGTGCATGTTAACCACGGCCTTCTCCGCAAAGGTGAACCAGAACAGGTTGTAAAGGTATTCCGTGACGAAATGGATGCAAACCTTGTTTATGTTGACGCTGTTGACCGTTTTCTTGACAAACTTGCAGGCGTATCAGCACCAGAAGAAAAACGCAAAATTATCGGTGCAGAATTTATCCGTGTATTCGAAGAAGAAGCACGCAAGCAGGAAGGTATCGAATTTCTTGCACAGGGCACAATCTATCCTGACATCCTTGAATCTGACGGCGTAAAAGCACACCACAATGTTGGCGGTCTGCCAGAAGACCTGCAGTTTGGCCTTGTAGAACCTGTTAAGCTTCTCTTTAAAGATGAGGTTCGTGTTGTGGGCGAAGCACTTGGTCTTCCACACGGCATGGTATACCGTCAGCCATTCCCAGGCCCAGGCCTTGGTGTTCGCTGCCTTGGTGCAATCACACGTGACCGCCTTGAAGCTGTAAGAGAATCCGATGCAATTCTCCGTGAAGAATTTGCTAAAAACGGTCTCGAAGGCAAAGTATGGCAGTACTTTACAGCAATTCCAGACATCAAATCTGTTGGCGTTAAAGACGACAAACGCACAGATGCATGGCCTGTTATCATCCGCGCTGTTAACACAACAGACGCTATGACAGCAACAATCGAAGAAGTGCCATACGAACTTCTCAAACATATCACAAACAGAATCACAAACGAAGTTGAAGGCGTAAACCGCGTTCTCTTCGACCTTACTCCAAAGCCATCCGGCACAATTGAGTGGGAATAACAGCACAAATTGTATAAACCCGCATAAACACTGACTTTTTATCTTAAAAACTGTCTGTGGCAATATTTTGACAACAAAAGCCTGAAAGCAGCTGCTTTCGGGCTTTTATTTATATACAGAATTGTTTATATAATGGCACAGCACTTGTTATAGGTAAATTGCGCTCGGGGTGTTTTTATAGAATTATATTGCGGACAATTGAATCAGTAACACTTTAAGTAAAAAAATCATAGAAAATATCAGCTTTATACAGCTTATAAAGCAATACTTAAAGGAGACTGCAATGAATAAATATAATTATTACAAACAAAACCGCGGCAGCTGCTGTGGACAGACAAACTGCAGTTGTGCTGATAGCAATGGCTATTGGGTGGGCATATACAGCTACAAGGCTTTTTTGGAGGCAAACATTTCGCCGCAGATGCTAAACCGCTATGCTGTTTGGGTGGCGCACACAGGTGTGTCGCAGACAAACTTTAAATACCAGTACGGTATATGGCAGTACAGCCACACAGGCAGGGTTGACGGCATAGCCACAAATGTGGACCTTAACTGCGGCTATCTTAACTATCCGCAGATGATGCGCTTTGCAGGCCTTAACGGTTTTGCAAAGGTTGGCACTGGAACCCCTGTTCAAAAACCAGCTCCAAGCAAAAGTGTATACACGGTTGTAAAAAATGATTCTCTTTGGGGCATAGCACAAAAGCAACTGGGCAAAGGCAGCAGATACAGCGAGATAAAAGCTCTCAACAGCCTTATATCAAATACAATACATCCAGGGCAGACACTTTTGCTTCCGGAAAAATAAGTGTAAAACTGATACAAGGTATCAATTGTGCGATGTGAATAATAAAAATTTGATATTATTATGAAATAAGACTGAAAATATAGCTTGAAAAATTGAATTTTTGACAATTAAATAACAATATTGTCAATTTCTACTTTTTTTATTTTGAGTTTTGTGCTAAACTATATTTTAGAAACCTGTACAGCAAGCTTACAGGCAATGTGTGTTAATATAATATCAGCTTTTATGGCCTTGTGGCTGTATAAGCTGTCTTAAAGGCAAATATCCAAAAAAGAGAGGCAAATATCATGAAACCAGATTCAAATTTTGACGGCCTGAAATTAGAAAACCAGTTGTGCTTTCCGCTTTATGCAGCATCAAGAGAGGTTATAAAGCAGTACAAACCTTACCTTGATAAACTTAATCTTACATATACACAGTATATTGCAATGCTGCTTCTTTGGGAAAACAAAACCATGACCGTTAAAGAGATGGGGGAACATCTCTACCTTGATTCCGGGACACTTACACCATTACTCAAAAAGCTGGAAGCAAAAGGGTTTATCAACCGTGTGCGCTCAACCGAAGATGAACGCAACCTTAACATTACCATAACAAAAGCAGGTGAAAAGCTTAAGGAGCAGGCGACAGAAATTCCTGTAAAAATTCACGAAGGCACAAAGCTTTCCAAAGAAGAGCTGGAAGGTTTTTACAAAACTCTGTATACAATTCTCAAAAAATAAAATATTTTAATGCACAGAAACCACCGAATTTTAAAATTCGGTGGTTTTTTTATTGAAGATATTGTAATATATAAGCAGATTGATTTTATAAAATACACTTTGGAGCAAAGTTATGACAGAACATAAAAGCAACAAAAGAATAGACTGGGCAATGATAACAGTTATATTAAGCCTTGCCTGGCCAACAATGCTGGAACAGCTTATGCAGACAGCAGTGCAGTATATTGATACCGCTATGGTCGGCACACTTGGCACCCAGGCAACAGCGGCCGTTGGTTCTACAGGTACGGTAAACTGGCTTATATCAAGCTCTATATCTGCGCTCAGCATTGGATTTCTTGCTTTTATTGCCAAAAGCTGTGGTGCAAAGGACAGGCAAAGTGCCTCAAGAGCTGTTGGGCAGGCGGTAATGGTAACAATTATTGTTGGACTGATGTTCACAGCGCTTACACTTGGATTAAGCCAGAAGGTGCCTGTATGGATGCAGGTGGATAAAAGCATCCAGCAGCTTGCAAGCCGTTATTTCTTTATTCTTTATCTGCCAATGCTGCCAAGAACTGCCAGCATAATGTTTGGCACAGTATTGCGTGCAGCTGGGGATACCAAAACTCCTATGAAGGTTGGCATATTGGTAAATATTATAAATATAGTGCTTAACTTTCTGCTTATATATCCGGCACGAACAGTAAATATATTTGGCGCACAGCTTACAGTGTTTGGCGCAGGCTGGGGTGTGCTGGGGGCTGCGGCTGCCAGCGCAATTGCATTTACTGTGGGTGGTATATGCATATCCGTTGTTCTTTGGCGGCATCCAATGGTGTCTCCAAAAGGACAAAGTTTTAAACCTGATATGCAGATACTTGCTCCGTGCTTAAAGGTTGCTTTGCCAAATATGCTGCAGCGCTTTGGCACATCCTTTGGTTATGTTGCCTTTGCATCTATGATAAACTCGGTCGGAGAAATTGCCACAGCGGCCCACACAATTGCCAACACAGTGGAATCGGCATTTTATATTCCTGGCTTTGGCATGCAGACAGCGGCCGCCACACTGGCAGGCAATGCATACGGCGCAAAGGACAAAGAGAGAATGAACCGTCTTGCAGGGATGTTTGTTCCGTTGGAGATAGGGCTTATGGTTATATCGGGTGCGGCGCTGTATCTGCTTGCACCTGCTTTGGTGGATATATTTTCTGACAGCAGTCAGGTTATAGCACTTGGTACAAAAGTATTGCGCATGGTTGCCCTGTCCGAGCCGTTTTATGGTTTTTCCATTATTGTGGAGGGCTTTATGTTTGGCGTTGGCAAAACAAAAACTCCGTTTGTGTACAACATTATTGGTATGTGGGGTGTGCGCATTGCAGGCACATTTATCTGTACACAGATTATGGGCTATGGCCTTGTTTCTGCATGGGCCTGTATGATAGCACACAATCTTTTGCTGTTTGTGCTTTACCTTGTAAGTTATGTAAAAGGCAGCTGGAATCCGCTTAAAGCTGTGCAGACATAAAAGCGCCTATTGGCTTTTGTGGGGATATTTGATATACTTAAAAAATAAGTACAGATTTTTAAAGGATATAAAAATGACAGGCAAACTATCTAAAAAACAGATTAATATACAAAACATTATCTTTGTTGCAGTTATGGCAGCAGCGGCGGTTTTTCTTTTTTGGAAGTGCCGTTACGGCTTTGCAAATAAAGACGAATCTCTTTATCTTGCAATACCTTACCGCTTCTGGCAGGGGGACAGTATGTTTGTCCACGAATGGAACCTGTCCCAGTTCAGCTCTTTCCTTATGCTGCCATTGGTGCATATCTATATGCTTGTTGCAGGCACAACCGAGGGCATGCTGCTTACCTTCCGCTATGTGTTTACAGCAGTGCAGGCGTTGACTGCGGTGTTTATATATATAAAGCTTAAAAGATACAGCTGGCTTGCAGCTTTAACAGCTTCTCTGGTGTTTTTTCTTTATGCGCCGTTTGGCATTATGGCTCTTTCGTATAACTCTATAGGCATACAGTGCATAACAGTTGCAACTTTGCTGCTTATGACCAACAGTAACCGTAAAAAACTTCCATATATTGCGGCAGGTGTGCTTTTTGCGGCGGCGGTGCTGTGCTGTCCGTTTCTTGTTGCGGTATACGCATTTTATACCTTGCTTATGCTGATTAATGTTATAAAAAAAGGCTGTTTCAGCCTTGATGTTCTGCAAAAGAAAAGCTGGCTTTGGATTACAGTGGGCATATCTGCTCTTGCAGCAGCATTTTTGCTTTTTGCTGTCAGCCGCGCATCAGTGCCTGATATTATTGTGGCTTTGCAGTGGATGCTCAACGACCCGCAGCATCAGTCCAGCGGATTTGCGTATGTACTTGTAAGCTATATAAAAGGCATTCTGCAGTGCAATGACCTGTCGCTGTTTATATATGCAGGTTTTGCTGTGCTTGCTGCTGCTTACCGTTTTATCCCTGCAAAAAAACTGCCTGCAGCATTATTTTACTGCGCAGGTGCGGTGCTTACAGGCCTTATGATGCTTCCGTTTGTAACCTGGGAGCTGTACATAAACCGTGTTATCTTTCCGCTTAATGTATTTGCGCTTTTCTGCATGCTGCTCACAGACAGCGGCATTGCAAAACGCATATTTAAAATTGTATGGATACCTGGCATGCTGTACGGTGCGTGTATTCACATGGCATCTACCGAAGGCTTTTTAAATATTGCATCAACCTCTATGGTTTCTCTTATGGCAAGCATTGTTATAATTGTTATCACAGGTGTGGAAATGCTTGAAAAAACAAATATCAGATGGCTCAATCTGCTTACAGGCTGTGCTGTTGCAGCAGTTTTGATTATGCAGATTGGCTGTGTGTGGTACACAAGATATGTAAGCGTTTTCTGGGAAAGCGGCTCTTTTGGCGGAGGTATGCACACCCAGACACAGATGCTTGCCCAGGGTCCGGAAAAAGGCATTCTGGCAAGCAAAGAGAAAGAAGAACTGTACAACAGATTTGCAGACGATATCACACAGCTTACATCCCAAAACAACCCTGAAAATGTGCTTTATCTCACCCAGAATACATGGACCTATCTTATAAGCGAAGATGTGGAAATGGCAACATTTTCCCCTTGGCTGCCAGGCGTGACAGAAGAAGAATTTGCACATACAATGGAAAGACTTAAAGAGTATTACGCCATAAATCCTGGCAAAATGCCGCAGATGATATATGCCGAAGATGTCTACCACAGATTTGCAGAAAAATTTGCAGCAGAATACGGATATACCGAAGTCAAAACCCCGCAGGGCAACTATGTTTACACAAAATAAAGGAGATTGCAATGGAATTAAGAATTGTGGACAAAGACAGCAAGGATTTTATCTTTCTTGCAGACAAGCTGGACGAATACTATTTTGAGATAGTTGGTCCTGTGCAGGCACGTTATGCCGAAGTAAACAAACCGCATAATATGAACGGCCTTTGCGTTGTATATGAGGACGGCCAGCCAATAGGCTGCGGTGCCTGGAAGAAAATTGACGAATCAACAGCCGAAATCAAGCGCATCTATGTTCTTCCACAGCATAGAAGAAAAGGTGCTGCAAGCCTTATAGTAAAAGGTATGGAGGCTGATGCACTTAAAGCGGGCTTTAAGCATTATATTCTGGAAACTGCCCGTACAACAATGGATTCGGCAAATCTTTATCTCTCGCTTGGATATAAAGAAATCGACTATTACGGCAGCCCTGCAGGGGCCGAAAACTGCCGCTGTTTTGAAAAGAACGTTTAGCAGTAATACCATAATAAAGCTGACTGTACAATGCATTTATATGCGTTTGCAGCCAGCTTTTGCATTAAACAAAAACAGGTTTACATTACACACGATTTATGATATATTATTATGGTTATTGTTTCAAATAAGAACATAAAGGGGATTAAATATATGAAACTGACAAAAGGTCAGATGCTCACAGTCAGCTTTATGCTGTTCAGCCTGTTTTTTGGTGCAGGCAACCTTATATTTCCACCGTTTTTAGGGCAGAATGCAGCACAGAATACATTGCCTGCAATATTGGGCTTTCTTATCACAGCAGTTGTACTGCCTGTACTTGGGGTTATTGTTGTTGCCCAGTCAGACGGCCTGGATAAACTTGGTGCACGTGTAAACGGTAAGTTTGCAATTATCTTTACAATGCTTATTTATCTCTCTATCGGCCCAGGTCTTGGCATTCCAAGAGCGGCAAGCGTACCTTTTGAAATGGCGGTTGCACCATATCTGCCCGAAGGCGCATCCTTTAAGCTGTTTATGCTTGTTTATTCTTTGGTATTCTTTGTCATTGCAGCATGGCTTGCATTAAACCCAAGCAAACTGGTTAACCGTATAGGCCATTTTCTTACACCAACATTGCTTACACTTATAGTATTTTTGTTTATCAGCTTTGTTATGGGCGGCACAAAGGGTGTTGCTGCAGCACAGCCTGACTATCAGTCAGCGGCATTTCTCAAAGGCTTCTGCGAAGGTTATCAGACAATGGACACCATTGCAGCCCTTAACTTTGGTCTGGTAATTTCCATCACTTTGCAGTCTCTTGGCATCAAAGAAAAAAGCGGTGTTATAAAACACACTGTTGTTGCAGGCATTGCAGCAGGCACAATACTTACAGCAGTATATGTAATGCTTACATATATGGGCATGCAGTCCAGTGGAGTATATCCAATTCAGGAAAACGGTGCGTGGACACTGCGCCAGATTGTATACCAGGTATTTGGCGAATTTGGTGCAATTATCCTTGCGGCAATCTTTACACTTGCCTGCCTTACAACCTGCGTAGGCCTTATCAACTCTATCTCACAGTATTTTTCAACACTGTTCAAAGGTATAAGCTACAACAAATTTGTTTTGGGCATAACAATCTTTTCCTTTGCAGTGTGCAACCAGGGCTTAAATACAATTCTCAGCATATCTGTGCCTGTGCTCAACGCAATCTACCCTGTGTCAATTATGCTTATTGTCCTTGGCCTTTGTGATAACTTTATCAAAAACAACCGTTTTATCTATCCGCTTACAATTCTCGGCACAGCAGTTATCAGTGTTATATATGCAATAGACGGTCTTGGCGTATCTCTTGGCTTTATCAGCACAATCTGCCGTTCTCTGCCTCTTTATGACCTTGGCTTTGGCTGGGTTATTGTCACTGTGGCAATGCTGGTTATCAGCTTTGTGCTTAATGCAGTTATGGGCAAAAAACAGAACATATAATATATATTTATAAAAAACAAATGTCATTCTGAGAAGTTTTAACTCCTCGGAATGACATATTTTTATATGATAATTATTTTGAATTTTCGCTTAAAATTTTTGCAGCATCACTGTTTGCAATTTGAGAAATACGTTCAGCTTCGGCAGCAAGCTGGGCGTTGATGGCATCCTGCTGTGCCAGAAATGCTCTTGCACGGTCAATTTCTGCTTTTTCTTTTTCAAGGGCTTCTTTTCTGCGCCTGTTGCGTTTTCTGCCCCAGAAAAGCCAGAATACCGTAGAAAAAGCAAAAACAATGCAGATAGCAACACCTGTGCCGCCGCATACACCTATAAAATCAATAAATATATCTTTTATGGAACTGGAACGTCCTGGCACAAATCGCTGCAGAAACTCGTCACACACTGCAATAAAAAGCCCAAACAGCAGCGGCCAGGCACAAAAGGCGATAAGGCGTTTTGTGTAAACACGCAGACAGAATGTAAGAAAAAATCCAAGGGCTGCAAATTCGGCAATATGTGCCAGCTTGCGCACCTGATGTTCGCTTAAAACAATGTCAAAAGGGGTATAGCTTAAAGCTTTGTTAATCAAGGCGGTAAACTTGCCGCTGTATCCGCTGCTTACTTCGGCAACCTGTGCAGAGTTGTAAAAGATAAATGCAATGGTCAAAAATACTGCGGCTGTAAATATAATACGGAACAAAATGATAAAAAACATCATCAGTTTGTTCGGCTTGTACTGTAATTCAGACATTTTTTCTCCTTTTATAATAATACAGATAAATATACTATCACTAAAATATAGATATTAAACCATTATTTGGTGGCAATTTTGTGAACAATAAAACAACTGCCGTTGTTAAGCATAAAAATATATGTTACAATTTATATACTTACAGCATATTATCACAAAAATATTTTTTTGCAAGAGGTTTTTATGATTTTAAAGTGGTATAAGCCTGATTATATTTTTGAAAAAACAGTAAATATAACACCGCAGTTTTTAAAACAGCGCAATATCCGCTGTATCTTTCTTGATGCAGACGGCACCCTGCGTCGCCACAAAAAGCTGGAAGCAGCCGACGGCATTATGGAATGGATAGACCTTATGCACTCTAACGGCATAAAGCTGTTTATCACCTCCAACAACTTTAAAAGCAAGGTGCAGCCCTTTGCAGATATAGTAAAACTGCCCTGTGTAACCTTCAGCGCAAAGCCGACACCATGGGGGTTTATCCGCGCACGTTTTAAAACGAGGGTTCCTTTAAAAAACACCCTTGTGGTAGGCGACCAGATTTTTACCGATGTGCTGGGGGCTCACGTTTCAGGAATGAAAGCTGCAATGGTGCTGCCGATTTTTCACGAAGAGGGCAAGGGCTTTGATATGAAAAGAAATTTTGAACAGCAGTATATAGATTTATACTTAAAAGAACATGGAGAATTTTTATAGATGGTAAAATTTGGCACAGCAGGCCTTGATGCAAACTTTGCGCTTCAGGGCTTTAAAAAGACAATAGAAGCACCCATTTATCTTGAAAAGATGGGGCTGGATGCCTTTGAATATCAGTGCGGCCGCGGTGTGCGTGTAAGCGAAAAGGCGGCGGCAGAGTTTGGCGCGGCCTGCAGAGAGAAAAACATCACACTGTCGCTTCACGCACCTTATTATATTTCAATGTCCAGCATTGACGAAGAAAAACGCCTTAACAGCATCAGATATATTCTTGACAGTGCAAGGGCAGTTAAAGCAATGGGTGGCAGCCGTGTCATTTTTCACAGCGGTTCCTGCGCAAAACTTCCAAGGGATATGGCACTTGCAAAAGCGGTGGACACAATGGGGCGCATAATGCAGGCACTGGACGAGAACGGCCTTGGGGATATCACAGTCTGCCCCGAAACCATGGGCAAGGTAAACCAGCTTGGCAGTCTGGACGAAGTTATGGCACTGTGCAAGGTGGACGAGCGCATTATCCCCTGCATTGATTTTGGTCACCTGAATGCCCGTGACTGCGGCTGTATAAAAACAATAAGGGATTACGAAAATATAATCAATACAATGGAAAACGAAATCGGCACAGACCGCACAAAAATTTTCCACTCCCATTTTTCAAAAATCGAATACACCACAGGGGGAGAAAAACGTCATCTGACCTTTGAAGATGCCGTTTATGGCCCAAGCTTTGAACCGCTTATGGAGATTATTGCCCGCAAAAATCTGTCACCTGTTATAATCTGCGAGTCAGACGGCACTCAGGGCATTGATGCCGCACAGATGAAAGCCTATTATAAAAGCCTTGTAAAGTAGGCGGTTTTTGCTGTTTCTGGCCATTTTTTTGGCAAATAGATGTATTTTATATTAAATAGCTATTGAAAAAACCAGATATTTAATGTAAAATTATATAAGTATAATATAATCACATATTATGTAAAAAATTATAATAAGTTTTAAAACTTTTTGGAGGTAATATTATGATTTCAGCAGGCGATTTCAGAAATGGTTTGACATTTGAAATTAACGGCCAGCCACACGTTATTGTTGAGTTCCAGCACGTAAAACCTGGTAAAGGTGCAGCTTTTGTTAGAACAAAATACAAAAACGTTATCACAGGCGCAATCAGAGAAGAAAGCTTTAACCCAACAGCTAAATTCTCCCCAGCACGTATTGAAAGAGCAGAAATGCAGTATCTTTACAACGACGGCGAAGTTTACTATGTAATGGACGTAGAAACATTCGAACAGATTCCGCTTCCAATGTCTGAATTTGCAGACGGCTTTAAATTTGTAAGAGAAAACACAAACGTTAAAGTTCTCTCCTACAACGGTAAAGTATTCGGCGTTGAACCAGAAAACTTTGTTGTTCTCCAGATTACAGAAACAGAACCTGGCTTCAAAGGCAACACAGCTACAAACACACTTAAACCTGCTAAAGTAGAAACAGGTGCAGAAATCAGAGTTCCACTCTTTATCGAAGAAGAAGAACTTGTTCGTGTTGACACAAGAACAGGCGAATACATGGAACGTGCAAAGAGCTACGACGAATAATATCTCGCATTTATAACTAAATAAAGAAAGGTAGAGTGGATACTATGATGACACTTACAGAAAAACTCGCTTACATCAAAGGCTTGGCAGAAGGTCTTGGCGTTGACGAAACAACAAAAGAAGGCAAAGTTTTGCTTGCTTTGGTTGATTTGCTTGACGATGTAACAACTGCTGTTTCCGAGCTTGAAAGCGATATGGACCAGGCTTACGAAGAACTGGACGCAATCGACGAAGACCTTACTGATATCGAAGAATTCCTTTGGGAAGACGACGAAGACGAATGTGACTGCTGCGACTGCGATGATGACTGGGATGACGAAGACTGGGACGACGAAGAAGATTGCTGCTGTGGCCACGACCATGACGACGATGAACTCTTCGACGGCGGTATCTACGAAATCACATGTCCAAAATGCGGCGAAATCGTATGTATGGACGAAGAAATGCTCTTCAGCCCAGACTGCGGCTGCCCAAACTGCGGCACAAGCTTTGAAGTGGACTTTGACGGCGTAGAATGCTGCGACGATGACGATTGCTGCTGCCACGACCACGACGAAGAATAATTTTAACTGCATAATAATTAAGGCATCGGAAACCCGATGCCTTTTTATTTTGAGATATATTTAGACGAATATCTAAATATATCTTGACGGATATCTGAATGTATGATATAACATATTTAGATGGATGTCTAAATATAATTGTATGTTTACGCCATAATGATATTAAATTATGTGCATATAAACTATAAAGCAGAGGGAGTGAACAGCTTGTTACAGGACACAATAAAAGCTCTGGCTGACCCAACCAGGAGAAAAATACTGGAACTTCTTAAAAAAGGCCCGCTGTCCGCAGGTGAGATAGGCGAGCATTTTGATATGACAGGGGCAACGCTGTCTCACCATCTGTCCACACTTAAAAAGGCGGGCCTTGTGGACGACAGCAAAAAAGGCACTTTTGTTTATTATGAAATCAACACTTCTGTTATGGAAGATATATTAACCTGGGTTGCAGGCTTTATGGAGGATAAAAAAGATGAAATTTAAAAAGACCGATTTACTGGCGGTACTTGTGGTATCAGCCAGCCTTGTACACCTTATTATTGCTTATCCGTCTTTGCCTGACCAGGTGGTCACCAACTGGGGTTTAAATGGCAATGTGGATTACAGCAGCAAAAGCACACTGTGGATGCTGTGGGGCGTAAACGCATTTATGCTGCCGTTGTTCTTTATTGTTCCAAAAATCGACCCAAAAGGCAAAAGCTATGCAAAGGTGGATGGATTTTACAAAAACTTCCGCCTTGTTATAATAGTTTTTCTTGCAGTGATGATGGAGCTGACAATTCTTTCTGCCAACAATCCGCATCGTTTTGACGTAATAAAAATCAGCACAATAGCAATAGCGCTGCTGTTTATCTTTATAGGAAACTATCTGCCAAAATGCAAGCAAAGTTTTACACTTGGCATAAAAACAATGTGGACACTTTCTGACGAGCGTGTGTGGAATAAAACCCACCGACTTGGCGGTATATTGTTTGTAATCAGTGGCATAGTTATATTGGCTGCGGCATTGCTTTTGGGTGAAAAACTTGTGGCGGCAGTTACCATAGTTGCGGTTTTGGGCACAGTTATAATAACCACAGCATATTCTTACCTGCTGTACAGAAAATACAATTCCGATAGATAAAGGAGACAGTTATGGCATTTGAAAAGAAAAAGTTTACTGTATATATTATTTTTACCTTTATAATCGGCTGGATACTGCAGATTGTGGCAAGTATTTTTGCCCTGCAGGGAAATATGGCCTTGTTTTCGCCTGTGCTCAGTCTTGCAATGTTTGCACCACTTATAGCGGCATTTATTGCAAAGGCAGATGTAAAATCGGTTGGCTGGAAACCGCAGATTAAAAAGAATTTTAAATATTATCTTATCTGCTGGTTTGCACCTGCTGTTGTAACCATAGCTGGTGCAGCACTGTTTTATACTGTTATGCCAAACCGCCTGGATTTAAGCGGCAGTTATCTTACAGCACAGATGGGCGAAGCTGTTGCACAGCAGCTTGCAGCTGTTGGGATAACTCCGCTTATGTATGTGCTTATCGGTCTGGTGCAAAGCATAACCTATGCACCGCTTATCAATATGCTTTTTGCCGCAGGGGAAGAAGCAGGCTGGCGCGGTGTTATGTACCCGATGTTAAAGGATAAATACGGCACAAACAAAGGCCGTGTTATAGGCGGTATAGTATGGGGTGCGTGGCACTGGCCTGTTATGGTGCTGGCAGGGTACGAATACGGCCTTGTTTACTGGGGTGCACCGTTTTTGGGTATGGCTTTGTTCTGCGTTTGCTGTGTGGTTATGGGTATCCTGCTGGACTGGACCTACAGCAAAACAAACAGTATATGGGCGCCGTCAATTGCTCATGGTGCATTCAATGCGGCGGCAACCTTGCCGATGATTGTGCTTAATGTAAACTATATCAATCAGATGACTGTTGGCCCTGCACCGATAGGTATTGTTGCTATGATACCTATGATTGTGCTTGCAGTTTTGGTATGCAAAAATACAACAAAAGGTAAATAAAATATAAAATTATACAAAAAGTAGTCAAAAACTGTCGAGGAATATTCTTCGACAGTTTTTTTATGGGGCTCTTTATATACTGAAAATAAAATACAGTATATGCAAAGGGCTTAAAAGATATGACAAATACAAAGCTGAAAAACAAAAAAGCATACGCAAAAAAATATATGCTTGTTTTTGAAGGTGTAAAAAATATAAAGGAAAAATGGCTGATACTGCTTTGTGCGCTGGCTTTGTCTGCAGTAAAAAACAACAGTTTTATGGCGGTGCTGCCGTTGGTGCTGCTGCAGCTTTGCAAAGATAAAACTGCTTTGTATCTGTGCAGTGCAGCAGCCACAGTATATTACATATTCACATTTACACACACAGCCTTTTATGTGCCCTGTGTGGCATTTGCAATGGTTTATCTGCTGGGAGATTATATGCTGCAGCAAAGCTCTGTAAAACCAATATGGTTTGCAGCAGGAGTGTATGTGCTGTGCAAAATATATGTATTAAGCTTTGGGTATCAGGCGGTTTATTTTGCGGTATTTGCTGTGGAGGCAGTGGCTGTAATTTTGCTGCCCGATATAGTTAGTGAGGGTTGCATACTGATAAAAACAAACAGAGAAAATCTTTCTGCAATGCAGTTTTTTGAAGCTGCAGCTGCACTTATCACCCTTTCGGCAGCATTAAGCGGACTTAATGTATATGGCTTTAATGTGT
>SVMV01000026.1 GCA_015067245.1 Oscillospiraceae bacterium | reverse complement strand
GATCTGGTCTGCGTAGAGGTCTTTGAGTTCGGAAGGAACCTGAACGTAGTCAAGGTCGCCAGCGTTGTACATATCAACAGCTGTGTTTGCATTAGCAACAACGATGATTTCTACTTCTTCAAGTTTTGTCTGGTCTGCGTTCCAGTAGTTAGGGTTTTTAGCAAGGATAACTCTGTCGCCTGTTTTGATTTCTTTAACTACGAATGGACCTGTGTAAACGTTTTTGTCAGCAGCTGCTGCAAAGTCCTGACCGTACTGTTCAACAAGGTCAGCTCTTGTTGCAACGTAGCAAGCGTTGGAAACAACCTGGAGGAAGTAGTCTGCTACGTATTCAAGTGTGATTTCAAGTGTTTTGTCGTCGATAACTTTAACGCCGAGTTCTTCGAGTGGAAGTTCGCCGTTGTTACATGGGCTACCGTTTTTGATGTAGCAAGCAAACCAGCCGTATGGGGAAGCTGTGTTAGGGTCAACAAGTCTCTTGATAGCATATTCGAAGTCACCAGCTGTAACTGGCTGACCATCGGACCATGTCATATCACGAAGGTGGAATGTGTATGTGAGACCATCTTCAGAGATTTCCCAGGATTCTGCTGCGCCTGGTTCGAGAACGCCGTTGTACATTCTAACAAGTGGTTCCTGAATGTGGAGGATAGCTGTGTTAGAAGGAACGGAGTTTGCGAGCTGTGGGTCAAGTGTTGGAATTTCGGACAATTCGGAATACTTGAATGTTGTTTTTGGGCCTTCTGTTTCGCTGCCGCCTTCTGGTGCTGCTGCAGGTGTGCCGCAAGCTACGAGAGAAAGAGCAAGTGCGCCAGCAAGAGCCAAAGCTAAAAGTCTTTTAAGCATAATAAACTCTCCTTTTTAAATTTTTTCTGCTTTTTACATTAAGGCATAACGCCAATTATGTATTAGAGAATATACAATTACAACACAATTTGTACACATTGTTTAAATTTTAACCCGTAATTTATACAATTTGTACAAGTGTAATAATTAACACTGTTAAAACTGTGACATAGTTGTGCATTTTTCTCATAACAACATTATATATGCTTTGCTATTTACAAACAATTCCTTTTGGTGTATAATTTATTCCAAACAAGAATAAATCGAAGAATACTTTGTAACCGTTTTGTAACAATCTTAAATTAATTAAGTTTTCAATTTAAAACAACTTATGAGGTAAAACAATGGATATTATTCAGCTTAAATATTTTATTGCAGTTGCCGAAAGCGGCAGCTTTTCGGAAGCTGCCGAAATAATGTTCAGCGCCCAATCCACCGTTTCAAAGCAGATTGCCGCTTTGGAAAAGGAGCTTAACATCCAGCTTTTTGACCGTTCTAAACGCCGCATATCCATGACCGACCACGGCAAGTTTTTTCTTAATCACGCCCATATAATTCTGAACAGTTATAATGATATGATAAGAGAGCTGGAAAGTATGACAGTTCAGGATGACAACACTGCAATTATACGGGCAACATCTGCCATGCTGCCATATAATCTTATCTCTTACATAACTCATTTTAAAGAAACCACGCCCGATGCCAACATTCTGGTGGAAGAATTTGACGGCGAGGATATAATGAAGATGCTTAAGGACAGCGAATGTGACCTTGCGTTTTTTCGTGTTGGCAAATTTGATGAAGAACATTACGAAAAATTGCCTGTACTGGTGGAAAAATATATAGCCGTTCTACCTGCCAATCACCCTCTTGCAAAGGAAAGCATTATTTCCCTTTCTCAGTTAAGTAATGAAAAATTTATTTTATGCCGCCAGAACAGCGGTCTGCACCGCAATGCCGTTGCCGCCTGCAATAAGACAGGCTTTGAGCCGGATATTGTTGCAACCAGTAATCACACCACAAATATTTTTGAAATGGTAAGCATGAATATGGGTGTTTCACTTTTGCTGCAGAAAGGCACAGAACACTATATGAATGACAGTTTTGCAAAAGCCGTTTCCCTTGTAGAACTTAAAGAAACTTTTACCGTAGAAGTTGCTTTTGCAAGATACAAAAAAAATCACCATACAAAAGCTGCCAGCGCATTGTGGGAATATATAAAAAATATTACAAACAACAGTATATAATATACATTATTATATAATATATAAAAGGCTTGCGTACAAACGCAAGCCTTTTGATTATACAGTATTATCTGTTGTTTTTAGGATTAACAATATTACGCCAGTCAAGGTCGCCGCGTTCAAGGCCGTGAACAAGAACTTCGGCTGTTGCAATATTGGTTGCAACAGGGATGTTGTTTTCGTCGCAGAGACGCAGCAGTTCTTTATCGCTTGGCTCGTTAGGGCGCGCAATTGTGTCGCGGAAGAACAAAAGCATATCAATTTCGTTATACTGCAGACGTGCAGCAATCTGTTCTGCCCCGCCCTGTGAACCGCTGTAGAAACAATGCACATTCATATCGGCAGCTTCAGAAACTCTTTTGCCTGTTATACCTGTTGCCAGAATATTATGTTTTGACAATATACCGCGATAAGCAATGCAAAACTGCACCATAAGTTCTTTCTTCTGGTCGTGAGCTATAATTGCTATGTTCATATTGTACCTCCGCTATTTAACAACTATCTGTGTATGATTACCTTCTATGCGTTCTGCTATTGATGAAAATACTTTTTTTGATATATCAGTACTTACAAGAGGTTTGCCTGTCATTGCTGCCAGATGCAGCTGTTCGTCATTTGGAACGACCCCCAGAAGCTGAGCACAGCAAGCATCTATAATGCTGTCTCCGTCTTCAAAGCCCGAATGTTTAAATGTTTCTTTATTGTATTTGTTTATTATCAGGCGCACATCCTTAATGCCGCTGTAATAAATTTCGTCTGATACTATTCTGGCATCTCTCACACTTATTGCATCTGGTGTTGCAACAACCACTGCCATATTTGCCACAGCAAGCGCTGCATTGAATGCTTCTCCCACGCCTGCAGCTGTATCGAGAATGATGTAGTCATAGTCGTTATAAATACTGTCTATAAAACCTTTAAGATTTTCCAGCTTTACACCGCTTTTTCTGCCAGGCGCTGCCATAATATGCAGATTTTTTGTCCGTGGGCTGACCA
Source organism: Oscillospiraceae bacterium (assembly GCA_015067245.1). GTDB lineage: Bacteria > Bacillota > Clostridia > Oscillospirales > Ruminococcaceae > RGIG3102. The sequence continues at coordinate 19,405 of SVMV01000026.1, read as the reverse complement.
CCATTGCTTTTTGCACTGCACAGCTGCTGTCCAGCACATCACCTATGTCATAAACGGCCATTTCGCTTATACCAGAAATTACATCTATGCTTCTGAAGCCCATATCAAGTTCTGTAAGAAAGGTCTTTTTGCCTTTAAATCCAAGTTCGTGTGACAGAAAGGTTGCCACAGTGCTTTTGCCTGTTCCACCCTTGCCGGATGCTATCATTATAACACGTGCCATCTTTCCTCCATAAACTGCAGCTTACTTTTTTAGTATAACATACAACATATAAATTTTACAACATAAATTTCCAAATTTCTGTAAAATTTTAGAAAGTTATTTTTATTAATTCCTTATAAATTTAAGTTTCCAGCTTATTTTTTATTAGCTAACATTATTTTGTGCTTGTGCATTATCCTGCTCTGCATTCTGCTGCTGGTTGTTTATCTGCTGAAAAGACTGTTCAGTACTTTCCTGGGTTTCAGCTTCGATAGCCGTTTCTTCCTGCACAGCAAGCTTCTCTCTCCAGTCTGGGGCCTGTCTTAGTTCTTTAAGACGGTAATATTCTTCAAATATTCCTCTTACCGTTTCTGCAAGATAATAACCATTACCTGCCTTTTCGGCAACTATTGCAACCGCAATTTCTGGTTTTTCCACAGGTCCGTACGCCATCATTGTTGCGTTGTAGAAATCTCCCGCAACCTGAGCTGTACCTGTTTTGGAAGCGACGCCATAAGGAAGGTCGCTCAGGTACCTTGATGCAGCACCCTGCTGTGAGGCCATAAGCATACCTTTTTCAACAATTTCATAGGAATTGTTTTTATCTGGAAGTTCCGATAGTACTGTAATCGGTGTGCTGTAAACAGTTTCTCCTTCCATTGATACAATTGAATCCACTATATGCGTGTTCAATCTTTTACCGTCGTTGGCAATTGTTGCTGCGTATGTTGCCAGCTGAACAGGTGTGATTGCTGTGTCAAGCTGACCTATCGCCGCCTGAATAACGTTACCTACCTGCCATGTGCTGCCAAGAGATTCGGTGTATGACGGATTTGATATAACGCCTGTTCTTTCGGATATTTCAAGACCAGTTTTTACACCCATACCCATCTGGTTTGCAATTTCGTTAAGCTTATCTATGCCAAGCTGCCTACCAAGGTCAAAGAAGAAACAGTTGCAGGAAACTTTAAGAGCTTCTTTTACATTTATCGTACCGTGTGCTGTACCGTTTGCACAGCTTGGGGTATAGCTTGGCGCATAATACATATATCTGCCTGTACAGGTATATTTGGTTTCTTCCTCTATTATGCCTTCCTGCAAAGCAGCCACCGCAACTGCACACTTGAATACAGAGCCAGGGCGATAAAGCCCCTGTGTAACTCTGTTAAACAAAGGATTTGTAGGGTCGCTTGCATATTCAGAATAGTTCTGATTATACATTGTAAGGTCATAGTTAGGGTAATTTGCTGCGGCAAGTATCCCCCCTGTATTTACATCTATTACTACAGCTGAAATTCCCTCTGCCTCTTTACCCCATTTTGTCTCTTTCTGATGAAGAACATCCATCTGATATTCCACAAGCTCTGTCAGTTTTTGCTGCAGCTGATAGTCTATTGTCAGCTTTACTGTATCGCCTTCTTTTGGCGGATCCAGAACCTGCTTGTTTGTTATTTCACCATACAGGTTGCGCTCGATCTGCACACTACCGTCTGTGCCTTTAAGATAGCTTTCGTACAGTTTTTCCAGACCCGATTTGCCAAGGGTGTCGGTCATTTTATAACCATAATCCTTGAGTTCTGCATATTCTTCCGCCCATATAACACCCACTGTGCCAAGTATATGCGGCAGAAGTTCGCCGTTTTCGTAATATCTTTCGCTGGTGTCATATATTTCTATTCCTGAAAGTTGACGGGAATTTTCGCTTATAACTGCAACGGTTTTTTCGCTTACATCCCTTGCAATTGTAAATGGTGTACTGAGAGAATATCCTTCGCGCTCCATTGTATATCTTATGCCGCCGACCTTGCGCCACATATCTTTTGGTATATCCTGCAGATCATATCTTTCAGCAAGCTTTTCTATAACATCATTTTCTGTTGCATATATGTTGAGTTCAAGGGTTTTGCGAACCCATTCTGTTTCTGTCTCGCCGCCTTCCACAAAAGTGTATGGTTTTTCTTTTGTAAGCGGAAGAATATCATTTACATTTTCACCGTTTTCTTCCAGTATTTCAAGTGCCTTGATAATCATCTGGTTAAGCTGACCGCTTTGCAGATAAGCACGGTTAAGCGTTACATTAAAAACAACCTGACTGGAAGCAAAAGGCGTGCCGTAGGCATCCACTATGTCTCCGCGTGAAGCTGAAAGTGTCTGTTCAAAAACAACCGATGTATTTGAACTTTCAAAATGCTGTTCGCCTTCTATAATCTGGTACTGAACCAGCTTTGTTACAAAAAGCAAAAACACCACAGCAACAAACGCAGATAATATTTTTATTCTGAAACCTAATTCCTTTTTCAAATTTTACCTCGCGTCAAATTTTTTAAATCTGCTTTGTATTGCTGATATTATTTTAAAGTACATAACCGAAAACACCACCGAATATCCGCTGGACAGCAGCACTGTTTTAAAGAAAACTGTAAACAGCTTTTTATGTCCTGGAAGAATATAACTGAAGAAGAAATCTGCCAGCAAAATAACAAATGTGCATACAAAAGACAATGCTACTGTGTTGCGGTAGTTTGGCTGAAATACAAACTTAACCAGAATTGTGCATACAACACAGGCAATTATAAGAGGAATGGTGTACATACCCACTATCCTGCCTGCAGAAAGTTCCATAAGCAGACCTGCAATTACATACACTATCAAAGTGTGTTCATCCTCCTCCAGCATTGCAAGATTTATGCAGAATGGGATGATAAGCACAGGTTTTACATCAAAAATCTGCAAAAAGCCAGGTATTCCCTGCAGGATGTAAAGCACAAACACGCACAATGCCAGCAACACATATTTAATTATCTGTTCAATAGCATTTTTTCTGCTGTTCATCTGTATCTCCTGAATTAATAATCTTTAATTACAAAAACCGTTTTTACTTCGGCTATTTCACTTATCGGATTTACAACTGCATAGTTGTAGTTGCCAGAAGAATCTGTTTCCACCTTTTCGATGATGCCTACAATCAGATCCTTTGGAAAAATTTCTCCCATACCTGTGGTGCTGATGATATCGCCTTCTTTTGCCTGGGTATTTTTAGGCAGATATCTTATAATGGTTTTTCCATCCTGGGAATATGCACTGTCACCGTTTACAACCCCTGTGTCTCTTGTGCTGCTTACAAAGCATGCCACATTTACCGCTGGATTGAGTATTGTTGATACTCTTGAATAGTTTGGCCCTGTTTCTACAACAACGCCCACCACGCCTACAGATGACAGCACAACGTCATTTTCTTCAACACCTTCATCACGGCCTGCGTCGATGGTAAACGAATAGAATTTTTCCAGACCGTCACGGCCTATAACAGATGCTGCTGCAATCTCGTATTCTGGATTTTCCTCTTTAATATTGAGAAATTCTTTGTACTGATCGTTTTCTATCTTTATTTTGTCATAGTCTATCTGATTGCGCAAAAGCTTTTCGTTTTCTGCTTTAAGAGCTTCGTTTTCTGCAATTATCTGGTCAATATTTATATTTCTGTCTTTCCATACTGACATTTTGTCGGATATCTTTGCGGTTGCCTGCTTAAACGGCACTGCTGCCGCACCGAGAATCTCCTGCGGTAGAGTTGTAAGCTTACCGTTTACCCCTGCATAAAGTGCCATACCCGCAAGAACAGCTATAACTGCAGCAACAATTTTAAAAGAGTTTCTTTTAAACAATTTATTTTCCTCTTTAAATATAAATTTATTGGTATCTGTATATACTGATTTTAATTTTTATTTATATGTTAAAATTGCAAGCCTTTGCTTTTATATTATCAAAGGCTTGCAAATCTTTTGCTTATTAAAGTTTTCTTGTATCAGACTGCAAAACATCGCCAAGTGTTTCCATGTGATCAAGCACATAGCCTGTGCCGTTTGCAACACAGTCAAGCGGATTTTCTGCAATGTATACGTCTATACCTGTTTCCTGGCTTACAAGCTTATCAAGACCTTTAAGCAAAGCGCCGCCGCCTGTAAGTGTAATGCCGTTGCTGATAATATCAGCTGCAAGTTCAGGTGGTGTTCTTTCCAGTGTTTCTTTGATTGCTTCGATGATTTTTTCAAGAGATTCCTGCAAAGCTTCTCTTACATCTTCACTTGTAACTTCGATATTTTTAGGCAAGCCGTTGATAAGGTTGCGGCCTTTAACTTCCAGTTTGAGTTCTTCATCAAGTTTGAAAGCTGTACCAATTTCAATTTTAATCTGTTCTGCTGTTCTTTCACCGATAAGCAGGTTAAATTTTCTTTTGATGTAAGCGATGATAGCTGCGTCAAATTCGTCGCCGCCTGTTCTTACGCTCTTGGACTGAACAATACCGTTAAGAGCAATAACTGCAACTTCACTTGTACCGCCGCCGATGTCTACAACCATATTGCCTGTTGCATCCTGTACAGGAAGTTTTGCACCGATTGCTGCTGCCATTGGTTCTTCGATAATCATAACCTGACCTGCACCTGCTGCAATGGAAGCTTCTCTAACAGCGCGTCTTTCAACTTCTGTAACACCTGATGGAATGCAGATAACTATACGTGGTTTAAAAAGAAGTGATGTACCGCATGCTTTTTTGATAAAAATTCTCAGCATACTTGCTGTTACATCAAAGTCTGCGATAACACCGTCTTTAAGCGGACGAACAACCACGATGGATCCAGGTGTACGGCCGATAACTTCTTTAGCTTCGTTACCCACAAATTTAACTGTATCATTTTTTGTATCTACTGCAACAACACTTGGTTCTCGCATAATAACGCCTTTGCCCTTCATAAAAACAAGGGTGTTGGCTGTGCCAAGGTCGATGCCTACGTCTTTAGTAAAACCAAACATCAGATTTTCTCCTTTTCTGCTTCTAACTCATTATTATATTATTATTTATATTTATTAAAATTTAATCGGAATATATAATATCACAAAAGATTTTGCTTTGCAATTGTTTATTGCAAGTTTTCATAAATATTTTATATTGCCTTAATATTCCTTAACAGTTTGTTAAGTCTGGCAACAGGCAGGCCTACAACCGTGTGATAATTGCCGTTTATTTTTGAGATATAACCTGACATAAACCCCTGGATTGCATAACCGCCTGCTTTGTCATAAGGCTCGTCTGTATTTACATATTCCGCAATAATATCATCGCTTATTTTATCCACATACACCTGTGTTGTATCCACAAAAGAATATATTATTCCCCTGCAGTAAACGCTTACTGCTGTATGCACTTTATGAACATTGCCTGACAGACTTTTAATCATGATATAGGCATCTGCCATATCCTGCGGTTTTTCTAGTATTTCACCGTTTAAATCCACCACTGTATCACTGGCGATAATCACTGTGTTTTTATCACCGAATTTCTTTACTGCCGCCCTGCACTTTTCTCTTGAAAGCACAACTGTACGCTGTTTGGCATCTGTGATATCCACGCTGCTTTCGTCAAAATCTGGTACCATACATTCAAACTGAGGTACTATTGCTTTAAGCAGTTCCCTTCGTCTTGGTGATGCTGATGCAAGTATAAATTTCATAGCCATATTATCTGTAATGTCTGTATACCAGCATTGCAATGGAAATTGTAATGATATGTGCTACAGTAAGTGACATTGAAAAACCAAATGTAAGTGTAAATATTGCAAGGTCAATTACAGCAGGGCTGTTTGGTGAAAAACCTATTGTCTGCCCATAAGCAAGCCAGCCCAAAGCTCCTGAACCTGCGCACAGATTTGCAATAATAGAACCTGTTATAATACCTGCAATAAGGTAAAACAGAAAAAAGAAATCTCTTTTCATTCTCATTTTTTCTCCTAATTAATTTTCAAATTTATATTGAACCTTTATAGTAAAGTCCGCGTGTAAAATCCTTGCCGAAAGCATCGCCGTTTATAAATTTTCCGATAATTTTTTCGGTTTCGCCGCTGTTTTCCACTGTGAAATTAAGGGAAATATAGTCGCTTGCTATCTCGTTTTTTCTGTCTCCCATATAAATGGGCACGGCGTTAAAAATTTCTCGGTATCCCTTTGCTTTGCCGTGACACACAACAGGCATTTTAACTCCCTTGCGGTCGGTCAGATAACCTTTTCCATCACACTTTTCACAGCTTTTAACATTGGAAATCGGGCAGGATTTTGTAAGCATAAGCGGAATATGGCCATAGCCATAAACTATTGTTTTTACGCTGTGGTCAATGCGTTTTATATTTTCCAGTGTAATTTCAGGGCTGAGGGTGATAAATTCTACCCCAAGTTCTTTATACTGCTGCGCTGCAACAGAGTTGGACACGTTGAGTGTAAACGAGGAAAACACAGTTTTTCCCTTTACCAGCGGCAGATGCCCTATATTCTGCACACAGAAACGGGCAATATCCATATCATCTGCTGCACTTATGAGCGCCTTGAGTTTTTGTGTACCGCCAAACATATCCCGTGTAAGTTCAAACACAATTTTTTCTTTGTACTGCTGAACTTCAGGCTGATGAATATGCTCCAGCGGAACAATAATATATTCAAACACATCTGCATATTTTTGCGGAATCTGTTTGAAATTTTCAAATCTGCCGATAAGCTTTGGCTGCTGATATCTTGGTTTGTTCTGATCAAAGCTATAATCAAAGATATCATATTTATGCTGTGTGCTGCGTGCATCTATCAGCTGCTGAACAAGCTGACGTCTTGCATCATTTATCAAGGCCAATGGCAGATATTTGCCGTTTAAAAGATTAAGCTGTGTACTTTCCAGGTAAAAAGGCGTTCCTCCAAGTTTTGCCAATGCGTTTGAAACGCTTTTTTCAAAATCGCCCTGAGAATCCTGTACTGTTTCTTCTATTGTGCAGCTAAACTGTTTTTCACCGTCAGAAATTGTGAGCACAGAGCAATTTTGTTCCATATCAAAGCAAAAGCTTACGGGCACATACTGACCTTCTCGGCGGTAAAGCTGGCGCAGCTGCGGCAGAACCTCTTTTGTGCGCTGGCTGTCTTCCTTTGTGCGAACGCCAAAAATATCGTTGGAAAATTTATTTTCTATATAGTTGTTTGTAAAACCCGAACGGCTGAAAGTATCACGCAGCATCTGCTTGTCAAAGCTTTCACCATTTACAGCCTTACGGCAGGCATCAACCGCCCCTGCAACATATTCAGGTGTGCGCAACCTGCCTTCTATTTTAACACATTTAACACCTATATCCTTAAGCTGTTTTATCATATCGACAGCGCAAAGGTCTTTTAAGCTAAGGTGATAATCTTCCTGACCGCTTTTTGCCGAAAACGGCAGGCGGCAGGTGCCTGCACAACGGCCACGGTTGCCGCTGCGGCCGCCTAAAAATGTGCTGGCATAGCACTGGCCCGAAAGGCACACACAAAGAGCACCGTGGATAAAAACTTCGGTTTCTATGCCACAGTTCTCGGTGATATATTTAATTTTTTCAAAAGAAACTTCTCTTGCAAGAATAACGCGGGTAAAACCCATTTCCTTAAGCTGCAAAGCACCTTCAAGGGTGTGTACTGCCATCTGGGTGGAGCCGTGGCGGGCAAGCTGGGGAGCAATCTGCTTTACAATTTTGGCCGCCGCCAGGTCCTGCAGAATAACAGCATCAACGCCGCATTCTGCAACATTTTTCACAGTGTCGGCAAAACTGTTAAGCTCGGTATCATAAAGAATTGTATTGAGTGTAACATTTACCGTTACATTGCGTGCGTGACAGAATTTTACAGCTTGGGAAAGGGTATCCCAGTCAAAATTTGCCGCTGATGCACGGGCATTAAAGTTCTGTACTCCAAGATATACACTGTCTGCACCTGCAAAAACCGCTGCCTTAAGATTTTCAAAATCACCGGCAGGGGCAAGAATTTCGAACTTTTTATTCATTATTGCCTCTCTGGCTCTTGAGATACTGAAGATCCACTTTAAGCTTTTCCAGTTCTACTTTAACTTTTTCAGCTTCGTATCTTGCCTTGTTTGCTTCTTCAAGATACTGTTTTATCTGCAGACGCATATTGTCTGCGCCTTTTGAGGATTTTTCCAGCTTGTCCAGATACGTCATGGCACAGATAACAGCTGCTGCCGTAACAGAAGCAGAGCTTGTCTGGTCCAATACTGTTCTCATATCCTGGTCGAGTGTTCTTGCTATGGACAAAACGTGTTCTTCGCTGTCCATAGAATTGATTGTGTAGGTTGAACCTGCAATGTTTAATTTTATTTTGTTAAAAGGCATAACTGACCTCCCATAATATATATAAACTGAATTTTGAACATACTAAATCAATATATATTTTACAATACAATTTGACTTTTCGCAACAATATAATATATAATAATGAAACATTTTTCTTGTTGTATTATATAGGAAAAATTGATATACTAACACAGATGGTTAATTTTGTATATTTTATAAAACCATAATAAAAGAGAGGGAGTGTAATTTTGCAGTACAATATTACATCTAAACAGCTTGCAGAAGAAGTAAAAAGTATTCTGATGCAGGAACATTCCAAGAAGCTTGAAGAAGCTACTTACGAGGATATCTACAAAGCAACTGCTTACTGCGTAAGAAGAATGCTTAGCAGAAAAAACAAAGAATTTATGGCAGATACCTATGGCCAGGGCAAAAAGAAGGTATACTACCTTTGTATAGAATTTTTGATGGGCCGCAGCCTCAAAACAAACCTTTATAATATGGGCTTGGACAAAGTTGCTGCTGATATGTTCAAAGAGTTCGGTGTTTCCGAAGAAAGAATTTACGAATGTGAACCAGATGCAGGTCTTGGCAACGGCGGTCTTGGCCGTCTTGCAGCTTGCTTTATGGACGCATTGGCAAGTGACCAGTACGCTGGCGGCGGTTACTCTATTCTTTACGAATATGGTATCTTCAAACAGAAAATCGTTAACGGCTGGCAGCAGGAACAGCCTGACAACTGGCTTCCTGGCGGCGAAGTTTGGCTGAAAGCTCATCCAAACCAGGCTGTTGAAGTTAAATTTGGCGGCACAGCTGAAAGTGTTTGGAGCGAAGGTTTCCACCATGTTGTGCACAAAGACTATTCCAGCGTTATGGCTATCCCTTATGATATGTATGTTTCAGGTTACGACTCCAAAGGTGTATCCAAACTTAGACTTTGGGAATCCAAAGCAAAATCCATTGATATGGAAAGCTTTAACAAAGGCGACTATCTGCAGGCAATCAAAGCTGGCAGCGACGCAGAACTTATCAGTAAAGTTCTCTACCCTAACGACAACCACACAGAAGGTAAAATTCTTCGTCTCAAACAGCAGTATTTCTTCTGCTGTGCAAGTATCAACGATATCGTAACAAACCACCTTGCTCAGTACGGCACTCTTGAAAACCTTGCTGAAAAAGTGGCTATCCACATCAACGATACTCACCCAACACTTGCTATTCTTGAACTTATGCGCATTCTCCTTGACGAATGTGGCTACAGTTGGGATAAATCCTTTGAAATTGTTAAAAACACATTTGCATACACAAACCACACTGTTCTTCCTGAAGCATTGGAAAAATGGAATGTTGGTCTGTTCAGAGAAACTTTGCCAAGAATTTATGCAATTCTTGAAGAACTTAACAAACGCGCAAGACAGGACCTGTTTGCTGCATTCCCTGGCGACTGGGGCAAAATTGATTACATGAGCCCAGTACTTGGCAATGAAGTTAGAACAGCCAATATCTGCTGCTATGTTTGCCATTCCATCAACGGTGTTTCTGAACTTCACAGCCAGATTATCAAGGATACAGTTTTCCACGACTATTTCCTTTTTGCTCCTGAAAAGTTTAAAAATGTTACTAACGGTATTGCATACAGAAGATGGCTTTTGCAGTCCAACCCAGAACTTTGCAAATTCCTTGACAAACACATCGGTACAGAATACAAACGTGATGCTTATGCTCTTAAAGACCTTGAAAAGCTTTACGACAACGAAAAAGCTATCAAAGACCTTTTGAAAATCAAACAGAAAAACAAAAAAGCATTTGCTGAATACCTGTACAGCACAACAGGTGAAAAAATCAATCCTGATTCTATCTTTGACGTTCAGGTTAAACGTCTGCACGAATACAAACGTCAGCATCTTAACGCACTGAATATTCTTGCCGAATACATTGAAATCAAAGAAAATCCAGAAATGGACTTTACACCAAAGACATATATCTTTGGCGCAAAAGCTGCTCCTGGCTATTATATGGCAAAACAGATTATCAGACTTATTCATGCAATCAAAGATTTGGTTGAAAACGACCCTGATACAAAAGGCAAGCTCAAAGTTGTTTATCTGGAAAACTACTCTGTTTCCCTCAGCGAAAGACTTATGCCAGCAAGTGAAATCAGCCAGCAGATTTCTTTGGCAGGTACAGAAGCCAGCGGTACAGGCAATATGAAATTTATGATTAACGGCGCTGTGACATTTGGCACATACGACGGTGCAAACGTTGAAATCAAACAGTGCTGCGGTGCAGAAAACTTTATTCAGTTTGGTATGGAAACACCTGAAGTTAACGCACTTAAGGCCGCAGGCTACAGCCCTAAAAAATACATTGCCGAAAGCCCAATTCTCCAGAAAGTTATGACTTTTCTCAGAAACGGCATCAATGGCAACTACTTTAACGAAATTGAAGATAACCTTACAAACAGCGACCCATATATGGTTATGGCTGACTTTGATTCCTACCACGAAACACAGCGTATGCTGAGAGACCTGTACAAAGATAAAATTAAATTTGGTCAGATGAGCCTTATGAACATTGCAAATGCAGGCAAATTCTCTGCAGACAGAGCTATAGACGATTACGCTAAAAACATCTGGAATCTCGAAAAAATCAAATAATATTAGACAAGGTGACTTATGAGGATTTTTAACAGCAGAGATGAGTTTTATAAAAAACCTTTTGGTGCAGTAAAACAGGATACAGAAGTAACTTTTTCAATTGCACTGGACAGCGACAAGATAAAGCCATTTCTTTCCGTTCAACGTGAAACTGCTGAAAATCAGAAGTACGCTATGACTTTTAAAGGAAAAGAAAACGGTAAATTTATATTTACCGTTTCTTTTGTTCCTACTGAACGCGGACTTCATTTTTACTCTTTTGATTTAGGCGAACAGGGCATTTACAACAAGGGCAAGGGTGATGGATATCTTGCTGCACAGGGCAGCTGGTTTCAGCTGACTGTATATGACAAAGATTTCTCCACCCCACAAAAAGCCAAAGGCAAGGTATTTTATCAGATTTTCCCTGACAGATTTTACGAGGGCAGAAAGAAAACACAGTTAAGTTTTATCGACCGTGTTTACCGCCCAGACAAAGAAGGCGAACCTTTCTTCTACCCTACCGAACAGCCTGACGGATATCTTAACAAGGACTATTATGGTGGTGACCTTCAGGGCATTATCCAGAAGCTTGACTACCTTGAAGAACTGGGTGTTGGATATATCTATCTCAATCCTATCTTTGAAGCACATTCCAACCATCGTTACAATACAGCGGACTATATGAAAATAGACCCTGAACTGGGTACTCTGGAAGATTTTCACGCGCTTTGTGCTGCCGCCCACGAAAGAAATATTTTTATAATTCTTGATGGTGTTTTCAGCCATACAGGCAGCGACAGCATCTACTTTAACAAGGAAGGCAGATACAACAGCAAAGGCGCCTGGGGCAACCCTGACAGTCCATACAGAAAATGGTACGAGTTTTCCCCTCGTTTCCGCTGCGGATACCGCGCCTGGTGGGGTTTTGACACTTTGCCAGAAACAAACGAAAAAGACCCTGACTATATCGAGTTTATCTGCGGCAAAGGCGGCGTAATCGACTACTGGCTCAGCCAGGGTGCAGACGGCTTTCGCCTTGATGTTGCCGATGAACTGCCTGACAGCTTTATCGACCAGATTCGTGTTGCTGTAAAGGCACACGGTGACGACAAACTGCTTATTGGCGAAGTTTGGGAAGACGCAACAAATAAAATAAGCTATAACAAGCGCAGAAGATATCTTTTGGGCACAGGACTTGACAGCACAATGAACTATCCGTTCCGTGTTTCTGTGCTGGAATTTCTCACTGGCAAAAGTGGCCACAAGTTCTGTGATGAAATTATGACTATATGCGAAAACTATCCAAAAGAAGCTTTGGATGTTGCCATGAACAATCTTTCAACACATGATACACCCCGTGCTATGACTGCTTTGTGCGGCGAAAACCCATACAGCACCGACAGATACTGGCAAAGCAAGCGTTTTCTGACTGCTGAAAAATACATTAAAGCTCAAAAACTTATTGTATGCGGCTTTGCCCTGCTGTTTACATTGCCTGGCTTGCCTTGCATCTATTATGGTGATGAAATCGGCATGCAGGGTTACCGTGACCCATTTAACCGTGGTTATTTTACCTGGTGGGCAATGGACAAGTATATTCAGGACAATGTTAAAAAGCTTTCTGCTTTCCGCAACAGTCACAATGTATTTGAAGAAGGCCACATCTTCTTTGCATATTCAACAGATGAATGCATAGCCTATACACGTTATAACAAAGAAACAGGCAAGGAAGTATTTATCGCTGTTAACCGTGGTCAGCACGACGAAATTATCACATTCAACAGCAAAAAATACACAGTGCCTGCAATGTACTATATCATTGAAGAAATCAAATAATGCATAAAAAAATCCTGAGCGAATGCTCAGGATTTTTTATTTCTTAATTAGGTTTTAATTAAATCATTGCTTTTTTCTTTTTGGAAGCAAGCTGCCATGCACAGCAAAGTGCGATAACAGCAACACCGATAATATCTGTTACTGCGCCTGGAATAAGCATAAAGATACCGCCAAATACAGCCATAAGTCTCTGGATAACGTTCATTTCTGCAACCATATATCCGCCAAGACCGCCTGCAACACCAAAGAGACCAACAAGGGATGTTATTACGATAAGGATAACATCAAACACGCCTGCATCTATAAAGAGCATTGCTGGATTCATTGCAAAAATGTACGGAACAAGGAATGCTGCAATTGCAAGACGGGATGCGTTGAATGCTGTCTTCATTGGGTTGGATTTAGCAATAGCAGAACCTGCGTATGCTGCAAGAGCAACTGGAGGTGTGATGTCTGCTACGATACCAAAGTAGAATACAAACATGTTAGCTGCGATTGGGTTAACGCCCATACCGTTAACAAGGATTGGTGCACATGTTGTTGCCATGATGATATAGTTTGCTGTTGTTGGAACACCCATGCCAAGAACGATACATGTAAGCATTGTAAGGAACAAAGCGATAAATACATTGTCACCTGCAATACCAACGATTGCAGAGATAAGAATCTGGCCAAGGCCTGTCATTGTAACAACACCTGCAATAATACCTGCAACACCACAGGCTACTGCAACAGAAAGTGTGTTTTTGCCGCCTGTTTCAAGAGCAGCAACAAATCTCTTAGGATTCATTCTTGTTTCTTTGTTAGGGATACTTACAAGGATTGCAAGCAATGTTGCAAATACTGCAGAACGAGACATTGTGTAACCCTGCATAACCATTACTACAAGAGCAATAAGTGGAATAAGCAGATAACCCTGTCTGATAAACAGTGGGAAGAATTTTGGAAGGTCTTCTTTGGAGATACCTTTAAGACCAAGACGTTTTGCTTCGAGATGAACTGTGATAAAGATACCTGTAAAGTACAGAAGTGCTGGGAAGATTGCACGGAATGCAATTTCGCTGTACTGTACGCCAACCATTTCTGCCATAAGGAAGGCTGCTGCACCCATGATAGGAGGCATTATCTGACCGCCTGTTGAAGCCGCTGCTTCAACAGCACCTGCAAATTCGCCTTTGTAACCTGTTTTCTTCATCAATGGGATTGTAACGGAACCTGTTGTAACTGTGTTACCAACAGAAGAACCGGAAACCATGCCGCAAAGTGCAGAGGAGATAACAGCTACTTTAGCTGGGCCGCCTGTGGATGCACCTGCAATGGAGTTGGCAAGCTGGATAAAGAATTCAGAAATACCTGTTGCTTCCAGGAACGCACCGAACATAATAAACAGCGCTATATAAGTGGAACAAACACCGATAGGTGTACCGATAACACCACTTGTTGTGTAGAACAGGTTGTAAACCACAGATTTAAGAATCTGCATAAATGTTCTGCCCTGGTCAAAACCAGCCCAGAATGCATAGCCTATAAAGAATGTTACAACAAACAGAATAGGCACACCAACCGAGCGTCGGCAGGCTTCCATAAGTACAAGAATACCTATAACGCCAACCCATATTTCAATATTGCTGATACGTGTTGCATGGCTGATAATTTCTTTAAAGTTAATAACAAAGTAGAAATATGCACCACTGCCCAAAATCATTAAGAATATATCATAGATTGGAACGTGGTTAACTTTTGAGCTGCCTTTTTTGGCTGGATAAACCAAAAATACAAGTACTATAACAATACCTACAAAGAGTGAACGTCTAACACGTTCGTCCCAGTTTGCAAACAGGTTCATATAAATCATAAGAACCGCAAAAGCCGCAAGAAGATATCCTATAACAGCTTTTGGTTTGCCTTCCCAATATCTTGTGTTGGACTCTCTGTCGTATTTTTTCATTATGGCTTCTATGTCTTCAGCGGACCCTGTTAATTCTTCTTCTGCAGGAGCTGTATTGACTTTCATATTTTCATTAGCCATTTAAAGTCCTCCTTGGATAAATTTCAGAAATACCTGTGTTCGCAGGAAAAACTTACTTTGCTGTTGCGTCCGCAAGTTTCCCTTAAACTTATTTCTTTGCCGTGTAATGTAAGCACATGGTCAGAAACCGTGCCTACTATGTAAGAGAGATACGGCATCTCCTGGTTAAAGCCAGAAACCACCATTTCTCCGTTTTCGTTAAATTCCAGTGTCTGCCCTTCTTCAATTTCGGTCTGTACGCCTGCACCAAAAGTGCTGTAGATTGTGCGGATAACATATATTTTTCCGTCTTTAATCTGATATATATCGGTAAGCGGATATTGATTTACCGAATGAATAAAGGTAACAGAAAATTCATCGCCCTCTGAAATACGATAGCGGGCAAATTCTTCATCTGTGTCTCCATTCCGTAAAACAAGATAATCTCCGCTTCTAAGGGCTAATATCAGAATGACTGCAATAATGACAGACATTATTGCAGCCATTGCTGTTAAACTATGCTTTGTTAGTTTCAAGGTTGTAAATTAGAGTGCGCCAGCTTCTTTGAAGTATTTTTCTGCACCTGGGTGGAATGGAACAGAGACACCTGTTGTTGCATATTCAAGGCTGAGTTCTGCGCCTTTTGCGTGTGCAGCTGCGATTTCTGCCTGATTTTCGAAGATAGCTTTTGTAAGGTTGTAAACTGTTTCTTCAGCAAGGTCTGGGGAACAGATCAATGTAGCTTTGATAGCAACTGTCTGAACGTCTTCGTCAACACCTTTGTAAGAGCCGCCTGGGATTGGGTATGTTGTGTAGTATGGATATGCTTTTGCAAGTTTTTCTGCGTGTGCGTCATCAATTTCGAGAAGGTTGATGTCGTTTGTTGTTGCAAGTTCAACGATAGCTGTTGTTGGAGCACCTGCTGTACAGAAGAATGCATCGATTTTGCCGTCTTTAAGAGCGTCGGAAGAATCGCCGAAGCTGAGGTTGTTAACTTCGATATCATCAAATGTCATATCGTATGCTTCAAGAATCTGACGTGCGTTGAATTCAACACCAGAGCCAGCGTCACCAACAGAAACTCTCTTACCTTTGAGGTCTGCGATGGATGTGATGTCTTTTGTGGAAACAACCTGACAAACTTCTGCATAAAGAGCTGCTACTGTGCGGAAGCCGTCAGCTGCGCCTTCTGCTTCAAAGAGGTCTGTACCGTTGTAGCCGTAGTCCATAACGTCGTTCTGAACGATTGCAAGGTCTGCTTCGCCGTCGTGCACAAGGTAGATGTTAGCTTTGGAAGCACCTGTAGACTGAACGTTGATTTCTACGCCGATGTCTTTACCGTTAAGTACGTTTGCGATAACACCGCCAAATGCATAATAAGTACCTGTTGTACCGCCAGTACCCATTGTCATTTTAACTGTTTCTGGTGCAGCTTCGCCGCCTTCTGGTGCTGGAGCTGGTTCGCCGCCGCCACAAGCTACCAGTGAAAGTGCCATTGCGCCAGCAAGAATAAGAGCTAATAATTTTTTCATGGAATTCCCTCCTTAAAAATTTTCCTGTCCAATGTGGATCGCAGGATTTTTTATTTGATAGTATTATACTGCAAAATGACAAATACCGCAAGCAAAAGTTTAATACTTTTGTACATTTTAACCAATTTGTAATAATATTCTCAAAAAATACAGATATATCTCATATTATTGCAAAAAAACAGATAATTTTTACACATTTTTGAATATTCATTTTCTTAAATTTAGCAATTTGTTGATATATCAACTTTTTATAAACAGTAAATAACAAAAATTATTAATATTCTTTATTTTATTAAGATAGCCACTACAATTGATGGCATACGAAATATACTGGACTTATGCTATATAAAACATAATGTGTATAAGGAATATATAATAATATATACGTTACATATTATTCCTGGCAACATACCCGTCCTTACTTTTAAGTGACTTAGTCACATAAAAAATTTGCAAAAAACTATTTACAAATCAAAATTTTCTGTTATACTAAAAACAGTAATAATTCTCATTATTGTTTTGGAGGTGAGCAGATGAATACAGCCCACAAGCACAGCAAAAAACGTGATGCCATTTTACAGGCTATCCGTTCAACAGACTGTCATCCGTCAGCAGAATGGATTTACAACAAGGTAAAGCCCATACACCCTGACATAAGCCTTGGCACTGTGTACAGAAATCTTGCTCTCTTTGAACAGACAGGAGAAGTTATTGCAGTGGCAACGGTTGACGGCCAGAAAAGATATGACGCAACAGCTGACCCACATACACATTTTATCTGCGAATGTTGCAGCAGTGTAATAGACGTGGAAACTCCGCAGCCTTTCAGCGAGATGTACAAAGCACTCAGCAAAGAGCACGGTTTGAAGGCCGATCATCACAGCCTGACCTTTTATGGCAAATGTGATAAATGCCTTAATGGCGAAAATAATTAAAATTAAAAATATTTATTTAAATTTTGGAGGATTATATTATGGTTAAAAAATTTGTTTGTTCCGTTTGCGGTTATGTTCACGAAGGCGACTGCCCACCAGCTTTCTGCCCAACATGTAAAGTGCCAGCTGAAAAATTTATCGAACAGTCCGGTCAGAGACAGTGGGCTGCAGAACACGTTGTTGGCGTTGCTAAAGGCGCACCAGAAGACATCATCGCTGACCTGAGAGCTAACTTTGAAGGCGAATGCACAGAAGTTGGTATGTATCTTGCAATGGCAAGAGTTGCACACCGCGAAGGCTATCCTGAAATTGGCCTTTACTGGGAAAAAGCAGCTTGGGAAGAAGCAGAACACGCTTCCAAATTTGCAGAACTTCTCGGTGAAGTTGTAACAGACAGCACAAAGAAAAACCTTGAAATGCGTGTTGAAGCTGAATGCGGCGCAACAACAGGTAAATTTGACCTTGCAAAACGTGCTAAAGAGCTTAACCTTGATGCTATCCATGACACAGTACATGAAATGGCAAGAGACGAAGCAAGACACGGCAAAGCATTTGAAGGCTTGCTTGCAAGATACTTTGGCAACAAATAATTACTTAAACTTTAACTGATAGACACAGTGTGGGGTGAACACTCACCCCACCTTTACAAGACAACATATTGAGTATCAGGCAGGCTTATTCCCTGCCCTCTGCTCAAAATCTATAAGGAGGATTACATATGAATAACAAAATTGCTGAACTGCTTAATGACCAGATAAACAAAGAACTTTACAGTGCATATCTTTATCTTGATATTGCAAACTATTATGATGACCTTGACCTTGACGGTTATGCAAACTACTATATGATACAGGCACAGGAAGAAAGAGACCACGCCCTGTTATTTATGAAATATATGCAGATTAACGGGTTAAAGGTAACTTTAAAGGCTATCGACCAGCCTGACAAGGTATTTGACAGCGTGCTTGCTCCACTGGAAATTGCAGCTGAGCACGAAAGATATGTAACAGACCTTATCAACAACATCTATCACGAAGCACAGCTTGACAAGGACTACAGAGCAATGAAATTCCTTGACTGGTTTGTTGACGAACAGATGGAAGAAGAAGACAATGCTGACAAAATGATAAGCAGATACAAACTGTTTGGCAGTGACCCTAAAGGGCTTTATCTGCTTGACCAGGAATATGCTGCAAGAGTTTATTCAGCACCAAGTCTTGTGCTTGACTAAGCAAAAACTGATTAGTTTCCCCCATTAAAAATATCTCCCATAGTAAGAGGTAAGCTTTGAAGCTTACCTCTTATTTTTTGCTTTGGTGCGTAAAATAGTGCGTAAATTATAAATTTGATTTACATTTTATCCTTGATAAATGATATCAACCAGAAAACTGTAATGGCTGTTTATTTATGTAAAGTACCCATAGATTTCTAACACATATACACATTTTACTATTTATGGTATAATAGTTTTCGGAGAATATAACAATTCGAAAAATTGGAATTTTACGAACAGTTAGTAGGTAGAAATTTTCACATCTGATTGGTATAATACAGTTAGAAAAACTTGAATTTTGCGAAAGGGTGTGAGTATATGAGCAAGAAAACCAAGACAAAAATTGCTGCGGTTTTAACAGGATTAGTTTTGTATATTGTTCTCAAAGGGCTCCCGGAAAAAGGAACAGTAGCAGCATTTGTAGGTGACGCTGTTATTATCAAATCAGACGATGGAAAAAAAGTAACACTTATCGAGAATTATCGTTACTACATCACACCAGATGAGCAGCTGGCAGTTGGTGATACAGTCAAGGTAAGAGACGGATTGTTCAGCGAATTGAGCATATATCGCTTGACAGAATAACCTTTATTTGATGAAGTCTCAATTTTGTGAAAGGATTTAAAGCCAGAGCGATTGCTCTGGCTTTTGGTTTGTTATTTATCTTGGCAAATATAAACAGTTTAAATTTTTTCATCAAAACCCTTTCAGAATATCTGAATATTTCCAGATATTTTGTAATAATTTTCTTCACACAATTTTCATTTTTTTATAGCTTTATTCAATTAAATATGGTATGATTAAAAAGTATTATTTTAATAATTATTTTA
>SVMV01000025.1 GCA_015067245.1 Oscillospiraceae bacterium | reverse complement strand
GGGGCCGTGCATGCGCACAAAATCCTTTGCGGTTATTTCACCAAAAAGTTTTATCGGGTTTGTGCTTTTGCTGTTAAGGCAGAAAAGCACAATCTTTTCTGCACGTTGTTTAAATGTATATTCCATATAGTACCTTTTATATAATTCTGATTTCAATTTCGGCTGTCGGTGCAAGCACCTTTATATATTCTGCCAAAGTACCTGCGGCTGTTTCGATATACTGTGCATCTGCATCAGGTGTGCAGAAAATCGGATACAGCACATTGCGGCTGTCGGGTGTGGCGCAGGTGCGGCTGTCGGTGCCTGCAATCATGCTGAATATAATTCCGCTGTTATCCCTTGCGCAAAAATCGTTGGGGTAGGTGTGCAGCATATCACGCATACCTATAAAATCTTCTTTTTTATCGGCTATATAAAGCTGTACATCGCCGTCAATTTTGCTGATATCGTGGGTGCCCGAAAGGGCAAAGGTGGTTATCTCCAATAAAAAAGCAACCTCTGAAATTGGATTAAATGCAGGGAAAGGGCGGTCTTTAAAGGTTACCGATTCAAACTGCAGCATAACGGGATATGTTTTCTTGAATTTTTTGAAAAACCGGTAATGCTTGTTATCTGCCCACACGGCCTTGCGGTCATAATCTGTATATTTTTCTTTAAGCTGGTTTATTTTTTGCTGTGCAAAGGCATAAAAGGCCTCCTTGTCAAGTTGTTCAGGGTATTTAACCAGCACCGCCCCAAAAGGAAAAACGGCATCTTGCAGGGAAATATCTTTTATAAAATTAAGCATACTGCCACCGCCTTTACAGAATTTTTAAATATTAAGAATATGATAAAATAATATGATATCAAAGTCAATGTCAAAGGTGATGCACAAAAAAAACAGCCCCTCTTGCGAGGAGCTGTAAATAATCCCAATATATCCAACGATTAACGTTTGGAGAACTGTGGAGCACGACGAGCAGCTTTGAGACCGTATTTTTTTCTTTCTTTCATACGTGGGTCACGTGTGAGGAAGCCTGCTTTTTTGAGTTCTGGTCTGAGGTTTTCGTCATACTGGAGCAAAGCTCTGGAAAGGCCGTGACGGATAGCGCCAGCCTGACCGGAAACACCGCCGCCTTTTACGTTAACAACGATGTCAAATTTGTCTGCTGTATTTGTAAGAGTGATTGGCTGACGAACGATGAGTTTGAGTGTTTCAAGACCAAAGAAATCGTCAATGTCTCTGCCGTTGATTGTGATTTTGCCGTTACCGCTGTAAACTCTAACTCTTGCTACGGAAGATTTACGACGGCCTGTACCGTAAAAATATGCTTTTGTTTCGTACATAGTAATTATCCTCCCTAAAAATTAAAGTTCGATTGCTTCAGGTTTCTGTGCAGCATGTTCGTGCTGTGCACCTTTGTAAACTCTGAGTCTTGTCATTGCTTTTGCACCAAGTTTGTTGCCTGGGAGCATGCCTTCTACTGCAAGGTACATAGCTTTGTCAGCTTTTGTAGCCATCAATGTGCGGTAGTTAACGGATTTCATACCGCCGATCCAGCCTGTGTGGTGGTGGTAGAATTTTTTGTCAAGTTTGGAACCTGTAAGAACAGCTTTGTCACAGTTGATGATAACAACGTGGTCACCGCAGTCTACGTTTGGTGTGTATGTTACTTTGTGTTTACCGTTCAAAAGAACAGCAGCTTTTGCAGCAACGCGGCCAAGTGGTTTGCCAGCTGCATCAATCACGTACCATTTGCGTTCTACTTTTGTAGGGTTCTGAAGATATGTGCTCATTTTAGTCCTCCTAATAGATTTTAGATATATATAATTCTATACAAAATTAAAAGCCCCTAAAGGCAAGATTTATTGTACCATATAAACCCCAAAAGTCAATAAATTTTTGCAAAAAAATTAATCAAAAATTGATTATCTCTTGTTTTCTTGCGTTTTGCTCGTGTTTTCTCGGTTTTTCTTGAATGGCAATTTAGAAAAAGTGCTTGTTTTATATGTGTAAAACAGATATAATACAATTGAAAATTTGTGGATTTTTGCTATTGAAATGCCATTTAAGGCTCTTTTTTTACCATAGCTTTCCACACAGTTATAAATAAAAATTATTACATATAAGGATGGATGTATGGCACAGCATTTTCAGCGCTTGTGCGGCCTTGGCCGCAAGGCTATAACAGGATATGAAATGATACAGGACGGGGATAAAATATGCGTTGGTGTATCTGGCGGCAAAGACAGTGTTGCCCTTGCCCTTGTGCTTAAAAAGCTGCAGGGATATATGAACGTTAAATTTGATATGGTTGCGGTTACGCTGGATTTAGGCTTTGGCGGTCAGCAGACAGACTACTCTGCCCTTGAAAAACTTTTTGCAGAACACGGCATTGAATATGTGATAAAACGCACTGAAATAGGCGAAATTATCTTTGACCAGCGCAAAGAAGCAAACCCGTGTTCCCTTTGTGCCCGCATGCGCAGGGGAGCTTTGCACGATGTTACAAAAGAACTTGGCTGCAACAAAATTGCCCTTGGCCACCACCTTGATGATGCTATCGAGACGTTTTATATGAACCTTTGGAACGAGGGCAGAATAGGCACGTTCAGCCCTGTTACATACCTTTCCATCAAGGATATCACAATGATACGCCCGTTTGTGCTGGCAATTGAGCAGGATGTTATCCGTGCAGTAAACGAGATAGAGATGCCGATTGTGGAAAGCCGCTGCCCTGCCGACGGTGTAACCAACCGCCAGAACATTAAAAACTGGGTTATGGATCGCTGCAGGCAGGACACATCCTTCCGTGCAAAAAGCCTTAATGCTTTTCAGAAAAAAGATTTGGATGGCTGGGGGCTTAAAAACAAAATTTAATATTAAAAGTGTTAAAAACAAGATGGTAATTTTGTTTTTAACGGTTGAATATATTATTAATTTGAAAGGGAGCAAAATATGAACTTACCCGAAAAACACTGCTGGGCTGAAATTTCCCTTGAAGCTATAAAAAACAACTATAATTTTATAAAAGAGAGCTTTGAAAAGCCTTTTTATGTTGTGCTTAAGGCTGACGGTTACGGCCACGGTGCAAGATATCTTGCAAAGATTTATGAGGAGATGGGCGCTTTTGGCATTGCGGTTTCATGCTTTGCAGAAGCTATGGAGATACGCAGCAGCGGCGTAAAGCTGCCGATACTTATTCTGGGTTACACAAGCCCTGACAGAGCCACTGTGCTTTCAAAAAATCAGATAAGCCAGACTGTGCACAGCCTTGAATATGCCAAACAGCTGCAGCAGCACAGCCTTTATCCCATTGACTGCCACATCAAGCTGGATACAGGTATGGGTCGTATAGGCTTTGATATGGTTGGTGACAAGGAAAAGGCGCTGGATGAAATGAAACAGCTTTTGCTTTTGCCGAACCTGCGTTTTACAGGCATATTCAGCCATTTTTCTGTGGCGGACAGCCTTGGGGCAGAGGAGATAGAATACACACGGTGTCAGATGGAATTATTTGATGAAGCAGTGGAATATCTTACACGCTATGGTTTTGAATTTAAAACAGTTCACGGCCAGAACTCTGCAGGTATTCTGCGCAAGCTGGAGGCAAATTTCAACACCATGCGCGCAGGCATAATTCTGTACGGCATGTTCCCAAGCGGTCAGCTGGCAGGTGGCGATTTAACACCTGTTATGCAGGTTAAAACGGTTGTCACACACGTCAAAGAAATCAAAGCAGGTCAGCGTGTGGGATACGGTTTCAGCTATACAGCAGATTTTCCGACAACTGTTGCAACGGTGGCAATAGGCTATGCCGACGGTCTGCCAAGAGCGCTAAAAGATAAAAACTACACTATGAATGTAAACGGTGTGGATTACCCTGTTATTGCTGTTTGTATGGACCAGTGTATGCTGGACGTTACCTTTGGCAGCGTAAAGGTTGGTGACGAAGTTGTTGCAATGGGTGGCTGCGGTGCGCAGAGCTTTGACAGTATTGCGGCCCTTACCGACACAATCAACTACGAAATTCCTTGTGGTATCCAGCGCCGTGTGCCAAAAGTATTTACCGAAAATGGTAAAGCGGTTTATGTGGAAAACAATATGTAAATAATATTTCAGACAATATGGTAAAAAATACCCGACAGAATGTAAAAAGTTCTGTCGGGTGTTGGTTTATATACGGTATTTTGCTACAGCAGCTGACTTACAACATACTGTGCAACGGCAAGGCCTGCAATATTTGGCGCAAAGGGGCAGCTGCCTGGGGCATTGCGGCCGTTTGCACTGTTGACCGCCTTGCTTTCCGGCGGGCGTGTAAAATATAGTGCGGTGTGGCCTGTTATGCCGCGCTTGCGCAGCTCCTGGCGCATAACCTTGCTTAAGCCGCAGCCATTGCCTGCGGTTTTTTCCACCTTGTCTATCACAAAGCCTGTGCAGTTAAGGCGGTTGCCTGTGCCCATGCTGGAGATAACAGGGATATTCTCTCTGTGGCAGAATTCTATCAGATCCAGCTTGGCTTTGACACTGTCTATGGCGTCTATTACATAATCTGGTTTTTGGTCTTTTATAAGCTGCAGGTTGTCCTTTTCGATAAATACATTGTGCAGGGTGATGCTGATATCAGGGTTAATGGATTTTGCCCTTTCGGCAGCAACTTCGGTTTTGTTTCTTCCAACAGCACTTTGGGTGGAGATTATCTGGCGGTTAAGGTTGGTTATATCCACCGTATCAAAATCAAAAATGGCTATATTCTTAAAGCCAAAGCGCACAAGACCTTCCAGGGCTGCGCCACCGACACCACCAACGCCTACAATGCATATTCTTTTGTTTATCACCTTTTCAAAGCTGTCATCGCCCACAACCATTCTGGTTCTCTGTGTGTATTCCAAAAATGTCACCACCAATTAAAAAATAAGGGTTTAAGGTATAAAAACCGTTAAACCCGATTAAAATTAAAATAAAAACTCCCGCCAAGCCGTATGCAGTCATATTAAAACCCGGCTTTTAACAGCAAGGTTGGATATGTTCTGCCGACGCTTCACGCTCCCTTCTTCCCCAGTGGGGGAGGTCTGCAATTCCCGTCAGGACAAGAACTTCCGATTAATATAAGTGTAGGATTAAAAACAACCGCATTTTATCGCACAAGGCAGGAGATTTTAAGCTATCTGTGTTGTTATTCTATGCAGAAATATACGGATTATTCGAAATTGCCGTTTTCTATTTCTTCCATCATTTTTTCGTATCTCTTTTCAAAGATACCGCTGATTGCATAATATTCTTCGTCGTCTTCAACAACATCAAAGGTTTCAAGACCTTCTTCGTCTTCAGGACCTACGCGGAAGAAAACAACGGTTGGGTCTTCTTTTAAAGCGTCTTCTGGATTTTCAAAATATGGAACCAGTGCAACATAGGCGTTGTCCTTGTATTCAAAATGGTCCATAATTTCAAAAGCATGTTCTTTGTTGTCTTCGTCAACAAGAGTTATGATGTCGGCCATCATATCTTCGCTGATGTTTTTATTATCTGGCATGATAAAAGCCTCCTTGGCTGGATTTTGATAATTATTTTGTCATTAATATATTACAACATCCTTAAAAAACAGTCAACCAACCGCAAAATTTTTTTACAGATTATCCATAAAAGGCAAAGACAATATATCAAAAATAACAATTCTCAAAATTATCATATATTTTTTGCCGGTTTTATGGTATACTTAATAAATATTGATAAACAGAGGTTTAAAGATGAAAAAAAGGTTTTTTGCAGTTTTTGTATCTGTAGCTGTTATATGCTGTCTTTTTGCAGGCTGTTCACAGAAAACAGTTAATCTTGCCAAGGTGAAAAGCGGCGAGATGCAGTTTGCCCAGCCGGTATCTGGCGATACAGTTGCAACAATAAAAACAAATATGGGTGATATAAAGGCTGTGCTTTATCCAAAGTACGCCCCGCTTGCTGTGGAAAACTTTGTAACCCACGCCCAGAACGGATATTACAACGGTGTTACATTCCACCGTGTTATAGAAGATTTTGTTATCCAGTCAGGCGACCCTGAGGGCACAGGCAATGGCGGCAACAGTATATGGGAATTGCCTTTCAGTGACGAATTCAGTGACAAGCTTCACCATTATACAGGGGCACTGTCCATGGCAAACAGCGGGGAAGACACCAACCGCAGCCAGTTTTTTATCGTTACAAGCCAGCCTAAAAGTATGACAGAAGAAATTATCACCCTTATGGGCGAAGCAGGCTGGCGTCAGGAGATAATTGATGCTTACAGCCAGGCAGGCGGTGCACCAAACCTTGATTACCGCCATACAGTGTTCGGTCAGGTTTATGAAGGTCTGGAAATTGCATTTGACATAAGCTTTGTAAAAACAGATGACAATGACAGGCCAAAAGAAGCGGTTATTATAGAAACAATTGAAATTTCTGTTATAGAATAGTGCAATTTAACAAAATCAACACTTCTTTGCAGTTAATTTTTAATATACATCACGGCAAAAACGAAAGAAGGCGCATTGGGTGCGAAAGATTTTAAGATTTATATTTTCCAAAAGATTTATAGCAGTGCTGCTGGCATTGATACAGATAACCACCTTTATTCTGCTTACAAGCAGGCTTTATACCCTTGGTTCCAGTATTTACATGGCACTTATGGTGTTCAGTATAGGTATTATGCTGTATCTGTTTGAAAGAGATAATCTTAACCCGTCATATAAATTATTGTGGACGGTAGTTATGGTTATCTTTCCTGTTACAGGCGCACTGTTTTATTTTTTTTGGGGCGACACCAAACTGACAAAAAAACAGCAGCTGGAGATAAACAGGATAAGAGAGCGCGCCTGGCAGTTCCACGACAGCAACGCAGACGCACTGGAAAAACTGCAGCAATATGACCCAAGCATTGCAAAGCAGGCAAGATTTTTGGACGAATACGCAAAGGCAACCCCTTATTACCATACACAGACAAAGTATTACCCCATGGGCGAAGACTTTTTTGCCGATTATATTCAGGACCTTAAAAATGCAAAAAAATCTATCTTTATGCACTACTTTATTGTGGACGAAGGTTATATGTGGGACACAATACTGGGTATACTTAAGGCAAAGGTAAAAGAGGGCGTGGATGTAAGGATTATCTACGACGGCTTTGGCACACTTGTTACATTGCCGTCAAAATACGACGAAAAACTGCGCAGCTGGGGTATTAAGGTGGGGGTGTTTAATCCTATTAAATTAAGTTTGCACATAGGTGATTATTTGATGCTTAATCACCGTGACCACCGAAAGATAACTGTTATTGACAACAATATCGGCTACGGGGGCGGCCTTAACATTGCCGACGAATACATCAATGCAATAACACGCTTTGGCGTGTGGAAGGACACAGCTTTCCGCCTTGAAGGTGAAGGGGTGTATGGCCTTACCAGCACATTTATCCGCGCATGGCACCTTATCACGCAGGAAGCCCTTAACTACGAAAATTACCGTCCGACAGTAAAAAAAGAAAGCGACGGTATTGTTCAGCCTTATTTTGATACTCCGCTGGACAATCTTAATATATGCGAAAGTGCATATCTTGGTGTTATAAACAATGCAAAAAAATATGTTTATATCACCACGCCATACCTTGTTATTGACAACGAGATGATAACCAGCCTGTGTCTTGCCAGCCAGAGCGGCATTGACATAAAGATTATGGTGCCTGGAATACCAGATAAATGGTATGTTTATTACATCACCCAAAGCTATTACCGTGTGCTGCTTGAGGCAGGGGTGGAGATTTACGAATATACACCAGGTTTTCTGCACGCAAAGATGTATGTGAGCGATGATATTCAGGCTATTGTGGGCAGTGCAAATATGGATTTTCGCAGTATGTATCTTCACTACGAAAACTGCTGCAGCTTTTATGGCGGCAGTATGGTGGGGCAGGTAAAACAGGATTTTGAAAACACCCTTAAAGAATGCAGCAGGGTTACCATGGAACAGGTTAAAAACACACCGCTGTGGAAAAGAGTGTTTCAGGTTTTGTTCCGTATATGGAGCCCTATGATGTAAAACAGCAAAAAATTATGTACTATCTGTAAAAGTATATTATTAAATATTGAATTGTTAAAAAATTAATGTTATTATATAAGTAATGAAGGTGCTGCACCGGCACCGGCAAATATACGAAAAGAGGTAAACACCCATGAACAAAGTTATCCACACAGACAAAGCTCCAGCAGCAGTAGGTCCATACAGCCAGGCAATTCTTGCAGGCAACACACTTTATGTTTCCGGCCAGATTCCACTTAACCCAGAAACAGGTGCTATCGAAGCAACAGACATCACAGGTCAGGCACACCAGTCTTTGACAAACATCAAAAACATTCTCGAAGCAGCAGGCTTCTCCCTTAACGATGTAGTTAAAACAACATGCCTCCTTGCTGACGTTAACGACTTTGCAGCATTCAACGCTGTATACGCAGAATACTTCTCCGAAAACAAACCAGCTCGTGCTTGCTTTGGCGGCAACGACATCCCAAAAGGTGCTCTCGTAGAAGTTGAAGTTATTGCTGTTAAATAATTTAATTTAACATTTGTTTGAACTGCTGCCCTGCTTTTGCAGGGCAGTTTTTTTGCGGATATGGACAATATTTTCAAAACTTTAACACATTTGTGATATATAAGTTGTTTAACTGTATTTGTTGCAAAACAAAAAAGTTTGTGCTTTAATATAAACTGAAAGATAATGTAAATAACCTGTATGTTTTAAAAGGATGATTATATATGAAACTTTTGTCAGTTGCAATTCCATGCTACAACTCGGCTGCCTATATGCACAAAGCAATCGAAAGCTGCCTTGTGCTTGGCGAAGATGTGGAAATTATAGTTGTGGACGACGGCTCCACAAAGGACAACACACTGGAAATCGGCAAGGATTTTGAAGAACAGTATCCAACCATTGTAAAATGTGTTCATCAGGAAAACGGCGGTCACGGCCAGGCAGTAAACACAGGCCTTGTAAATGCAACAGGCCTTTACTTTAAAGTGCTGGACAGCGATGACTGGTTTGACACCGAAGCACTTAAAAAGGTTGCCGCAACACTGCGCAAGCTTAAAGCCCACAATGTTTATCTGGATATGTTTATCGCAAACTATGTTTACGATAAACCAAGCGAAAACAAGCAAAGTCCAATAAGATACACAAATGTTCTGCCACAGAATCAGGTGTTTGGCTGGGATGACGTAAAGCGTTTTCTTCCACATCAGAACCTGCTTATGCACAGTGTTATCTATAACACACAGATGCTTAAGGAATGTAAGCTGGAGCTGCCAAAGCACACATTTTATGTGGATAACATTTTTGTTTATCAGCCACTGCCTTATGTGAACAAAATGTATTATATGGATATAAACCTTTATCATTACTTTATCGGCAGGGATGACCAGTCGGTTAACGAAAAGGTTATGATAAGCCGTATAGACCAGCAGATAAGGGTTAATAAAATTATGATTGACTGTTGCAATGTTATGGCGCTGGAAAACAAAAACCTGCGCAGATATATGATTAAATATCTCACAATGATATGCACGGTTACATCTGTAATGCTTGTTAAAGGCGGTACAAGGGAGCATCTTGTAAAGCGCGATGAGCTGTGGAAATATTTTAAACGCAAAGACGAAGCATTGTACAAAGCTGTTAACAGAACAGCGATGGGCTTTGGCGTTCAGCTTGACGGCCCAATCGGCAGACGTGCAATAACAGCAGCTTATGGCATTGCAAACAAAATTTTTGCATTTAACTAAAATAAATATCCGTATACGGCCAATTGCGTATACGGATATTTTTATGTTATCTGGTTATACAGATTGTAATAACTGTGATAAATTATACAATTATAAATCTTCCACAACCTCACAGTCCACAAATTTATCGCCATCAAAGGTGAAGCGGGCAATAAAAGGCATAACCTTTTTTATGCGCTGAAAATCCTCGAAGCCCCAGCAGCCTTCTGTGTAATAATTGATAATGGCAGACAGGGCTGTGCCGTGGCTGCCGATGGCTATGTTGTGGTCTGGATATTTTTTTATTATCTCGTTTATTGCGCGGATATTTCTTTGCTGCACTTCGCCAATGCACTCGCCACCTGGCAGCTTATATGTAAAATCACTCCACTGATTAAGGGCGTATTCATCAAAGCAGTACAGCCATTCATCGCAGACGGTGCGTTCTCTTAAGTCATAATAGGTTTCAATTTCTTTCTGGCCAATGGCATCTGCAATTGGGCGCACAGTATCCACACTGCGTTTATAGGGGCTGGAAAGCACAAGGGTTATGTCTTTGTCAGCCAGCCATTCCTTTGCTTTAAAACGGTCAATAAGGCCCTGCGGTGTAAGTTCGCGGCTCATATCATCGTGGTTGTTATAGTTAGGTTCTGCGTGACGCACAAAATAAAGATTTGTCATAATAAAATACCTTTTGCAATAAAACCGCCGTTTTGCAACGACGGTTTTTATATTTGTTAATCCAGTTTAAGCACGGCTGTAAATGCTTCGCTTGGCACCTCAACAGTACCCAGCTGGCGCATCTTTTTCTTGCCTTCTTTCTGCTTTTCAAGCAGCTTCTTTTTACGGGTAATGTCACCGCCATAGCATTTTGCCAAAACGTCCTTGCGCATAGCTTTAACGGTTTCTCGGGCGATAACCTTGCCGCCGATTGCAGCCTGAATTGGAATTTCAAACAGCTGGCGTGGAATGTTTTCTTTAAGCTTTTCAGCGATTTTTCTGCCGCGTTCGTATGCTTTGTCAGCGTGAACAATAAGGCTTAGTGCGTCAACAATTTCACCGTTAAGCATAATATCAAGGCGCACAAGCTTGCTTGGTGCAAATGCCTTGAACTCGTATTCGTAGCTTGCGTAGCCTTTGCTGCGGCTTTTGATGCTGTCAAAAAAGTCGTAAACAATTTCACCCAATGGCAGTTCATAGTGCAGGTCAACGCGGTTTGCATCCATATATTTCATATCAATAAATGTGCCGCGGCGTTCCTGACAAAGCTCCATAAGGCTGCCGACAAAATCCTTTGGTGTGTAGATGTGTGCATTAACCACAGGTTCCTCGCTGTTTGCAATTTTAACAGGGTCAGGGTAGTTTGTCGGGTTGTCAATCATTATTTCGGTGCCGTCGGTCATTGTCAGCTTGTACTCAACGCTTGGTGCAGTTGTAACAAGGTCAAGGTCAAATTCTCTTTCAAGGCGTTCGATAATAATTTCAAGGTGCAGCAGACCAAGGAAACCACAGCGGAAACCAAAGCCAAGTGCAACAGATGTTTCTGGCTCAAAAACAAGGGAGGCGTCATTGAGCTGCAGTTTATCCAAAGCATCTCTTAAATCACCGTATTTTGCACCGTCTGCAGGATAGATACCGCAGTAAACCATTGGTGTAACCTTTTTGTAGCCAGGCAGTGCTTCTTCGGCAGGCTGACTAACCTTTGTAACGGTATCGCCAACGCGTGTATCACGCACCGATTTGATGGAAGCGGTGATATAGCCAACTTCCCCTGCACGCAGACTGTCGGTTGGCACAAGGCTTGTTGCGCCCATTTTGCCAACTTCAACAACATCAAATTCAGCGCCTGTCTGCATCATTCTTATGCGTTCGCCTGCTTTAAGGGTACCTTCCATAACACGCACATAAACAATAACGCCTTTGTAGCTGTCGTAGTAGCTGTCAAAGATAAGCGCCTGCAAAGGTGCATCATAATCGCCTTTTGGTGCAGGAATATCTGTAACAACTCTTTCCAGCACTTCTTCGATATTTATACCCATCTTTGCACTTATCTGCGGCGCATCAAGGCAAGGAATGCCTATAACATCTTCAACCTCGTGGGCAACACGCATTGGTTCGGCACTTGGCAGGTCGATTTTGTTGAGAACAGGCAGCAGTTCAAGGCCGTGTTCAACCGCCATATATGTGTTTGCCAGTGTCTGTGCCTCAATGCCTTGGGAAGCGTCCACAACCAGAATGGCGCCCTCGCAGGCAGCAAGGCTGCGGCTTACTTCGTAGCCAAAGTCAACGTGGCCAGGGGTATCAATAAGGTTGTATTCGTACATTTCACCGTCGCTTGCCTTATAGTTAAGGGTAACGGCACGGGCCTTAATGGTTATGCCGCGTTCACGTTCGATATCCATATTGTCCAGCAACTGTTCTTCCATAAGACGCTTTTCAACAGTTCCTGTTTTTTCCAGAAGTCTGTCAGCCAATGTGGACTTGCCGTGGTCGATATGAGCAATTATAGAAAAATTGCGGATATTTTCCTGTTTCAAAGGATTTCCTCCTTATATATAAATGTATATATTTAAAATATTTTACTAACTATATATATTATCATAACTTGCAGTAAAAATAAAGATGTTTTTTGTACAGCTGTTTTGATGGCAAAAGTTACAAAAATATTACATAAAAAATTAGCAGTCGACAGGTTAAAATTGCTGCCGACTGCTAATAATACAGTATATCTGCCGAAGAAAAACGGTTTTTGAAGTGTGAAAAACAGGCTGCTTTTTTTACACACTTATAACATTTATAGCAGTAAAACATCTGAAAACATCACATAAATGGGCTTATAATGGCGGTTTTTGTTAAAAAGTATTAAGAAATTGTGAAAAGTTAAAAAAGGTATTGACTTTTTTGTAAAGGAGTGTAAAATATAATTAGCAGTCAGGGATTGAGACTGCTAATCGAGAAAGGAAGGTGAGCAAATGGATATCTCAAAAAGACACGAGGCCATTATAAATGCAATCGTTTCAATGTACATTAACGACAGGGAACCAATTGCTTCATCGGCTTTGCAGGACTATCTGGATATGGCTTTGTCCAGCGCAACACTGCGCAACGAGATGGCATATCTTACCAAACAGGGCTTTTTAAATCAGCCTCATGTTTCGGCAGGCAGGGTGCCAACCAACAAGGCTTACAGATACTATATTGAAAACCTTGACCATTCCAAAGCTTTAAGCAATCTGGAAAAGGAACATATAAAAGCACGTTTTGATCTGCTGGACCACGACAGTCAAAGATTTTTGCAGGGTGCGGCAGAGCTGTTCAGCGAAATGTTTGGTGTAACAACAATCATTGCACCGCCGCTGGATAAGGATTTGAAGTTTGTCAACTTCAGCATGATGAAAACAGGCAAGTACGATATAGTGCTTATCGGCGTTACAGGCCGAGGCGAAGTTCACACCCGTGTTATTCGCCTTTCAAACGAGCTGGATGCAAACGATATAAAGCAGCTTACAAACCTGCTTAACACAAGGATGTGCTTTACAGCCTGGCAGGATTTTGACAGACATTATTTTGACTATCTTATCAAAGAGCTGGCAAGAGAAAACAAAGCCTACGGTCAGGTTATAAAGGGTGCTCTGGCTCTTATAAAAGCAGCAAACACCCAGCAGATACATATACGCGGCGAGCAGTATCTGCTTAAAACAAAGGATTTTGACAGTAACATTGCAGATGTGCTTAAGCTGCTGGCCAACAAAGAGGTGTTAAAGGGCATTGTAACACCAAAGCTGGATGGCATAAGTGTGGTGTTCGGTGACGAGCTGCCAATCAAAAACATCGAAAATGTATGCTTTATCAGCAAAAAATATTATGTGGGCAGTGCCGTAAGCGGCGCTTTCTGTGTGGTTTGTCCGCACAGCGCTGATTATTCCAAGCTGTTTGCAGGTATGCAGTATTTTGCACAGCTTATTACCCAGACCATTACTGAAAGGAAATAGATATGAGCGAAATGGAAAATATGCAGCAGGAAGATATGGAGATTGACACTCCTGGCACAGAAGAAACTGTGGAAGCTGCCGCAGAAGCAAAAACAGAAAAAAAGAAAAAGGACAAAAAGGTTGATATAAAGAAAACTTTGGAAAACCTTTTGGAAACCGAAAAGAAACTGGAAGAAACCAGCAAAGAACTGGACAGCACAAAGGATGCGTTCCAGAGAACATTGGCAGAATACGATAACTACCGCAAAAGAACAGCCAAAGAAAAAACAGAAAACTTTAACCTTGGCAAAATTCAGGCAGTTACAGCACTTCTTCCTGTTCTTGACACTCTGGAATTTGCCCTTAATGCTCCATGCCAGGACGAAAGCTATAAAAAAGGCATAGAAATGGTAATGACACAGGCAATGAACGCCTTCAGCGGTATGGGCGTTGAAAAAATTGAAGCTGTGGGCACCGAATTCAATCCTAACTTCCACGCAGCAGTAATGCAGGAAGAAAGCGAAGAATTTGAAAGCGGTTTTGTTACAAAGGAACTGCAGAAGGGCTACAAAATGGGTGATAAGGTTATCCGCCCATCCACAGTAGTGGTTGCACAGTGATATTAACAGATAACAAAACGGGACGCCGAGGACACCGTCCACTGCAAAAAAGTGTTCTCAACAGATAAAGCCGTAAACACTGCAAAGTGTTTATCATAGATCAGTTTAAAAATACAACTTATATACACACATCAAAAAGGAGATTACTATTATGAGTAAAATTATCGGTATTGACCTTGGTACAACAAACTCTTGCGTTGCTGTTATGGAAGGCGGCGAAGCAGTTGTTATCGCTAACGCAGAAGGTATGAGAACAACACCATCCGTTGTTGGCTTCTCCAAAACTGGCGAAAGACTTGTAGGTCAGGTTGCAAAACGTCAGGCTATCACAAACCCAGAAGGCACAGTTGCATCCATCAAAAGAGAAATGGGTACAAACTACAAAGCAAACATCAACGGCAAAGCATATACACCACAGGAAATTTCTGCAATGATTCTTGCAAAACTTAAAGCAGATGCAGAAGCTTATCTTGGCGAAAAAGTTACAGAAGCTGTTATCACAGTTCCTGCTTACTTCAACGACAGCCAGCGTCAGGCAACAAAAGACGCAGGTGCAATTGCTGGTCTTAATGTAAGACGTATCATCAACGAACCAACAGCAGCAGCTCTTGCTTACGGTGTTGACAAAGAACAGGACCAGAAGGTTATGGTTTATGACCTTGGCGGCGGTACATTCGACGTTTCCATCATCGAAATGGGTGACGGTGTTCAGGAAGTTCTTGCAACAGCAGGTAACAACCGTCTTGGCGGCGACGACTTTGACGACAGAATTATCAAATATCTTGCTGCAGAGTTCAAAAAAGACAACGGCATCGACCTTTTGAACGACAAAATGGCTGCACAGCGTCTTAAAGAAGCTGCAGAAAAAGCAAAAATTGAACTTTCTGGTGTTATGCAGACAGCTATCAACCTGCCATTTATCACAGTTGACGCAACAGGCCCTAAACACCTTGATATGACACTTACACGTGCTAAATTTGACGAACTTACAGCTGACCTTGTTGAAGCAACAATGGGCCCAGTACGTCAGGCATTGGCAGACAGCGGTCTCTCCACAAGCGAACTTAACAAAGTTTTGATGGTAGGCGGTTCCTCCCGTATTCCAGCAGTTCAGGAAGCTGTTAAAAAACTTATCGGCAAAGACCCATTCAAAGGCATCAACCCAGACGAATGTGTTGCTCTTGGCGCTGCAATCCAGGGCGGCGTTCTCGGCGGCGATGTTAAAGGCATCCTCCTCCTTGACGTAACACCACTCTCTCTTGGTATCGAAACATACGGCGGTGTTTCTACAAAAATTATCGAAAGAAACACAACAATTCCAACAAAGAAAAGCCAGATTTTCTCCACAGCTGCTGACAACCAGCCATCTGTAGAAGTTAACGTTCTTCAGGGCGAAAGAGAAATGGCAAGAGACAACAAATCCCTTGGTATCTTCCACCTTGATGGCATTGCTCCAGCACCAAGAGGCATCCCACAGATCGAAGTAACATTCGACATCGACGCAAACGGCATCGTTTCCGTTTCTGCAAAAGACCTTGGCACTGGCAAACAGCAGTCCATCACAATCACTTCTTCCACAAACATGTCCAAAGAAGACATCGAAAAAGCTGTTAAAGAAGCAGAACAGTTTGCAGAAGAAGACAAAAAACGCCGCGAAGAAATCGAAACAAAAAACCAGGCAGACAGCATGGTTTACCAGACAGAAAAAATGATTAAAGACCTTGAAGGCAAAATCGGCGACAGCGAAAAAGCTGAAGCAGAAGCTAAAAAGGATGACCTTAAAAAAGCAATCGAAGGCGGCAACCTTGAAGAAATCAAAGACAAAATGAAAGCTTTGGAATCTTCTCTCCACGCTATGAGCGAAAAACTCTACCAGCAGGCAGCACAGGCACAGCAGCAGGCACAGGGCGGCGCACAGCAGCAGGGCCCAGCAGATGACGGCGTTGTGGATGCTGACTTCACAGATGTTAACTAATTGCTGAACCACATTAAAATACCTTATAAATGTTAAAAGCTTAAACGGCAAAAGGGCGGAAAATCTTTCCGCCCAATTGCTGATTATAAGCAAAAGCAGCGGCTTTTGTGCAGCTGCTATATTGTAAAAATAAACACACACATTATAAAATTGCGAGGGCAAAAAAGTGGCAGACAAAAGAGATTATTACGAGGTGCTTGGGGTTGAAAAATCCGCAAGCGATGCCGAAATCAAATCTGCATACAGAAAAAAAGCAAAAAAATATCACCCAGACTTAAACCCTGGTGACGCAGAAGCAGAAAGAAACTTTAAGGAAGTTAACGAAGCTTACGAAGTTCTTTCCGATGCGGACAAAAAACAGAAATACGATACTTACGGTCACGCAGGTGTAGATCCTAACTTTGGTGCAGGCGGCGGCTTTGGCGGTGGCTTCGGCGGCGGTTTTGGCGGCGCAGGCATTGACCTTGACGATATATTCAGCAGCTTCTTTGGTGGTGGCGGCGGTTTTGGCGGTTTTGGCGGAACCAGTGGCAGACGCAATCCTAACGCACCACGCAGAGGCGGCGATGTGCATATCGGCCTTACAATTTCCTTTATGGAAGCAGCGCATGGCTGCAAAAAAACTGTTACCATCAACCGTCAGGAAACCTGTCCTGACTGTCATGGCACAGGTGCAAAAAATGGCACACAGCCTGAAACCTGCCCAGACTGTCATGGTTCAGGCCAGGTTATGCAGCAGCAGAGAACACCTTTTGGTGTTATCCAGAATGCAAGACCTTGTCCAAAATGCGGCGGCAAAGGCAAAATTATTAAAGAACCTTGCCAAAAATGCCGTGGCAACGGCCGCGTAAGTGTACAGGTTAAAAAAGAGGTTAACATTCCTGCAGGTATAGATGACGAACAGAGCCTTGCACTGCGCGGCGAAGGTGATATGGGCACAAACGGCGGCGCACAGGGCGATGTAATTATCGTTGTTTCTGTAAAACCTGATGCAGTGTTCAAGCGCGAAAAATACAACGTATTTGTAGAGGTGCCAATCACCTACAGCCAGGCTGTGCTGGGTGACGAAATTGTGGTGCCTACAATCGACGGCAAGGTGCAGTATAAAGTGCCAGAAGGCACACAGAGCGGCACAGTGTTCCGTTTGAGACAAAAGGGTATCAAATATCTTAACGGCATCGGACGCGGCGACCAGTATGTAACCGTTAACGTGGAAATTCCTAAAAAGGTTACACGCGAACAGCGCAAAGCACTGGAAGCATTTGAGGCAACCCTTAAGGACGACAACTACGAACAGAGAAAAGGTTTCTTTAAGAAAATTAAAGATATGTTTGATTAGTTGAAAATATTTTTGTTAAATTGGAAAATGTCATTCTGAAGACAGTTATCGTTTTCGGAATGACATTTTTGTTTGTGTTTTTATTGCCTGAAAATATTGCATAGGTTATAATTTAGACAGAAATAAAAATTTGCAGGTGAGTATATGGACAGCGTAAATAAAACATTATATATTCCTTTGTATGGCAAAGCGTATGTGAGTAAAAAAGGAATTATACTGAAAGACAAAAAAGCAGAAGAAATATGGGATAAAGAGACATTTGCGCTAAAAGGAAAATCCAGCTCAAAATGGCTTGCGTACTATATGGGGGTGCGCTCTGCTGTGTTTGATGAATGGGTGAAAAAGCAGATGAAGGATAAAGATGATACGGTGGTTATACATATTGGATGTGGTATGGATAGCAGAGTTCTGCGTGTGGGCACTATGCAGCATAAATGGTATGATGTGGATTTTCCCCATGTAATTGAAGAAAGAAAAAGATATTATTCTGAATCTTCTGATTATAAGATGATTGCAGGAGATGTGAGATATGATGACTGGCTGACCAGTATTCCTGAAAACAAAAAAGCTGTTATTGTTATGGAAGGTGTAAGCATGTATCTGACCTTTAAAGAATTGCAGGAATTAACAGCAAGGTTGTGTGTGCATTTTCAGCAAATTTCTTTATTGATGGATTGTTACACTATTTTGGCAGCCAGAATGTCAAAGTATAAAAACCCGATAAATGATGTGGGTGTTACGCAGGTTTATGGTATGGATACCCCAGAACTGTTGCAGAATGATAAGTTTATTTATGTAAAAGAGCATATAATGATTCCGCAGAAATATATAGATGAACTGACAGGGATTGAAAAATATATCTTTGAAAAATTGTATGCGGGCGGTTTTTCGAAAAAACTGTACAGATTGTTTGAATACAGAAAAGCGTAACATCAAATGTATTATACATATACAATTCGCAAAGAGTAAGGTAAGTTGATAAGCGCAGGGAAAATGTAGTATAATAAAATTTAAGATATTTATATTTAAAGGTGATTTTATGGTTAATTTAGGCAACGACTGGGATATTGTGCTGAAAGGTGAATTTGAAAAACCTTACTACCTTGCCATCCGTGAATTTCTTAAAAAAGAATATTCCACACAGATTGTTTATCCAAATATGTACGATATATTCAACGCTTTAAAGGCAACCAGCTTTAAAAACACAAAGGTTGTTATTTTGGGGCAGGACCCTTATCACAATCCAGGTCAGGCCCACGGTATGAGCTTTTCGGTTAAGCCGGGTGTTATGCCGCCCCCAAGCCTTTTGAATATGTACAAGGAAATTGAAGATGAGTTTGGCATTACTATGCCTAAAAACTACGGATATCTGCAAAGCTGGGCAGACCAGGGAGTATTGCTGCTTAACACTGTGCTTACAGTGCGCCAGAATCAGCCCCAAAGCCACAAAACCTGCGGCTGGGAAACTTTTACAGACACTGTTATCGCATCTCTCAACAAAAAAGAAGAACCTTGCGTATTTCTGCTTTGGGGCAGCAATGCAAAAAGCAAGGCAAAGCTGATAACCAATCCAAAACATCTTATACTGCAGACAGTGCACCCAAGCCCTCTTTCTGCATACCGTGGCTTCTTTGGCTGTGGCCATTTTAAAAAGGCCAATGACTATCTGCAGAAAAACGGCCTTGCCCCTATAAACTGGAGTATAACAGCGCCATAACAATTTGGCTTTAACCAGTGTTACAAATTATAAAATAAACAAACTGCTGTGGTTAAATTTATTGGCAGTTATAAGGAAAAATATGATTAAAGTTAAAGAAAAATCTTCTTTAAAATATAATAGCGCATTGCTTTATCTGGTGAGTTTTGCTGTGCCGATAGCTGTTATGATGGCTGCATATCTTTGCAACGGCATCTTTACACAATGGTCAATACTTATAAATGACCTTTCCAGCCAGTACAGTGCATTTTTGCTGTACTACCGCAACTCTATGCTGGAAAACGGCATATTTTACAGCTTTTCCAAAGCTTTGGGCGGCAATTTTTTTGGCATATTTACATATTATCTTACCAGCCCTTTAAACTTGCTGGTGTTTTTGTTCCCATCTG
Organism: Oscillospiraceae bacterium; assembly: GCA_015067245.1. Taxonomy (GTDB): domain Bacteria; phylum Bacillota; class Clostridia; order Oscillospirales; family Ruminococcaceae; genus RGIG3102. The sequence continues at coordinate 3,044 of SVMV01000025.1, read as the reverse complement.
ACAGGATAGAAATACCAATTGCAGTTATGATTTTGCTGCGTTTTGGCTTGGCATCAATGGCATTCAGCTGGTTTGTGCAGAAGGTTAAACCAAACTGCAGCAAACTTATGGCAACAGCCTTTGGTGTTGTGTATGCCTTGTCGTCATATATGGTGGTTTTAAGCTACCATCTGCTGTGGGGCGATGTTTACTTTATGCTGCCGATTATTGCAGGTTTTCTGCTTGATATATTTGACGGCAAATCCTGCCTCAATTTTGTAATTGCCTTCAGCTTTATGATAATTTCCAACTATTATATGGCATATATGGTTGGAATTTTCTGTGCCCTGATGTTTGTACACAACTGCATAAAAATCGCTGATGCAAAGCAGGCTGTAAAAACATTTTTTGCTCTTGCAAGGGCGGCGGCAGTTTCGGTGGGGCTTACAGCATGGCTGCTGGTGCCTACAGTTTTTGCACTGCTGCAGGGCAAATTTACAATACCTGACGAAAGAATATTTGCATTTGGTTTTGGCGATTTGATTTATAAAATGTTTATCGGCAGCTATGACAGCGTGGGCAATATCAGCGCACCGTTTATCTATTGCGGCAGCGCAGCACTGGTGCTGTTTTTTGCTAAATGGTTTGTCAATAAAGTGTCTGCCAAAGAAAAAATTGCCGATTTGTTTGTGGCAGCGGTTTTGGTGTTAAGCTGCTGGTTTGTGCCGCTTAACAAGGTGTGGCACATGTTTGCGGCACCAAATGCATTTCCTTACCGTTTTACATATATCCTTGTTTTCTTTGCGCTGTGGAAGGCCTTTGAAGGCTGCTGTGAAATTGAAACAAAAACAGAGCGCAGAAATTTTGCATCCTTTGCAGGTGCGGTTTTGATATTGGTTTGTGTGCTTGCTGTTAAATTTACAGCCGTAAGCAGAATTAAGATTGCTTTTACTTTTATAATTGCTGCGGCAGTTGTGCTGCTTGTGCTTATATATAAAATCTGCGATAAAAATATTTTTGTGCTGCTTATGGCACTTGTTATGGTTGGGGATATGGCGCTTAATGCGTATCTGCTTGTGGGCAAAAACTACGAGATGCTGGCAAAACAGCCTGCGGACAATTTTGCACGGCAGTACAATATAGTTGCCGACCAGCTTGCCACCATAGAAGAAGATGGATTTTACCGAATATTCAATATAAAAAATCAGTTTGAAGATGTGGACTACACCGAAAATACGGTGTTCCAGCACGGATATAATGAAATGTACCGTGCATTTACGTCACTTACTGAAAACGAGTTTGAAAGCTTTAAGGAAAATGTGCTGCGCCCTGTGGATAACGATGTGCTTGTTTCGATGCTTGGTGCAAAATATACCCTTAAGCATCAGGTGGTGCAAAAGGTGGAAACAGCAGTCTTTCCGCTTATATGCAAAACAATAAATAAACCACAAAGCTACAGCTATGATGTGGGGCAGTATATTGTGGATGCAACAGGCATAAATGTATTTATGGCAGATGGCAGTGTTGACTATAATGCGCTTAATGCTGCAGGGCTGATTGCACAGGCAAACGGAGCGCAGAATATTGTGCAGCAGCGCAATAAAATAACCGCATCAATAAACAGCGACACTGACAATCAGTTTGTTGCTGCAAGCGTGATTTTTGATGATGGCTGGACAATAAAAGTGAATGGACAAAAGGTCACAAAACACCGCATGCTTAACAATCTTATGGGATTTTATGTACATAGTGGTGACAATACAATCGAGATGATTTACACACCAAAAGGCTTCTATCCGTCACTGGCGGTGTCGCTGTTTACACTGTTGTGCTGTGTGTGGTATTATGTAGTTGAAAACAGAAAAAAAGCTGGCAGATAAACACAAAATAAACACAATTATCGTGATTAATATAGCTAAGAAAAAGTATATGTAAAGGAGTGATTTTATGCTTAAAGCGGCAGATTTCAGAAAAATGGCAAGGGAAGCCCTTAAAGGCAACTGGCTGGTTGCTGTGGGCACAGGCTTTATCGCCTATCTGCTTGGAGGCAGCATTATCTATTCGGGCGGCAGCGGCAGTGTTTCTGTAAACGGAGAAACTGCAGAACAGGCAGCAACAGGCCTTGCGGCAGAACCTGGCCTTGCGGCATTTCTGCTTATGGCACTGGCAACAGTATCTGTTATTGCAATAGCTTATGCAATTGTCATGACCATAATCGGCGGTGCAGTATCAATGGGCTATGCAAAGTTTAACCTTAACCTTATCAACCGCAACAGTCCAAAGGTGGAAGATCTGTTCAGCCAGTTCAAGCATTTTAAAAGAGCGTTTGTTATGCGCTTCTTAAAAAGTTTGTTTATTATACTGTGGACATTTTTGTTTATTGTTCCTGGTATTATTGCAAGCTATTCATACGCAATGGCGCCTTACATACTTTACGAGAACCCTGATATGACAGGCCGCGAAGCGTTGACTGCATCCAAAGAACTTATGAAGGGCAACAAATGGCGTTTGTTCTGTCTGGAAATCAGTTTTATCGGCTGGAGCCTGCTCAGCGCAATCACACTTGGCATAGGATATCTGTTCCTGCGCCCTTACGCTGAAGCAGCAGGTGCGGCATTCTACCGTGAAATCAAATGGGAAAAGATGAAACAGCAGGCGGGAATGTAGTTTCTGGATAATAAATAATCAAAAGTCATTCTGAGGGTGCATTGCACCCGAAGAATCTCTCTGTTTTTTGCAGGCAGGCGGTTTACACAATTGTGAATAGGCCGCGAGATTCTTCGCTGTAGCTCAGAATGACATTTTTATTTAAAATTGATATTTGCGCAAAAACAAAGGGCTTGTCCGTGTGGACAAGCCCTTATTGTTTTGTTTAGTTTTCCATGGATAAGCCCTATCACTTAAACTGTAAACTTACAAACAATATCTTGTTTAAAGATTATTTGTAGAGTTCGATAAGTCTTGTGAGGTAGTCAAATCTTTCGTTAGCTGCTTTTTCGTTAGCAACGAAGAGACGTTCAGCTTTTTCTGGGAAGGAAGCTTTAAGACGAGCATAACGTGCTTCG
>SVMV01000024.1 GCA_015067245.1 Oscillospiraceae bacterium | reverse complement strand
CGGTCGTTTTCCTGCAATATAGGCTGCTGGCTGTACATAAAAAACATAGGGTTTAAAAACATATATAAACCAGCGACAGCCAATGCACCCGTAATCCATGAAGCTGTATTGCCAGAGCGTTTGGCATTAAAAAGATTTGACCTTAGCACACCTGCGCAAACAATGGCGGCGATAAACAAAAGCACCGATTTGTGATAGCGGTCATAGCAGGCCAGCCCCACAGCTTCTACTGTAGGCATTGTAAAAAGATACATGCCCAGATTGCCAAGCTGATAACCGATATATGTAATGATGGACAATATACAGATATGGTTAAGATATCTGTCAGGGGTTTTCAGCACAAGGTGGTTTGCAACCAGTAATACTGACAGCAGTAAGATAATAAAGATAAAGCGGTTGGACAGAGAGAACATCTCGCTGCCAAAAGCAGAAACAATGGTGTTTACATCTTCGGCGGTTTTATCACCAAAAACCTGGCTGAAATTTTCAAAGGTCATGGAATGTTTGGTTGTAAGGCCGTTTTCAAACAATAGTTTTACACGGTTTTGCCACAACAGCAGTGTAAAAACAGGGGCAGCAATGCAGACTGCCAGTTTTGCAATGCTACGGGGAGTTTTTTGGGTAAACACAAGGCAGTAGCATATAACAACAGCAACAAAAAACACGCCGCTATTTTTTATGCTCATAAGAAATATCAGATAAGGGATTGTGTAAAACAGCTTATCAGACAGCTCATCTTTATAATATATACAAAATGCGACAGCACCAACAGCCACTGCAGGCAGCAGGGTGTCAACCAGCAGCTCGGTAAATTCAATATTGCAGCACAGAGAAAACAATACTGTAGCTGCAGAAAGGATATACCCTTTTAAATCCTTTGCAAAAGCAAAAAGAGAACAGGTTGTGCCGCACATCAGCATTGCCTGTGCCAGCATCTGCAGCCATTCACTGTCGCCCTTCAGGGCACTGCAGATAAAATATATAAACGAAGAGCTGCCAAGCGGATAGGAAGGAAACCAGATATTGCTGTCTGTCGGCAAAGGAAAACGGTCTTCTCTTATAAGTACTCTGGATACAACGGCCCAGTGTGTAAAGTTGTCCTGCTCAATAAAAATCTGTCCGTGAAGAATATACACAAAAAACAGACATAAAAGCGCAAAAAATACAGTGCCTGGTGTTATGATGTTTTTTATGCTTATGCGTTTAATCAGACAGATTGCAAGGCATACAATTCCGCAGGCAATAATTGCATTTGCTGCCAAAGGCATAATATCTGCAATGCCTGCAAAAAACATTATGCTGCCAATGGCGGAGAAAACAACGCCGATGGCAAACTCTGGCTTGATTTTACAGCTTAAAAGCTGCACATATCCCCACAGCGAAAGGGCAAGCAGTATTGCTTGAAAAATTCTTTCTGTTGGCATAAAAATTCCTCGTCTTAAAGATACAGTTAACAAAAAGGGCTTCCAGACAATACTCTGTGGATTGCAGGAGCCCTTTTACTTTTATGATTTTTTACTCTTTTTAAAAACCCATTCTCTCTGTATACCAAAGCTGATAAAGAACAGGATTGTGTCAACCACAATTTTGATAACGCTTTCGCCCAGTTTGCCAGCGATAAGTGTAAAGAGACCTTTTACACACAGGGCAGAAGCAACTGCCTGTACAACACAAAGGCTAAAGTAGCGCACGGCAATCCATTTGTCCTTGTCTTTGTTGCGGAATACAGTGTGCTTGTTCATATTGAAGTTGTACACAGCACTGATAACCCTTGCCAGTGCTGTTGCAATGTAAATGTAATAAGCAGGGCTTACACCGCGCAGCATTGCCACAAAGACAGTAAACATCAAAATGTCAATAAGGCTGCTGGAAAGAGATGAGAACAAAAATTTTGCAAAGATGGAATAAATCTTTATGCTGTCTCTGATTGGGTGAAAATGGCTGGTTGCATTGTCATCAATATAAACAGTGTCGATAAGCACGATATTAAAAGGAATATCGCATTCCTTGGCAGCCAGCAGCATATTTGTTTCAAACTCAAAGCGTTCGCCGCTGGTGTTCATAAGCACCTTCATAAATTCACGGCTTATACCGCGCAGGCCTGTCTGTGTGTCAGGAATGTCAATGCCGCACAAAAGCTTCATTGTTTTGCGGGTAATTTTGTTGCCAAGTTCGCTTTTTGCAGGCACATTGCTCTGGTCAAAGTCACGGCTGCCAAGCACAAGGCTGTCTGGATTTGCCATAAGCGCAGCGGCACAGGCAATAATGTCCTTTGTTGCGTGCTGGCCGTCACCGTCAACGGTAACAACGCCAATGCTGTCGGGATATGTATTCAAAACATAGTTAAAACCGTCTTTAAGAGCACGGCCTTTGCCAAGGTTAACGTGGTGGCGCAGTGTGGTGCAGCGGGGTTTTTCTTTAATCTGTTCAAAAATACTGCGATGAGCGTCATCACTGCCGTCGTCCAGCACAACAATGTCAAAATCGGTCTGTTCAACAAGGGCGTCAACAACGCCAAGCAGCTTAGAATCAGGGTTAAGGGAAGGGATAAAAATCTGAATGCTACCCATATTTTTGCCTTTCTTTTAAACTTTATATAAATTCAAACATAATTATTCATTATAATCAATTTATTTTAGCATATATATTTGTTTTGGTCAAATTATATGTTAAAATACAGATGAAATATAAATGAAAATCGTAAAACTGCGAGGTTTTTATGTCAGAGAAAAAACGAAGTTTCAGATATCTTTTAAAGCAGCTTAAGGGCAGCTGGAAATTTATATGGGCAGCGGTAATTTTTATTGTATTCGGTGCCTTTTTTGAATTTCTGGGGCCAAAGCTTATCGGCGTTGCGGTGGACAGTGTTATGGGCACCGCACCTTTTGACCTGCCCAGAGCTGCCATAGATTATATAGAAAAGCTGGGAGGCAGAGAGTTTCTGCTGCAGCATCTTTATGTGATTATCGGCGTTTTTGCCTTTGTTGCAATAATGACCGCTGTGTGCGAAATGGGCAGATTGTACTCCAGCCACAACCTTGGCGAAAACCTTGGCTACAATATGCGCCAGAGCATTTTTGACCATCTGCAGATGGCTTCCTTTGGATATCACAAATCGGTAAGAACAGGTGATATTATCCAGCGCTGCTCCAGCGATATTGACCTTGTGCGCAACTTTGTGGTGGAATTTACCCAGCTGGCAAGGGTTGTGGCAAAAATTGCCATTGCCTATTGGTTTATGTTTGGCATAAGCATAAAACTTGCCCTTATCAGCTTTATAAGTGTACCTGCCATAAGTGTGTTCTCGGTGGCTTTCAACAAAAAAATAGCAAAAGAATTTACCTATGCCGACGAAGCAGAAGGTGACCTGCAGGCGCTTGCCCAGGAAAACCTTTCGGCTCCCCGTGTTGTGCGTGCTTTTGGCAGGCAGAAATGGGAACTGGACCGATTTGGCGCGCAGAACCAGGAGTTTACCGACCGTTGGGTAAAGGTGGGGGATTTGCTGGCAGTGTTCTGGGCGGGGGGAGATATCCTTACAGTTTTTCAGGTTATACTTGTGCTTTGCGCCAGCACCGTTCTTGCGGTTAAGGGCCAGGTTACCACAGGGGATATGGTGTCCTTTATGGCCTTTAACGGTATGTTAAGCTGGCCTATACGCTCCCTTGGCAGAATTATCGGCGACCTTTCCAAAGCCACGGTTGCCCTTGGCCGCATTGCCGAGATTACCGATGCACCGCTGGAAGACTATGAAAGCGGTGTGCCATTCAGCTTTGAAAAGGAAATTGTTTTTGAGGATGTTCACTTTGCCTTTGACAATTTAACAGTTTTTGAGGGGCTATCCCTCACCATAAAAAAAGGCCAGACCGTTGCGGTGCTGGGTGCTTCGGGCAGCGGAAAAAGCATAATGCTGGCTTTGCTGTGCCGTTTTTACACACCGCAAAAGGGCAGAATAACCATTGACGGTGTTGATGTAAAGGATATCAATCTTAAGGATTTGCGCCGCAACATATCCCTTGTAATGCAGGAACCGTTTTTGTTCAGCAAAACAATAAAAGAGAATATTGCAATTACCGACAAGGATATAGATTTCGGCAGGGTGCAGCAGGCGGCAAAAATTGCCTGCATACACGACAGCGTTTTATCTTTCCGTGATGGCTATGATACAATTGTGGGCGAAAAAGGTGTCACCCTTTCGGGCGGGCAGAAGCAGCGTGTTGCAATTGCAAGAACAATATACACGGGGGCAAATGTGCTTATGTTTGACGACAGCCTTTCGGCAGTTGATGCAGTTACCGACAAGGCAATCCGTGCAAACCTTGCCGCACATACAAAGGACTTGACCTGTGTTATTATCGGCCAGCGTGTAAATACCCTTATGCAGGCAGATACCATTTTTGTGCTGGATAAAGGCAGAATTGTGCAGCAGGGCAGCCATGAATACCTTGCAAATGTAGATGGTATCTACCGTGAAATTGTAAAAATCCAGCAGGATATTATCGAAAAAACTCAGGCAGAGGCAGGTGAAGAGGATGTATGAAGAACACGCTTTGGCGGATAAATTTAATATTGAAGAATGGAAGCGCATATTTCCTTTTTTAAAGCCTTACAAAAAAGAACTGGCGTGGCTTATGTTTACCTGCGTTTTTACAGCCTTTTTTGACGCTTTTTTTCCGCTGATGACAAAATATGCCATCAATAATTTTATCCAGCTGCGCACCACCGACGGTCTTGTGCTTTTTACTGCTGTATTTGTTCTGCTTGCGGTTATTCAGGGCTGGGGGTCGGTTGTTTATTCCCAAAAGGCCATTGTTATCGAAATGGGCGTGGGCCGTGATATGCGCTATAAGCTGTACCGCCATATACAGGAGCTGTCTATAGAATACTTTAACGTTACACCTGTTGGCTTTATACTTGCCAGAGTTATGAATGATACCAACAGTATGGGCGGTATGTTCAGCTGGCGTCTGGCAATGATAGTGTTCCAAAGCTCTTACCTTGTTTTTATACTGGTAAATATGCTGGTGCTGGATTTAAAGCTTGGGCTTATTGTTACCCTTGTGGTGCTTGTGCTGGGGGTTATCACCGCCTATGTGCAGCGCCGCCTTATTGTGCTTAACCGCGAAGCCAGAAAACAGCACAGCAAGGTTACTGCTGCCTACAACGAATATATAACAGGTGCACAGACGGTAAAAAGCCTTGCAGGCGAACAGCTTATCATGGACGAATTTGGCGAGATAAACCGCGAGATGCAGCGCCGAACCATGCGCGTGCGCAATCTGGAACGCACCTTTATGCCTGTAATCGCCGCTTTGGCAAGTATGTGCGTTGCGCTGGTTATAAGCGTAAGCGTGCCTATGGTGGAAAATATGGCTCTTGACGTTGGTACCCTTGCGGTATTTATCAGCTATACATTTTCTATCCTTGGGCCTGTGCAGGAGCTTTGCCAGTGCCTTAACAACACCGTGTCGCTGCAGGCAAATGTGGAAAGGGTAAACAGACTTATGGACGCAACTGTGGCAGTGGACGACAGTGAAAAGGTGAAAAATATTTACGGCGATATCTACAACGCCAAACCGCATAACTGGGAGAAGATAAAGGGGGATATCGAGTTTTGCGATGTAAGCTTTAAATACCCCGACAGCGATAAATATGTGCTGGAAAACTTTAACCTTAAAATAGAAGCAGGCACCTGTGTTGCCATTGTTGGGGCAACAGGGGCTGGCAAGTCCACCTTGGTCAATCTGGTATGCCGCTTTTTTGAGCCTACAAAGGGCAAAATTCTTATAGACGGCGTTGATTACCGCAACCGCAGCCTGCTGTGGCTGGAAAGTCAGCTGAGCTATGTGCTGCAGTCGCCCCATCTTTTCAGCGGCACAGTGCTTGAGAATATAAAGTATGCAAAGCCTGATGCCACCATGGAACAGGTTGTTGCAGCGGCAAAACGTGCCCAGGCACACGGTTTTATCCAAAAACTGCCCGAGGGCTACAACACCGACATAGGCCAGGGCGGCGACAAGCTCTCCACAGGCCAGAAACAGCTTATCAGCATTGCAAGGGCAATACTTGCCGACGGCAGAATTATGGTTATGGACGAAGCAACCAGCTCGGTTGATACCAAAACCGAACAGCTTATCAATGCCATGACTGCCGATCTGCTTAAGGATAAAACCAGCTTTATCATTGCCCACCGCCTGTCCACCGTTAAAAATGCGGATATAATTATCCTTGTGGACGAGGGAAGAATTGTCGAAATGGGCACCCACCGCCAGCTGCTGCGCAAAGGCGGCGCGTACTATCACCTTTATACAAGCCAGTGGGAAGAGGACGAACAGGATAAATTCTTTAAAAAACTGCAGGATAACAAAGATTTTTAAACAGATAATCAAATAGCATAAAAATGTCATTCTTTTTGGATTTAACAGAATTGAATGACATTTTTTATGCAAGAAATATAACATATAAAAGATTGTATCTTTAACTATGTTTTCTTGCCAGTACAAGCATAATGTGATAAAATAAAAATGGGGATATATTTTGCTTTTTAAGGTGCAGAATATATTACAGTTTCAACACAGCTTACAACACACATCGCATTAATATCATCTGTTTTTAATATACATTACTAAGCAAAGATAAAGGGGGAATGTATATGCCAAAAGCATTGGTACTGGCAGGCGGCGGCGCACGCGGTTCTTATCACATAGGTGCGTGGCAGGCTCTTACAGAAATGGGTTACAGGTTTGATATTGTAACAGGCACTTCTGTGGGCAGTCTCAACGGCACCCTTATAGCGCTGGACCAGTTTGACGTGGCCAAAAGCATGTGGCTTTCCATTGACGACCGTGATGTTATGGATATTCCAGACAAGGTGCTGTCAAAAGAGACGCTGGACTTTATCAGGGATTTTGCCGCCAATGGCGGTGTAAGCCTTGCTCCCCTTGAGAATATGATTGTGCGCTTTGTTGACGAAGACAAGGTGCGCGCTTCAAGCTGCAGATATGGGCTGGTTACGGTAAATGCCCACACTAAAACCCCTCTGGAGCTTACTATAGACGAAATTCCGCAGGGTAAACTTGCAGACTATATGCTGGCTTCCAGTGCTTTTGCTCCGTTTTTGCGCCCAAGAACCATAGACGGTGAAAAATATATCGACGGCGGTTTTTACGACAATCTGCCAAAACGTCTGGCTGCCCGTATGGGTGCAGACGAGATTGTGGCGGTGGACCTGGACAGCCTTGGCTTTGACAGGCCTCTGGGCCAGGAGCACGCCCATATAAAAGAGACAAATATATGCTGCTGGCACGATTTGGGCAATATTCTGGAGTTCAACCCCAAAACAGCAAAGCGCAATATAGATTTGGGCTATCTTGATGCCTACAAGGCTTTTGACAGGCTGGATGGCAAAGCCTATGCCTTTAAAAAAGGCGAAACCGATAAAATGTATACAGCATTTGGTATGCGGCTTATGGAAAAATGCCAGCATGTTTATGACAGGCATCCAACCGTAAAGCTGGCTGCTGAAATATACAACCGCACCGAGCGAAAAAATCCAAAGACAATGGACGATAAATTTCTTGCTGTTCTGGAAGGGGCAATGGCAGCGGCCGACCTGTATATAGGCGACGTTTATACGGCAGAAAACCTTCCGCAGCTTATAAAGGCGGCACCTAAAACCCAGTATGCAGGCTTTTTTGACAAGCTGGGCGAAGACAGCAAAACCCTTAAAAAACTTTTGGATAAAATAAGCGAAAAGGATATCAAAAATATATATCTTTCTTTGCTTAAATCAGTAATATAACAGCTATATCTGCAAATTGTTTTTGCAGATATACAAACAATACAGCAAAAGGAGGTTCCGGATGGTAAAATTTGTAGGAACTCCCGCTTCTGGCGGTCTCACTCTGGCCAAAATAAAAATAGTAAACCGACGCATAGCAGGCTTTAAACGTGTGGTGCTGGCACCTCACCGCGAAAAAGCTCTGTTTGATGCCGCCATTATTCTGGCAAAGGATGAGATTAAAACCCTTATGGAAAACTCTTCCAAAGACCACAGGGACATACTTAATTTTCAGGTTATGATGCTGGACGACAACGGCCTTAAAACCATGGTTTACAACCATATCGACCAGCGTGAAGGCGCAGCACATTCGGTTGAGCTTGCAATGGAAGAATACTGCGCAAGGGTAAAGGCCATAAATGACGGCTATCTTTCTCTGCGCACCAGCGATATACGGGATGCGCTTACAAGGGTTATTGATATTCTGGACGGCAAAAACCGCGAACGCTTTAAGCTTACCGAGCCATGTGTTGTGGTTGCAGACGAAATTCTGCCAAGCGACCTTGCTTCCATCGACCGCAAATATGCCATGGGCTTTATCACCGCTGCTGGCTCTTACCACGACCACGCAAACATTATTGCGCGCACAATGGGCATTCCGTCTGTATGCTGTGTGGACAGCGAGATTTTAAACCCTCTTAACGACTCCCGCCAGGTTGCGCTGGACGGCTATACAGGGGAAATATTCATTGTGCCTAACGAGGCAACGGTGGCATTGTTTCACCACAAGATGAAACGCGAACAGCGTGACAGCGTCATGCTTGACAAAATACGTCAGTCAAAGGTGGTTGCTCCTGACGGCCAGGAGGTTAAAATCTATGCCAACTGCAACGACCCTAAGGATATCACCCTTGCCATAAACAACGGTGCCGAAGGCATTGGCCTTGTGCGCAGCGAAATTTTGTTTATGAGCACAGTTTACGACTTGTCCCTTGCCAGCCAGATTCGCTTTTACAGCGAGTGCATACGGGCGGCCAAAGACAAAGAGATAACCATACGCACCTTTGACATCGGCGCAGACAAACCGCTGGAGCGTCTGCAGCTGGAAAAAGAACCAAACCCTGCTTTGGGTATGCGTGGCGTGCGTTTGATGTATACACACAGGGAGATTTTTGAAACACAGATAGAGGCATTGCTGGTTGCGGCAGACCGCTGCGGTCAGATTAATGTAATGCTGCCTATGGTTGCGGTGGAAAGTGATATAACCGATTATTTTACAATGGTTGAAGAAGTTAAGGAACGCCTGCTTAAAGAGGGTATTATTGCCCGTGACCGCATAAACTGGGGTGTTATGATAGAAACCCCTGCGGCAGCACTTATCAGCGGCAGCCTTGCAAAATATGTAAACTTTTTCTCTATCGGCACCAACGACCTTACCCAGTATGTAATGGCGGCAGACCGCATAAACACCAATGCGGCACGATATTTTGATTCTCACCACCCTGCAGTTGTAAAGCTGATAGAAATGGTGGTGCAAAATGCCAACAGATATGACATAAAAGTAAGCGTGTGCGGCGAAAGTGCAGCAGATTTTGAAAGTGCAAAAACCTACATAGAAAAAGGTGTAAGATGCCTTTCCATGGCTCAGAATGCCATGCTGCCTGTAAAACAGTATCTGCTTGATGCTTTTGCGCCAAATTAACACAATTTTTAGTGGAAATTCTCACGCAAAAGTGGTAATATAATTTTATAAAAGCCAAGGCTTTTAACAAAGAATTTTATCAGCAAAGGAGGTAAGTTTATGAAACTTATTCTGGCTATTATCAATAAAGAGGACTCACAGGAAGTTTCCCACGCTTTGACAAAGGAAAGATATTCCGTAACAAAGCTTGCAACACAGGGCGGCTTTCTTATGAGCGGCAACATCACCCTTATCATCGGTACAGAAGACGAAAAGGTTGACCACGCAATTGAAATTATCAAAGAACATTCCCGCCAGAGAAAAGAAATTGTTCCATCCACAGCTACATACGGCATTGGTGTGACAACATCCTTCCCGCTGGAAGTTACTGTTGGCGGCGCAACAATATTTGTGCTTGATGTTGACAGATTTGAAAAAGCATAATGTTTATAAACAGCTTTACAGGTAATAAAAATATCAGACTAAGCTTGGAGGAAAGGATAAAATCCGCCAAGCTTAGTCATGCTGTGCTTATTTTTGCCAAAGAAGGCTGCGGTGCCAACTTTTTTGCCAGACTTCTGGCGGCAGATATTATAGGAGCAGACAAAGACAGCTTTCACCTTATAGAGCAAAACGCACACGGCCAGGTGCAGATTATCCGCGGCAGCGGTGCGTCGGGGCAGATAAAGGTTGACAGCGTGCGTGCAATAAACGAAAACGTAAACTTTTCTTCCCTTGGCGGCGAAAAAAGGGTTGTTATAATAGAAAACTGCGAAAATTTTAACCTTTCTTCTGCAAACGCTCTGCTTAAAAACCTTGAGGAGCCAAAGGACGATATCACCTATATCCTCACAACCACAGACACATCAAAAATTCTTTCCACCATACGTTCGCGCTGTCAGGTATATTCCCTTGTGCAGCCCACCATGGCGGAATGCAAAGAGTATTTTGCCAATGTAAACCGCACTGAAAAGGACGAGCTTATAAAAATTTACAGCGGTAACATAGGCATGGTTAAAGCTGCGCTGGAAAACCCAAAGCGGTTCGAAATTCTGCAAAAAGCGCTGGAAGCACAGAAATATATAAACAGTGCCGACAAGTATGCACTGGCAAAGCTGCTTTACGGCTTTAACAAAAAGAAAGAGGAGTTTACCCTTTTCTTGAAAGATATAGAATATATCTGCGGCAGCAAGCTGTCCCAGAACAATATAAATATTCTCAATGCTGTAACCGACGCAAAAAATGCAATGGAGCGCAATGCAAACCTTGGGCTTATAATGCAGAATTTTATTATATCGGTTAAAAGCAGCAAATAACGCAGCAAAACAATTACTCAAAGTAGATTTATAAAAAATTATACTTAAAGTTAAAAATAAACACAGATTTTAGGAGATTATATGACAAAAGTTGTAGGTATCCGTTTTAAAACAGGGGGCAAAGTTTATTTTTTTGACCCAAAAGATTTTGATATAAAAAAGGGCGACTACGTTATTGTAGATACTGCGCGAGGTCTTGAATGCGGCCTTTGTGTGCAGGGCGTGCATCAGGAAAGCGCCGATAAAATTATCCGTCCACTTAAAGAGGTTACACGCATTGCTTCCCCACAGGATGTGGAAAAAATGCAGCAGAACCGCAAGGACGAAAAAAAGGCCTTTGACATCTGCCTTGAAAAGATTGCAAAACACGGCCTTGAAATGAAGCTTATTGACGTGGAGTATACCTTTGACCGCAGTAAAGTACTGTTTTATTTTACAGCCGACGGCCGTGTGGATTTCCGCGAGCTTGTAAAAGAGCTGGCACAGGTGTTCCGCACACGCATAGAGCTGCGCCAGATTGGTGTGCGTGACGAAAGCAAAATGATGGGCGGTGTTGGCGTTTGCGGCCGACAGTTCTGCTGCAGCGGCTTCTTGTCTGACTTTACACCTGTAAGCATCAAAATGGCAAAAGAACAGGGACTGTCTCTTAATCCAAGCAAAATCAGCGGCAGCTGCGGCCGACTTATGTGCTGCTTAAGCTATGAACAGCCTGCATACGAATATCTTAACAGCATTACACCTGGGGTTGGCAGTCTTGTAAAAACAGGCGAAGGCAACGGCATTGTTACCGAAGTAAACCTGCTTAAAGGCTTGCTTAAGGTGCGTCTGGACAAAAACAAGGACGGTCTGCCAAAAGAGTTTAACCTTAAGGAAATCACTGTGCTTAAACGTGTGCACCCAAGCAAAAAGGGCAGCGCAGCAGACCAGCAGGTAGAAAAAGAACTGCGTGCACTGGAAGATTAGCAAAAATATCAGGCAGCTTATCAGGGTGCCGCACAGAAAAACATCGCCTGCAAAACGGCACTGTTTTTGACATAAGTTTTATTTTGACAACACTATCAAAAATGCAGATATCCGCCATACCACTGCTGTATGGCGGATAAATTTTTGCCTGTTTTTGCCTTGAATTACTATAGGAATAAAGCTTAATTTTTTAAAGTGTACACCCTGTTTTAAGCGGTATAATTCTTAAAAATTATATAATTAGCACAAGCTAACTTTAAAATATATGTGAAAACCGCCCAAAAAGGTATTGATAAATTTTTGATTATATGTTATATTAAATGCAGATTTAACCTGCATACAGGGTTAAAATAACGTTATTTTAATGGAGGAAATAATTATGGCATACAAAATTACAGATGCTTGTATCTCTTGCGGCGCTTGTGCAGATTCCTGCCCAGTAAGTGCTATTTCTGAAGGTGACGGTCAGTACGTTATCGACGAAGGCGCATGCCTTGACTGCGGTGCTTGCGCAGACACATGCCCAATGAGCGCTATCGAAGCTTAATTAATCGATACATAAATGCTCTCCCAACAGGGAGGGCATTTTTTTGTGTGCAGAAACAGTAGGTTTTGCAGCTGTGCCTGCCATACCAATAACCTGCACAATAACGGCGGTGTTGCAGATTTTTATGCATTCCTGTGGCTATGCCGCTTTATTTATGGGAGCATTTGTGGTATCATAATAATATCGACAAACAAAACTTTATTTGCACAGAAAGGTATTTTATGGCTGGTGTAATTTACGTTGTTGCCACACCAATAGGCAACCTTAATGATATGACTGCTCGTATGCGTGAAGCCTTTGAATCTGCCGATTTTATTGCGGCCGAAGACACACGCGTTACGGTAAAACTGCTTAACCACCTTGGCATCAAAAAGCCTATGATAAGCTATTACGAGCACAATCTTAAAGACAAGGGAGAATATATTATAAGCCGTGTACTCAGCGGTGAAAGCTGTGCTGTGTGCAGCGACGCAGGCACCCCATGCATAAGCGACCCAGGCGAGATACTGGTTAAGCAGGCCCACGCAAACGGCATACGCGTTATCCCAATTACAGGGCCAAGTGCTGTTATCACCGCACTTTCAGTAAGCGGGCAGAACACAGGCCGCTTCTGCTTTGAAGGTTTTCTTTCCACAGCAAAAAAACAGCGCCTTGAGCATCTGGAGCAGGTTAAAGGCGAGACACGCACAATGATATTTTACGAAGCACCTCACAAGCTGCTTAACACTTTAAAGGATTTTAAAGAATATTTTGGCGCCGACCGCAGCCTGACAATAGCAAGGGAGCTTACCAAGCTGCACGAGGAGATATGGCTTACCACTGTTGGCGAAGCGCTGGATTTCTACACCAAAAACAGTCCAAAAGGAGAGTTTGTTCTCGTAGTTGCAGGGGGTGTTTTTGAAGCAGCCGAAAAGGAACTTACCCTTGACGATGTTGCCCAAAAATGCATTGGAATAATGGAAACCGAAAATCTGCCCCTTAAAGAAGCCGCAAAGCTTGCATGCGCAAAAACCACATTTTCAAAAAGCGAAGTTTACAAAGCCGCACAGAACCTGAGAGGATAGTTTATGAAATATCTTATTATCAGCGATACCCACGGCTATTATGCCGAACTGGCCTGCATACTGGAAGCCGAAAAGGATATAAAAGATGTTATCTTTCTGGGCGATGGGCTTAATGATATCCGTCAGGCACAGCTGCAGTTTCCAGACCGCAACTTTATCTGTGTAAAGGGCAACTGCGATTTGTGGGACAAAACCGAAAGCATGAAAATTCTAACTCTTGAGGGACACAAGGTGCTTATAACCCACGGTGACGGCTTTGATGTTAAAACCAGCAAACTGGCACTGCGGCGCACCGCAATAAACCTTGGGGTGGAGATTGCTTTATACGGCCACACCCACCGCCAGTATTATGAATATCTGGACGGACTGTACATATTTTGCCCAGGCAGTGTAAAGCCAGAGACCGCCTCGGCCTTTAACCCAAGCTACGGCATTATGGATTTTGCCGAAGGTTACCCCAATATTTACAACTGCGAAATCAATCTGTAAAAATTCAATTTTTATAATGTATAACAATATGTCATCCTGAAAAGCTTTAACTTTAAATAACATCTCGGTTTATCAGTACACAAAGTTTTTTTGCTGTGCCCAGAATGACATTTTAGCTGTTGTTTATAAAACATTTTATCAAATAAAAAGGGCGAACTGTGTTCGCCCTTTTTGTTGTATTATGCATCTGTAAATGCTATAATAAAATGTAAACCATTTTTACATAACAATTTTACGAGGTCAATCTATGTTATTCAACTCGGTTCCCTTTATGATATTTCTGCCCATAGCGGCATTTGCGTATTATATTATTCCGCAGAAGCTGCAGAAGGTTTATCTGCTTGCAATAAGCTATTATGTATACGCCTGTTTTGACCTGCGTGCCGTGCCGTTTATTGTTGTTGCAACACTCAGCAGCTTTATGGCGGCAAAAATCATCGGCAGCCAGCAGGGCAAAAAACGCAAGGCCGCACTTGCTGTGTGCATTGCCGTAAATGTTGGCATGCTGTGCTTTTTTAAATATTCAAACTTTCTTGCATCAAGTGTGGTGGCAGTTGCCAATATGCTTGGGGCAGATATAACCTTTGGCGGTTTCAGTCTTATTGCCGTGACAGGCATAAGCTTTTTTACATTTCAGAGCGTTGGCTATGTTGCCGATGTTTACTGGGGCAAAATAAAAGCGGAAGACAATCTGCTTAACTACAGCCTGTTTATTGCGTTTTTCCCTCATGTACTGGCAGGGCCGATAAGCCGTGGTGGCAGCCTGCTGCCGCAGATGCAGCAGCCAAAAGCCTTTGATTACAGTGGTGTAAAAACAGGCCTGCAGCTTATGGCAATAGGCTTTTTTAAAAAGATTGCAGTTGCCGATATACTTGCAATGTTTATAGGTGCTGTTTTTAACGACCTTGCAGCCTATTCTTCCCTTATGCTTATCTTTACTGCATTTGCCTATTCAATACAGCTTTATACCGATTTTTCGGGATATTCTGACATTGCAAGGGGCTGTGCAAAGGTGCTGGGCTTTGATATTATAGACAACTTCAACACACCGTTTTTATCCACCAGCTTCAAAGAATTCTGGAACCGCTGGCATATTTCACTTTCCAGCTGGTTTGGCAGTTATGTGTACATCCCACTTGGGGGCAACCGCAGGGGCGAAATGCGCAAGTACATCAATATTGCCATTATTTTTATGCTAAGCGGCCTGTGGCACGGCAGTGCCTGGACCTTTGTTATATGGGGTGTGCTTCACGCCGTTTACCGTATAGGCGAAGAAATTATCCGCAAATTCAGCAAAAATACACAGCTGCAGCCAAAAGGCATCAGCTACTGGCTGCGTGTGGCAGTGGTGTTCTGCCTTTTCTCTTTCAGTATGATATTCTTCCGTGCAGATACAGTGGCAGATGCATTCTATTATGTGGCGCATCTTGCAGGCAGTTTCTCTCCAAGTGTGTTTATCGGCGATTTGTTCCGCGCTGTGGGCCACGGCTTTGACTTTACACCAATACTTATCTTTGGCTACATTGCCTACTGCGCACTGGCTGTGGCAATCACCGTTGCAATGGATTTGTACCGTTACTTTGTGCTTAAAGGCAGCTGCCTTACAAATGCCTTTGCCACAATGAAATGGCCTGTAAGATATATCTGCTACTACGGTCTTGTGGCGCTTATTATGGCAGGTTTTATAATGCAAAACGGCGGCTATGGCGCTTCGGCAAGCTTTATATATGCCAATTTCTAAAATTTAATACCGTATAAAATATGTCATTCTGAAAAGATTATCTGCATCTGTTCAGAATGACTTTTTGTTTGCCACTGGCATAGGTTATCAAAACACAATTTTTATCACCTGCAAATATAATAAGAGAAAAGAAGGTGATATTTTGAGTGCATTTTTATCGGTGGATAATATACAGCTGATTTATCAGACACCCCAGCAGGAAACTATGGCGGTGAAGGATGTAAGCTTTGATGTGAATAAAGGTCAGTTTGTAAGCCTTGTGGGTCCCTCGGGCTGTGGTAAAAGCACAATTCTATCCTGCATTGCAGGGCTGCAGCTGCAGCAGAAGGGCAGCATAACCTTTGACGGCAGGGATATTTCTCATAACGCTGACAGGGTGGGCTATATGCTGCAAAGTGACAATCTTCTGCCCTGGCGCAGTGTGTGGCGCAATGTGATTATAGGGCTGGAAATACAGAAAAAACTGACCGAAGAAAATATAAATTATGTAAAAGAATTGCTTGAAAAATATGATTTATTGCAGTTTAAAGACAGTTTCCCCAATCGGTTAAGCGGCGGTATGCGGCAGCGTGTGGCACTTATACGCACCCTTGCTTTAAAGCCTCAGCTTCTGCTGCTGGACGAAGCTTTCAGCGCTCTTGACTATCAGACAAGGGTAAATGTAAGCTGCGATGTTTACAGCATACTGCGCAGGGAAAACAAGACAATGGTTATGGTCACCCACGATATTCCCGAAGCTGTTTCTATGTCAGACAAAGTTATTGTGCTGTCAAAACGGCCTGCAGTGGTGGCAAAGACCGTGGATATAGATTTTGGCCCTGACCGTCCCAATCCAATAGAGGTGCGCCGTCACCCAAAATTTCAGCAGTACTTTAACACTATATGGAAGGAGCTTGTGCAATGACAGTTTATCGTCAGCAGTATCTTGATAAAGTAAAAAAACGCAAGAGCAGGGTGTTGGCAGTGCAGATTGCACTTGTGGTGATGTTTCTGTTTTTATGGGAACTGCTAACAATGTTTGAACTGGTGGACCCATTTATCTTTTCTTCTCCCAGCCGCATTGCAAGGATGACTGTTACAATGGCACAAAGCGACCTTGGCTATCATATACTTATAACAGTGCTGGAAACCGCCATCGGTTTTGCCCTTGGGGTGCTGCTTGGCCTTGCAATAGCTGTGTGGCTGTGGTTCTGCCCCTTTGCAAACAGCGTTGCCGCGCCTTATCTGGTGGTGCTTAACAGTCTGCCCAAAATTGCTCTTGGCCCTGTTATAATTGTGTGGGCAGGTGCAGGGGTAAGCGCCATTATTGTTATGGCAGTTGCAATTTCTCTTGTTGTAACGGTACTGGAGCTTTCGGGCGGTTTTGCCACAACCGACGCAGCCCTTATCAGCACAATAAAAAGCTTTGGCGCCAATAAAAAGCAGATATTTGCAAAGGTGGTGCTGCCATACAATCTGCCTGTGCTGTTTCAAAGCCTTAAGGTAAATATCGGCTTAAGCCTTGTTGGCGTTATTGCAGGGGAATTTCTGGTTTCCAAAGCAGGACTGGGCTATCTTATTGTATATGCAGGCCAGGTTTTCAAAATGGACCTTGTTATGATGAGCGTTATCATTCTTGGGGTTATCGCCTTTGTAATGTACCGCATTGTATCGGCTGCCCGTCAAATTGCAGAAAAGAAAATAAATCACAACACTTAAAGGAGATTTATCTATGAAAAAACTTATCTGTATTGTTATGGCGCTGGCACTGGCACTGTCCATGGCTGCATGCGGCGGCAAAGAGCCTCAGCCTGCAAAAAAGCTGGTGCTAAGCGAGGTTACACACTCCATATTTTATGCGGCCCAGTATGTGGCAATAAACGAAGGTTACTTTGCCGAAGAAGGTCTGGAAATTGAGCTTGTCAATGCAGGCGGTGCCGATAAGGTTATGACCAGTGTGCTTACAGGGGCGGCAGATATAGGCTTTGCAGGGGCCGAAGCCTGTGTTTACGTTTATCTGCAGGGCAAAGAGGATTATCCAAAGGTTTTTGGTCAGCTTACAAAATGTGACGGCAGCTTTCTGGTTGGCAGAGAAAAGGTGCAAAACTTTGACTGGCAGTCCTTGAAAGGAAGCACAATTCTTCCAGGCCGCAAGGGCGGTATGCCGTATATGACCTTGCTTTATGCCCTTAACAAAAACGGCCTTGAGGTTGGCAAGGATGTTTTCTTTAACGACACAATTCAGTTCAACGCTATGACAGGGGCATTTTTAAGCGGAGAAGGGGACTATGTAACAGTGTTTGAACCATCTGCAACAGACATTGAGATGCAGGAAAAGGGGTATATACTGGCCTCTGTTGGCGAAGCAGGGGGCGAGGTGCCATATACAACCTACTTTGCCCAGCAGAATTTTGATAAGGAAACCCTGCAGAAATTTATAAACGCCATAGCAAAAGGCCAGAAATTTGTGGCGGAAAAATCCGCAGCAGAAATTGCAGCGGCTATCCAGCCTTCCTTCCCCGAAACTGACCTTGCCGTTATTGAAAAGGTTGTGCAGAACTACAAGGATATCGGAGCTTTCAGCCACACACCTGTTATGAACAAGGAAGCCTTTGACCGCATTATAGATATAGTAAAAAACGCAGGTGAAATTGAACAGGAGGCACAGGTGCCTTTTGAAGCACTTATTGACAATACTTATGCAGAAAAAGCAGTTTTGTAGCATTGATAAAGTATAAAACGCAGGGGCGAACCGTGTTTGCCCCTCATTTTTTTTGTTATTCATTGCGCAATATCAGATGTAAACCAAAAGTTGCGCAATAGTTGCTGGTGCAAAGGCAGATTATATGTTAAAATACATTAAACTTAAAATAAGGGGGCATATATAATGGCAAAGAGTTTTATAGATGTGGCAATGGGAAGCGGAGTATGGGTTTTTCTTTTGCTGAATTTGATTTTAAGGGTTGCAATACCTGTTGTGATTGCAGTGCTGCTTATAAAAGCCCTGCTTAAATATTTAAATTCTGATAAAAAAGGCGATAAGATAATAAAAAAATCCTTGGGAGAAGTTATCAGAAAGCACAGGGAAGAAAAAGGCTTTACCCAGGAATATATGGCCGAACAGCTTGGAATAAGCCGACAGGCTGTATCCAAATGGGAGAACGGCGTAACCGAGCCAAGCACCTCAAACCTTTTTGCTCTTGCAAAACTGTTTGATATGACAATAGAAGATTTTATGAAAGAGATACAGCAGTAAATCAGATATCAAAACACGATAAAAAGAAAGCCGATGGGATTAGCGGCCTCCCGACAGTAAAACACAAACCCGATTTCCAGCACAAAAAGGCTGTTACTGCGTCAGCAACACTTGCATTACACAAAGCAGTGCTGCGTGTTTTTTTCTTGTACCAGCACTTTTGGTTCAAAAACGGGCAAAAATGTACCCACCAAATCACTTCACAGTGTTTTGGTGGGTATTTATGTTTTCTTATCAGTATGCCGTTTTACAATCAGTTTTATGTTTTTATAGATTAATTATAATTTATTTATCCAGTTTAATAACCTTGTTAACTCTCCATTTGCCGCTGATAAGATAGCCCAAAATCATCAGCACGCTGCCTGCGCTGGCAACAGGTGCCCCAAGGCCTATGCCGAAAATGCCAAGGCCGAAAATGGTGGAGAAAATGTATGCTGCAGGTATACGCAGGAACAAAGCGCTCATCATATTGCTCATCATAGCAAAGCCTGTGTGGCCTGCACCTGTGAACAGACTGGTTACACAGAATACAAACGGCACAAGGATATAGTCAAAGCTGAAAGAACGCATATACTGTATGCCATAGGCTATCATATCAGGGTTGCGGTCAAACAAAGAGAGAATCTGTGCAGGGAACAGCTGTGCAACCGCAAAGATACAAATACCGATAACCCATGCAATAGATGTGCCTATTTTGCAGGTTTTGATTGCACGGTCCCACTTGTTTGCGCCTATGTTCTGTGCACACATTGTAGAAACCGAAGCGCTCATTGCGCTGGCAGGCATAATTGCAAAGCTGTTGAACTTGCCCACAATGCCAACAGCGGCAGAAGCGTTTACGCCGCCTGTTATGTTGACAAGGGTTGTGATAAACATAAAGCTTATGCTGGTAACACCGCTTTGTATTGCACTTGGAGAGCCGATTTTAAGTATCTTGCCAAGATATTCACGGTTGATTTTAAAGGACGAAGGGTGAAAGTCAAATACAAAGTTGCGGCTGCGCAGGTAGATAATGCAAAGAATAACACTTACCGCCTGGGAAAACACCGTTGCAACTGCGGCGCCCTTTGCACCCATGCCAAAGCCTGCAACAAGCACAAGGTCAAGGATAATGTTTGTCACGCATGATATGGAAACAAAATAGAACGGACGTTTGCTGTCGCCCATACCGCGCAGAATTGCCGAAAATGCATTGTAGGCAAATATAAACAGAATGCCTGCAACGGTTATAACAAGATAGTCTCTTGCTTCGCCATAGCTTTCGGCAGGGGTTTCCAGCAGGCGCAGGGAAGGGTCGATAAGCAAAAGCATAATAAAGGTTATTGCCACACCGCCCACAAGCAGGGCTGTGATAAGGGTGGATATTGTTTCTTTAACGCCGTCTTCGTCACGGGCACCCATATACTGCGAAACCATAATGGTGCCGCCTGTGCAGAAGCCCAGAACAAGCATTGTTAAAACGTGTGTAATCTGGCTGCCTATATTAACACCCGAAACTGCGGCTGTGCCGCTGAAGTTGCCAACAATAAGCATATCTGCAACACTGTACAAACTTTGCACAAGGTTGCTTATTAAAAAAGGCACCGAAAAGCTGATAAGTTGTTTTGATACGCTGCCTTCGGACAAGTCTTTGCCAAATGTAGCCATTTTTTTCTCCTTTGTATATAGTGGGGTGGTGGAATGGAGGGGTGTCCCCTCTTGAATAAAATATGTATTGTCGCCATATTTGCACAGACAAGGCGGCGCGGAGCATACGGATTTGTATGCAAAAGCGCACCATAAAAGCGACCTTGCGGTACATTGTTCGACGGGGTCCGCTGCCTGCCAATAGCGGCAGTTTTGGTGACTTTTGCTGCCAAAAGTCACGTACAGCGGACAAGCAGGTTACCTTATAAAATTGGTGCCAACTCTTTTTTCGTCATAGAGTGGGGCTGGCACACCGTGGAGTGCTGCAGCTTCCTTGCTTTTTATCAGCCATGCCATATTTTCGCCCAAAGTGCGCATAATCTGCAAGCCTTCAAGATCCTGCTTTACTTCTTCAGGGGTGTTGCCGTGCACGCCGTTCCAATACTGAGAACCCACAATATGCATTTTGCTTATGGAAAAATACTTGTTAAGGCGGTCAAGGGTTGCTGTGTTGCCCATGCGCCTGCAGCTTGCAACTGCAGCAGCAAACTTGTTTGCAAAACGGCCTTTGGAAGCATAGAAAAGTCTGTCCAAAAATGCGCAAAGGCTGCCGTTTGGCCCTGCATAGTACACAGGGCTGCCAATAACCACGCCGTCGTATTTATCAAGGCTTTCCAAAGTTTCGTTTACCTTGTCGTCAAACACACATCTGCCGCTTTTATAGCAGCTGCCGCAGGCTGTGCAGCCGTGGATTGCATCCTTGCCAAGGTAGAGAAAATCGGTTTCGATGCCGTGGCTGTTAAGCTTGTCGCTAACCTCTTTAAGAGCTGTATATGTGCAGCCAAACTGGTGCGGGCTGCCGTTTATCATTAAAACCTTTTTCATAATGCCTCCCAATAAATATCATTTAAAATGTCATTCTGATACAGGCTGAAAATCTTGCTGTAAATGCAGCAGAAAGATTTGTCATAGCAGCTTATCAGAATGACAGTAAAATTTATAAATTATGTGCGGTTGTAGATATCTTCGTATCTTTCAATATCATCTTCGCCAAAATAGTCGCCAAGCTGAACTTCGGTAAAAATCAAAGTTTCGGTGCTGCTGGTGTTGCTTATGCGGTGGCGGCATCCTTTTGGAATAAAGAATGTGCTGCCTGCGTGTACAGGGTGCACACTGTCGCCCAGCTGGATAAGGCCTTCGCCTTTTACAATCATCCAGTATTCTTCACGGCGTTTATGGCTCTGCAGGCTCAGCTTCTGGTTAGGGGATACATAGATAACCTTGCCCTGAAACATCTCGTTGAGCACAGTTGTTTTGTAGAAGCCCCATGGACGTGCAAAAATTTCGTGTTCAAGAATAATATCATCAAGGCTGGAAAAATCAAAATCAGGGCTGAATGTAATATCCTTAAGCAGCAGAACGTGCAGATTGCGGCGTGTTATAAGGTTGATAAGCTTGTTTTCGCTGTCCATTACAGGCAAAAACTCAAAGCGTTCGTCCTTAAAAGCCTCAATGGCATCAGACAGCTGGGATTGTGCTGTAAGATATGTAATGTTTTTGCACACACATTCTTCTATGCTGCGGTTAAGGTTTTGGTCTTTAAGGATACTGCGGCGGATATCACCATCAGTAAGGGTGCCCACAACCTTGTTGCCGCTGTCTGTAACCACAAGAAATTTAACCTTGCGGTCATTCATCTGCTGCAAAGCTTCGTACAAAGATACATTGTTGGTTATTACATAGTTTTTCATAGAAAGTTCCTTATTTGATGTTGGATATAATAAGTTCGGCAACTTCACGTATTGCCCCTTCGCCGCCCTTTGCCCTGGTGATATAATCGGCGGCATTCTGTGCAACAGCCATACCGTCGGCCACGCTGCAGCCAAAGCCAACAGCTTCTATAACCGCAGTGTCGTTGCGGTCATCGCCAATGTAGGCAATTTCGTCATATTCAAGGCCGTATTTTTTGCAGATAAGGTCCAGTATTTCCATCTTGTTGCTTATGCCTATATGACACTCATCTGCTTTAACCTTAAGGGCACGGCGTTCTACCAGGCCGATTTTTTCCCCTGTGATAATGCCAAATTTAATGCCATTTTCTCTCAGCATTGCAATGCCCATACCGTCTTTGGTGTTGAACTTTTTAAGCTCATCACCATTTTCGCTGTAATACATACCGCCGTCAGTGAGACAGCCGTCACAGTCGGTAAGCAGCATTTTTATTTTTGCAAGGCGGCTGTCCGCTTTTTTTGCAGTCTGTTTTTTAAGCAGATGTTCAATAACAATCCAGTCGCTTGGCTCGTCAATTTCAAAATAGGTTTCTTCGGCCATTTCGTGCACGCCAACCTTGCCGCTTAAACGGCATTCATCACGCAGAAAGTTTTCGCGGCTGTTGATGTAGAATGCACCGTTTTCAACAAGGTAACCATCAAATTCCTGGCGGCGTGGTCT
>SVMV01000023.1 GCA_015067245.1 Oscillospiraceae bacterium | reverse complement strand
ACGTATTAGAAAAAATAAAATTGCATTCTTCTCACTGATGCTTATCGCACTGTATGTTCTTCTTGCAATTTTTGCACCAATGTTCAGCCAGTATGGTCATGCAGAAATCAGTGCAGAACTCAGAAACGCAACACCAAGTGCTGCTCACTGGCTTGGATGTGACCACCTTGGCCGTGATATCTGGGTAAGAATCTGGATGGGTGCTCGTGTATCCCTTACAATCGGTCTTGCAGCTGCAGTTATCAACCTTTGTATCGGCGCTCTTATCGGCGGTATCTCCGGTTACTACGGCGGTAAACTTGATATGTTTATCATGCGTCTTATCGACGTTCTTTACGGTATTCCATCCCTTATCATCACAATCCTTGTTATGGTTGCTCTCAACAAAACAGGTATGATCACACTTATCATCGCTATGGTTATCGTAGGTTGGATTGGTGTTGCACGTATGGCTCGTGGTCAGGTTCTTCAGCTTAAAGAACAGGACTTCGTTGCTGCTGCAAAGGTTATGGGTGTTCCAGACTTCCAGATTATTGTTAAACACCTTCTTCCAAACCTTATCGGTTACTTTATCACAAGTATGACAATGGCTATCCCAGGCGCTATCTTCCAGGAAGCATTCCTTTCCTACATCGGTCTTGGTATCACACCACCAGACTGTTCCTGGGGTGTTATTGCAAAAGAAGGTATTGCAATGATGCGTGTTGCACCACACGAAGTTATCGTTCCAGCATTCTTTATCTGTACAACAATGCTGGCATTCAACCTTCTTGGTGACGGTCTGCGCGACGCATTCGACCCTAAACTCAGAGGCACAGAATAATAGAAAGGAGAAATGTAAACAATGGAAAACATGGAAAAAATGGAAAACTTGTTGGAACTTAATCACGTTACATTCTCTTTCCGCACATACGGCGGTATTGTTCAGTCCGTAAGAGATGTAAGCTTTAATATCAAACCTGGCGAAATTGTTGGTATCGTAGGCGAATCCGGCTGCGGTAAATCTGTAACAAGCCAGTGTATCCTTAAACTCAATCCAGAACCACCTGGATTCTTTGGTCCTGATTCTTCCATCAAATACAAAGGCGAAGAAATCGTAACAATGTCCGATAAAGATATGCGCAAAATCCGCGGTAAAGAAATCGGCTTTATCTTCCAGGACCCAATGACAAGTTTGAACCCAACTATGAAAGTTGGTGCTCAGATTGAAGAAATCTTTGTTGGCGATAAATCCATCTCCAAAGAAGAAAAGAAACGCAGAGCAATCGAAATTCTCGAACTCGTTGGTATCAACGAAGCAGAACGCCGCTACAATCAGTATCCACACGAACTTTCTGGTGGTATGAAACAGCGTGTTATGATTGCTATTGCTCTTGTTGGCCGTCCATCCATCGTTATTGCTGACGAACCAACAACATCTCTCGACGTTACAATCGAAGCTCAGATTCTTGACCTTCTTAAAGAACTCAGAGAAAAACTTGGTATTTCCATCATTCTTATCACACACGACCTTGGTGTTATTGCAAAACTTTGCGACCGCGTTCTTGTTATGTACGGCGGTAAAATCATCGAACGTGGTGATGTAGGTGAAATCTTCTACGATACAAAGCATCCATATACAAACGGCTTGCTTAACAGTATCGCAAGACTTTCCAGCAGCAAAGACCAGAAACTTACACCAATCGAAGGCACACCACCAGACTTGTTCAGCCCACCAGTTGGCTGTCCGTTTGCTGCAAGATGTGAACACTGCATGGTTATCTGTAAAGAACAGATGCCACCAGAATATGTTGTTTCTGACACACATAAATCAAACTGCTGGCTGATGCACCCAGATGCACCAAAAGTAGACCTTAGATATCATGCTGTAAAGGAGGAAGTAACTAATGGATAATCAGAACAAAACACCTATCCTGCAGGTTAAAGACCTCTGCAAACACTTCCGTATCAACAAAAAAGCTACACTTAAAGCTGTAGACGGCGTTTCCTTCGATATTTACGAAGGCGAAACAGTTGGTCTCGTTGGTGAATCCGGCTGTGGTAAATCCACAACAGGTAAATGTCTCGTTAGACTTTATGAACCAACTTCCGGTGAAGTTATCTACAAAGGCAAAGACATTACAAAACTTAAAGGTGAAGAAAAGAAAGCATTCTGCAAAGATGTACAGATGATTTTCCAGAACCCATACTCTTCTCTTAACCCAAGAATGACTGTTAAAGAAATTGTTGGCGAAGGTATTAAAGTTCACAATCCTGGCATCTCCGATAAAGAACTTGAAGCAAAAGTTCAGGAACTTCTTGAAAAAGTTGGCCTTAACAGAGACCATATGTCCCGCTTCTCCCACGAATTCTCTGGTGGTCAGAGACAGCGTATCGGTATTGCACGTGCTCTCGCAGTTGACCCTAAATTTATCGTATGTGACGAACCTATCTCCGCATTGGACGTTTCCATTCAGGCTCAGGTTCTCAACATGCTTAAAGAGCTCCAGAAAGAATTTGGTCTTACATACCTCTTTGTAGCTCATGACCTTAGCGTTGTTAAATTTATCTCTGACAGAGTTATTGTTATGTACCTTGGTACAATCGTTGAATATGCTGATGCAGAAGAACTTTATGCAAATCCAATGCATCCATACACAAAAGTGTTGCTCTCTTCTATCCCAGAAGCAGACCCAGATATTGCTAAAAACGCTAAACGTCTTACAGTTAAAGGTGAAATTCCAAGCCCAATCAACCCAAAACCATGTTGCCGTTTTGCTGAAAGATGTCCAAACGCAACAGAAGAATGCTTCAAAACAATGCCAGAACTCAAAGATTTGGGCAATGGCCATATGATTGCTTGTCATCTTTACAAATAATTGAATAATCTTTAACAGGAGGCAAACATGATAAGAAAAAGAGTATCAGATTTGCAGAACCTGCTGAAAGAGAAAAACATTTCTGCATTGATTATCCCTACAGACGATTTTCATATGTCAGAATATGTTGGAGATTACTTTAAAGCCAGAAATTATTTTTCTGGCTTTACTGGTTCAGCAGGGGTTATGGTTGTAACACAGGACGAAGCTAACCTGTGGGTAGACGGCCGCTATTTTATTCAGGCAGAAAGACAGCTTAAAGGCACAGGTATCATTCAGAGAAATATGGGTGAACCTGGCGTGCCTACAGTGGAAGAATACATTGTTTCCAAACTTGGCGAAGGTGATGTTCTCGCTTTTGACGGCAGAGTTGTTTCTTACAACGCAGGCAAATCCTACGAAGAAAAACTCGGCGCAAAAGGTGCATCCCTCAAAGTTGACGAAGACATTCCTGCAATTCTCTGGACAGACCGTCCAGCACTTTCTGCAGAAAAAGCTTATGTTCTTCCAATACAGTTTTCTGGAAGATCCGTTCAGGATAAACTCAGTGATGTGCGTGCTGTAATGGCAGAAAAAGGCGCAGATGTGCACGTTATCACTTCACTTGATGATATTGCATGGCTTTACAACATCCGCGGTAACGACGTTCTCTGCACACCTGTTGTATTGTCATTTGCTGTTGTTACAATGGACAAAGCATATATCTTTGCAAATCCAAGTGTATTTGACGAAGAAGTTATGGCTCATCTTACAGAAGCTGGTGTAGAGGTTAAACCATACGAAGAAGTTTACAGCTTTGTAAATGATCTTGACAAAACAGCAAAAGTTCTCATTGATACAAGAAATGCAAACTATGCAATCGTTAAAAATATCAATGCGGAAATTATCTCTGCTCCAAACCCAGAAATGGAAATGAAAGCAGTTAAAAATCCTGTAGAAGTAGAAAACTACCGTATCAGCCATATTCAGGACGGCGTTGCAGTTACAAAATTTATGTACTGGCTTAAGAAAAACGCTGGTAAAATCCCTATGACTGAATACACAGCACAGGAATATCTCTCTCAGCTGAGATATGAAAGACCAAACAACCTTGGTCTCAGTTTTACACCTATTTCAGGCTATAAAGAAAATGCAGCTATGATGCACTATTCCGCAAGCCCTGAAACAGCAAAAGAAATTACAAACGAAGGTATGCTTCTTGTTGACAGTGGCGGACATTACTGGGAAGGCAGTACAGACATTACAAGAACATTTGTTCTTGGCCCAATTTCTGATGAAATCAAAAAACACTTCACAGCAGTTGCACGTGGTGTTATCGGCATCAGCAACGCAAAATTCCTTGAAGGCTGTGTTGGTGTAAACTTTGATATTCTTGCACGTCAGCCAATGTGGGAAATGGATCTGGACTACAAATGCGGCACAGGCCACGGCGTAGGCTATCTCCTTAATGTTCACGAAGGTCCACAGGGCTTCCGCTGGAAAATTCTTCCAAACAGAAATGAATCTGCTCCATTTACAGAAGGTATGATTACAACTGTTGAACCAGGTATCTACATCGAAGGCAGTCACGGTATCAGAACAGAAAACGAAGTTCTCTGCTGCAAAGGCAATGCAAACGAATACGGTCAGTTTATGTACTTTGAAACTATCACATTTGCACCAATTGACCTTGACGGTATTGACCCACAGTATATGACAAAAACTGAAATTGACTGGCTGAATAATTATCACGCACAGGTATACGAAAAAATCAGCCCATACCTCACAGCAGAAGAAGCAGAATGGCTTAAAGAATACACAAGAGCAATTTAAGGCAAAAACAGCCTTAGTGCTTTAAAAGTATAACTTTTCCAAAACAAAAATAAACAGCGTAATTACGGCGTTTTTGCCGCAATTACGCTGTTTATTTTTGATGCTGAAAATATTTGATATAATATTAATATACATTGTATAAGGGGGCGTCAGATATGGCAAAAAAATTGTTTTTAAAAGTTATTACAGCATTAATTTTTATTGTTGCGATAGCTATGATGTGGGTTGGCTTTTGCACACTTAATGGTGAAGGCCTTACTGCAGACGCTTTAAAATACAATAAAAAAGCAAATGAACTGATAAGCTCAATTGCAAGCGGAAATTATGAAAAAGCATCGGAGTATCTTGCGTTCAGCGGTGAAGAAAACAAGGAACAGGCAAGGGCGCAGTGGGTAAAAAGAATGCACAGCCTTGATATTAATGTAAAAAAAGAAGAACACTCACGTCTTAAGGCAGACGATGGCAGGGTAGAAACCTGGGTTTATTTGTATCTGGAAGATAACTATTATATTCAGTTTACGGTTGGTGTACAGGATGGAGGCTTTGGCATACGCAATGTATGGGCTTCCTACAAAGATGCTGCACTGGAGGATGAATGCATAAAAACAATCAGCACAGCCATGACCAGCTGGAATGCAGGGTAATGACAGTTACAGATATAGAATTGCTGAAATAATATAAAAAATATGTCATTCTGAGGAGTTTTAACTCCGAAGAATCTCTGGGGTTAACCAAACAAAGAGATTTTTCGCTGTTGCTCAGAATGACATTTAATTTTGTATAGTAATTTTATATTTTAAAAAGTTAATATGATAACAGTGGTGAACAGGTGCTTTATTTATGTTTTTAAATCTGCAACCTGTTCTTCTGTTCTGGTAACGTCCTTTATCCATTTGCCGGACATAATGCGCGATATCGCACCAAAGCATTTAAAGATATCGCCGCTTTTAAGGCAGATGCATACTGCCCACACAGGCCAGCCAAACACAAGGCCAGAAATCCAGCCCAAAGGCACCGAGAACAGCCACATACTGCTTACGTCAAAAAACAGTACGTATTTGCTGTCACCGCCGCCACGCAAGGTGCCAAACATATTTATGCCGCTTATAGTCTGGAAAATTGTCAGCACAGCCATTACTGTAAGCAATTCAATGGCAATAACCCTTGTCTGTTCAGTTATATTATATATATTTACAAGCGGTTCAGCCAAAGCAAGTGCTATGCCACAGCAGACAAATCCAAGAAAAATACTTATGATAAACATTGTCAGAGACTGCTGTTTCGCCAGTTTGTATTTGCCTTCGCCAATGGTGTTGCCAGCAATCACTCCTGCTGCAGCGCTTATGCCTTGGGTTATAACAGATGTGCACTGAAACATAACACTGCAAATGCTGTTTGCTGCAACAAATTCTTTGCTCATGTGCCCCATAATCACCGAAAGCATGCTGTTGCCAATAGACCACAGCACCTCGTTACATAGCACAGGCGCACCATGCTTCATATATATTTTAAAGATGGTAGTATCGGTTTTTAAAAGAAGGTCTTTAGGTGTAAAGTTTATTTTATGATCATATTTAAAAACAAATATCACAGTGATAACAAACTCGGCAAATCGGGCGATAAGTGTTGCTATGGCAGCACCTGCAATGCCAAGGGCAGGCATACCAAATTTGCCAAAGATAAGGGAATAGTTAAAGAACACATTGATAAAGAAAGATATGCCATAGGTGTACATAGCAATTTTAACGGTGCCCACAGTGCGCAGGATATTAAAGCTGGTCATGGTAAAACCGCTTATAAAAAAGGAAAATGCCATTATCTTTACATACACAGCACCGCTGGCTATAACATCGGCATCTTTGGTAAATATGTTCATAATCTGCTGAGGAAATAAAAAGGATACCACCGTAAAAATTGCCGCAAAAACCATTGATATCTTATATGTCATAGTCATAACCTTGCGTATGGAAGCAGGATCATTTCGGCCCCAATACTGGCTTGTAAGCACACCAGCACCTGCGGTGAGCCCAAGGTTCATTATCATATAGGTAAAGCCTACCTGACCTGCAAGAGAGCTGGCGGACATAACAACTTCGCCCAGCTGACCAAGCATAACAGTATCAAGCAAACTTACAGCAACATTTATAAGATTCTGCAAAGCCATCGGTATGGCTATGGCAAAAACCTTTTTGTAAAAACTGCTGTCTTTTATAATAAAATCTGACATAATTTTCTCCTAAAGTAAATTAACCTACATTATATATGTTACTCTTGTTTTTTCTGTTTGTAAAGCATACATAAACTTCATATCTGCATTAGCTTTGCTTTAAGGCAGGCAAGTATGCCAAACGCACCGATTATTGAACTTGATATAAACATCTGCTAAAATAGGTATAATTGATTAATTTGAATTTGATAAAATGAGGCGACAATATGAAAAAAATTATAATTATGATACTAACTATAGGCGTTGTTTTAAGCTTTGCAGGTTGTGGTGGGAAAACAAACAAGATGGAAATTGTAGAATGGACACCATCAGAAACATATACCGATGAAGAAATCAAAGCTGCTATAGATGTTGTTTGTGATGACGTCCGTCATTTTAAAGGAGTTAAACTTAAAACTATCACTTATGCAGGTGATGATGTTTCAGAAGAATACATGGATTGGGCAACAAAATACAAATGCGACCAGACGCTTGTGTTGGTTTCTACAGTCAAAACCAGTGCTGTTGAATCAGACTTTGAAAAGAACAAAACCTATGAAGATTTCAAATGGATTTTGATACGTAAAGATGGTGGAAATTGGTCTCACGTCGCCCACGAATACTAAACTGCAAAACAATAAGCAGTCAGACAAATTCTATATTTATCAAAACAATAGAAATATTCACAGAATAAAAAGGTGGTCTCTATTATGGCTGATTTATCATTCAGATTTGCAACGGAAGAAGATGTACCCAAAATACTGTTTTTTATCAAAGAGCTGGCAGAGTACGAAAAGATGCTGGATGAAGTTGTTGCAACAGAAGAATTGCTGCATCAATGGCTTTTTGAAAGACAAAAGGCAGAGGTTATATTTGCAATGGAAGGGGATAAAGAGGTTGGTTTTGCTTTGTTCTTCCACAATTTTTCAACCTTTTTGGGCAGATGCGGCATCTATCTTGAAGATTTATATGTAATGCCACAGTATCGTGGCAAAGGATACGGAAAAGGGATTATAAAAGAGCTTGCCCGCATTGCAGTGGAACGCGGCTGCGGCAGGCTGGAATGGTGGTGCCTGGACTGGAATAAGCAAAGTATAGATTTTTATCGTTCTTTAGGCGCACAACCAATGGACGAATGGACAGTTTATCGCATAACAGGTGATACCCTAAAAAAGCTGGCAGAATAATAAGTCTTAAAGCCATTTATAAAAGTAAAATAAAAATGTCATTCTGAATAGTTTTAGCTCAGAAGAATCTTTTGGTTCTGTAAAATAAAGAGATTCTTCGCTTTCTCTCAGAATGACATTCTGTTTTATAATATTAAATTTATTTATTGTACATTACAAGTCTTGGCACATAAGCGTCGGTGTCAAAGGTTTCGCTGTTATACAAAATCAGCACCTGGTCATACTGCTGTTCTTCCATAAGCAGATTTACATCCAGCATATATGAACGCATATCAAGAATGTCAATCTGTTCAAAATCGTTTGTGAGGAAAGGGATAAAGCAGTTTGCGTAACTGTCTTTAACAACAAGAATTTTGCCTTTTCCGCTGCCTTTTATGCTGGAAATGCTGTTGTTGCTGTGCAAAAACATTGCATACTTATCGCGCGTGTCCAGCTTTTCATAGTCATAAATATCCAGCACAGTACCCAAAATTTCAATTTTGCTGTCGTTTTTGATATAGCTTAAAACGTCAGGCTGTACATTAAAGTTTTTGGATTTGGAATAATGTGTGCCCAAAAAGTTTTCCACTTCCACAAATTCAAAGCTGCCAAGGTCTTGTGGCACTCTGCCTATAGCCTGCATATAATCTGCATAGGCATAGTATGCACCAAGGGTTGTCCAGTGGTGGTCGGTGCGGTAGTAGATATATTCGTCTGTATGTGATTTAAGCGTTTCGGTTACGTCAACAACATTTTCGCCGCCTGCCAGCTCTTTAACCTGGCTAATAACCGCTGCAGCATCATTTACAGGGCTGCCTTCTTTAACTTTATCTGTCATAACAGAGGGGGCAGTTGGGGCAATCATTATTTTGGTGCTTGTTTCGGGGTGAACTTCGATAAATTTTGCCAACGCCGAAGCATTTTTAAGGCGCTGAGTGTAATCGTCACTTAAAACCTTTGTAAACAGATATCCGTCTTCGCCGTAAACAATGCCATTGTTTTCGCCCTTGCCAAGCACAGTTTCGCTTATACTTTTAAGGCTTATCCAGCCATTTCGCTGGATAAAGTGGTCTTCGGTAAAGTCTTCTATTTTTGGTGTGTACTCGTTGTTTATCAAGGATTTAAGGCTGAATTTTGGAAATTCTGACAGACGTCTGTTTTCCAAATCAGAAAATTCATACTGAGGGGAAAACCAGTCGGCAACGCTGAGCACATAAAGGAATATTCCAAAAAAGATTATCAATGGATATTTTTTAATATTTTTAAATAAGTTTTTCACCTTATGCTACCTCCTAAAATCTAAAGTAAATAAATGGATTGTAGGTGGAGTCTACAAGATAAGCAACAGAAAGTATAAATATAACAAACAAAAGAGGAAGCATTACATAGTTGTTGTCTTTAAATTTGTTATAGAACTTGGTTGTAAGAGAAGTGGAGCAAAGAATACCAATGACAATGGATACAATATAGCTGCCAAAGTAATAGCCAAATCTTGCATCAGGCGTAAAGCTGAACAGTGTTTTTATAAATACGCCAAGCACCTTAAGGTCTGTGATATAGAAGATAGCCCAGCCGATTACAAAGCCAAGAATAGTGTAAATGCGTGCAATAAGCGGATGTTTTTCCAGCTTTTTAAGCAGAAATACTTTTTCTACTGTAAGCAGAACAAAATAGTATAAACCCCAAAGCATAAAGTTCCAGTCAGCACCGTGCCAGAAACCTGTTAAAAACCATACAACAAGCATATTGAGTATCTGTCTTTTAATACCCTTGCGGTTGCCGCCAAGAGGAATGTAAACATATTCCTTAAACCAGCTGCTCAGAGTGATATGCCATCTGCGCCAGAATTCGGTGATGCTTTTGCTGATATATGGCAGATTGAAGTTCATAGGGAAATCAAAGCCCAGCATTTTGCCAAGGCCTATTGCCATAAGGGAGTAACCGCTGAAGTCAAAGTAAATCTGCAAAGTATATGCAATAATACCAAGCCAGGCAAGTGGGGTGCCAACGGCAAAGCCCATTGTTTCGATATCAGTCCACAAAGCACCTACATTGTTTGCAATAAGTACCTTTTTGCCAAGGCCAAGGATAAACCATTTAATACCTTCATTAATGCCTTCAAGGGTGATTCTGCCTTCGTGAGTGTTAAGTTTTTTGTTTATATCTGTGTATTTAACAATAGGTCCTGCAATTAGCTGTGGGAACATTGTTACAAAAGCAGAGAAATTTATGATGTTCTTTTCTGCACTGACTTTGCCGCGGTAAACATCAATGGTATAACTCATTGTCTGGAATGTATAAAAACTGATGCCCAAAGGCAATGTGATGTTAAGCAAAGGGATGCTTGTGCCTGCAAAAGAATTTATGTTGGAGATAAAAAAGTCGGTATATTTAAAGAACAGCAGCATGCCAAGGTTAAAGCACATTGATATGGCAAGGCAAATCTTTTTAATGCGCACATTATCCCTGTTGTGTTCTATTGTGCGGGAGGCAAAAAAGTCCACAACTGTGCTTGCAATCATAATAGGGAAATATTTAACCTCACCCCAGGAATAGAAGATAAGGCTTGCTATTGTGATAATGCCGTTTTTGTATTTGTAGGGTACGATGTAATATATAAGCAGCACTACAGGCAAAAACCTGAAAAGAAAGAATATATTACTGAAAATCAAGGTTTAAATCCTCCGATACATAATTAAAAGTCGGAGCAACAAGTTACTCCGACTTCTGCTTTAACAGTTTACTATTATTTGAATGCTTCGTCAATAGCAGCATCTACTGCTTTGTAAGCTTCTTCAACACCCTGGTTTGCAATAACTTCGTTGTCGCCTGCAATAACAAGCACTGCATAATTGCCTTTTACAACAACACGGCCAGCTTTTGCTTTTTCGTACTGGTCAGGCAGATAAAGTTCAAACTGTGCAATTGCGCTCTGTTTGTAGTTTTCCAAAGCCTGTGTAACAACATCAATTTTGCCTTCAGCAGCTTCCACAACAACAACTCTGTCTGCAGAAACCATTGCCATACAAATCTGACCTGCGTAGCTTACATAATCTTCAGATGTAAGGCCAAGAATCATTTCAACTTCGCTTTCAGGAAGTTCGCCAGGCATTGTAATTGGCACTGCTGTTGTGATTGTGTTTAAAACTTCATTTACATCATAGGAAGGTGTTTCTTCGCCGCCACCGCAAGCTGTGAGCAAGCCAAGGGAAAGAACGCCTGCCATAATAACAGATAAAACTTTTTTCATTGTTTTTAACTCCTAAAATTTAATTTTAACCATTTGCTTTATTATGATACCATAATAAAAAGCATAGTCAACTTTATTGACAAAAATTCACTTAATTTTTACTTTTCAGCAACAAAGTCATCAACCAGCACAAGTTCAGTGCTGCCATTCTGAAGACTTGGAGCAATATTTGTAAGCAAAGTTTTAAAGCTGCCTGTAGCCTGTGTTGCACCTGCAACAACGTCAACAGCGCTTATGGTGTTGCTTTCCATAAACTGATTGATAAGGTCTTTGGAATATTTTGCAGGGTATGTACCGACAATAGGTTCCATCTGCTGTTTGTAAGCTTCGTCTTCGCTTTTAAGGCTGCCGTCTTCAAGACTTACAGCGTCATAAACAAGCTGGCTGATTTCGCCGTCAACAACTGTAACTTCAATAAAGTCTTTCCAGCCGTATGCGTCAAAATTTTTATATTCTGCGCGGTATGTACCGTCTTTAAGGTCTGTAAATGAACTTTCAGAACAAGCTGTAAATGCAAACAGACAAAGAGCAGCAATACTTATAATCTTTGCAAGTTTTTTCATAATAACATCCTTTGAATTTTCTCTATAAATAAATTTTGCAGTATTGTAAGCAAATTTAACACATCAGCCTGCGCTGACGTATTGTGTATTATATATAATACATATTTATTTGTCAATTTTTGCAGAAATATGTTAACAAAAAATTTACATATATAATAAATAAAAGTATAGGGCAATATAAATAAAAGATTATTGACATAACAATAAATAAATCATAAAATTATAATAATGCGGAATTATGTGAAAAAATGTATTATTTAGCAAATATCACCAAACAAACATTAATAATTTACAAATTTTACACAAAGCAGCGTATAATATTAATTGTATCGAGGTAATATTAATGGCAACTAAAAAGACCAAAAAACTTACAACAATGGCAATGCTTTTTGCTTTGGCAATTGTTTTGTCTTTTGCTGAAAGTCTGGTGGCTCCGCTGTTTGCTTTGCCGCCAGGGGTAAAACTTGGCCTTGGCAATATTGTTGTAATGTACTGTATGGTTTATATGGGCTATGGCAGTGCATTTCAGATTTCAGCACTTAAAGGTGTTTTCTCTTTTCTTACACGCGGTTTCACAGCGGGTGTGCTCAGCTTTACAGGAGGTGTTTTTTCCATCACCATAATGTATATCCTTAAAAAGCTTTTCAAAGAGAAAATCAACTATCACACACTGTCGGTTTTTGGTGCACTGTTCCACAACATCGGTCAGCTTACAGCTTTTTCCGTTATGTTTGCAAATGCGGCACCGTTGGCATATTTGCCTGTTCTCACAGTATCTGCTGTGGTTATGGGCATAATTACAGGTTCAACCTTAAAGGTTGTTATACCTGCACTTAAAAGATTATAAAAATTGTTTAATATAAACCCAAAGGAGAAATATAACAATGACAATTAAACCATTATTCGACAAGGTTGTTCTTAAAAAACCAGAGAAAAAAGAAACAACAAAAAGCGGTATTATCCTTGCGGCAGCAGCACAGGAAGCACCTGATTTTATGGAAGTTATCGCAGTTGGTGACGGCGCAGTAGTTGACGGTGAAAAACAGCCAATGCTTGTTAAGGTTGGCGACAAGGTTCTTGTTGCAAAATTTGCAGGCACACAGGTTGAAATGGATAAAAAAGAATATACAATCGTTTCACAGCAGGAAATTCTTGCAATTGTGGAATAATTTAGGGGGAATATACCAATGGCAAAAAGAATAGTTTATGGTCAGGAAGCACGCGAAAGCCTGCAGAAAGGTATTGATGCTCTTGCTGATACAGTTAAAATCACACTTGGCCCAAAAGGCAGAAACGTAGTTCTCGAAAGAAAATTCGGTTCACCGCTTGTTACAAACGACGGTGTTACAATTGCAAAAGAAATCGAACTTGCAGACCCACTGGAAAACCTTGGCGCACAGATGCTGCGTGAAGTTGCAACAAAAACAAATGATGCAGCAGGTGACGGTA
This sequence comes from Oscillospiraceae bacterium, assembly GCA_015067245.1. GTDB lineage: Bacteria > Bacillota > Clostridia > Oscillospirales > Ruminococcaceae > RGIG3102. Next base: position 9,776 of record SVMV01000023.1, on the reverse strand, counting down.
CAACAACAGCAACAGTTCTTGCACAGAGCCTTGTTAAAGAAGGTATGAAAAACGTTGCTGCAGGTGCAAACCCAATGGATATCCGCCGCGGTATGGCAAAAGCCTGCGAAGCAGCAACAAAAGCAATTGTTGCAAACAGCCAGGAAGTTAGCGGTTCTGCAGATATCGAAAGAGTAGCAACAGTTTCTGCACAGGATAACTATGTTGGCAAACTTATTGCTGAAACAATGGAAAAAGTTGGAAAAGAAGGCGTTATTACAATCGAAGAATCCAAAACAGCCGAAACTTATTCTGAAGTTGTTGAAGGTATGCAGTTCGAACGCGGCTATATCACACCATATATGGTAACAGACACAGAAAAAATGGAAGCTGTTATTGATGATGCCCTCATTCTTATTACAGACAAAAAAATCACTTCTATCCAGGAAATTCTCCCTGTGCTTGAAGAACTTATTCAGGCAGGCAGAAAACTTGTTATCGTTGCAGAAGATATCGAAGGCGAAGCACTCAACACTCTTATTGTAAACAAACTCCGTGGTGTGTTTACATCTGTTGCAGTTAAAGCACCTGGCTTTGGCGACAGAAGAAAAGAAATGCTTCAGGATATCGCTTGCCTTACAGGCGGTGTTGTTATCAGCGAAGAACTTGGTTACGAACTTAAAGAAGCAACACTTGATATGCTTGGTCGTGCAAGACAGGTTAAAATCACAAAAGAAACAACAACAATCATCGACGGCGCAGGAGAAAAAGAAGATATTCAGGCACGTGTTATGCAGCTTCGCAGCCAGATGGAAGTTACAACATCTGATTTTGATCGTGAAAAACTTCAGGAACGCATTGCAAAAATTGCAGGCGGCGTAGCAGTTCTCAAGGTTGGTGCAGCTACAGAAGTTGAAATGAAAGAAAAGAAACTGCGCATGGAAGATGCACTTGCAGCAACAAAAGCAGCTGTAGAAGAAGGCATCGTTGCAGGCGGCGGTACAGCACTTATCAATGCTATCCCTGCAGTTAAAGCATTGGCAGAAGAACTTGAAGGCGACGAAAAAACAGGCGCAAAAATTGTTCTGCGTGCTCTTGAAGAACCTGTAAGACAGATTGCAGCAAACGCTGGCCTTGAAGGTATTGTTATCATCGATAAAATCATCACTTCTGGCAAAATTAACTACGGTTACAACGCACAGACAGAAACCTACTGCGATATGATAGAAGAAGGTATCGTTGACCCAACAAAAGTTACACGTTCTGCACTTCAGAATGCAACTTCTGTTGCAGCTATGGTTCTTACAACAGAATCTCTTGTTGCAGATGAACCAGAAAAAACACCTGACCCAGCAGCTCAGGGCATGAACCCAATGGGTTACTAATTTAATATTTGCTTAAAATACCCTGCAAGGAATTTTTTATTCCCTGCAGGGTATAATTTTTATAGATATTAGCATCAAAAATTAACAATTTGTCAACAAATAAGGGCAATAATATGGTACAATATATATGGTTTTAAAAACCATATATAAAAGTGTGTGAAAACATTTTCACAATTGAGAGGAAATCCTATTATGAACAAAAACATTGTTTTGCTTGCCGAAACAGGCTCTGATATTACACCCGAAATTGCCAAAGAATATGGCATTTATATAGTACCTATGCATGTACAGATGGGGGAAGTTACCAAGGATGACGGAACATTTCCACCTGAAGAAGTGTGCGAATATTACGAAAAAACAGGTATGGTTCCAAAAACAAGCGGTTCTACACCTGAGGATTTTGAGATTATTCTGGATAAAATTCATACAGAACACCCAGATAAACACATTTTTTACCTTGCATATTCTGCCGTTACAACCTGCTCTTATCACAGTTGTGTAATTGCTAGCGAAAACAGGGATTATGTAACCTGTTTTGACACAAAACAGGTGTCTGTAGGCCAGGCTGCATTTGTTATTGAAGTTGCAGAATATCTTAAAAACAACCCTGATGCAGAGATTGCTCAGGCTTTGGAATTTGCAGACAGTATAATGGATAAGGTGCACATGGCATTTATTCCAGAAAATCTTGACTATCTGCGCGCAGGAGGCCGTGTAAGTAATGTAGCAGCGCTTATTGGCAACCTTATCGGTCTGCATCCCTGCATCGAGATTGAAAATGGTTATCTTTTGGCAAAAAAGAAATACCGTGGTTCCTTTACCCGCGTAATTCCTCAGCTTATCAAAGAACACGGAGAAAAGCATTCTCTTGGCAGAGAAAAGCTTTATCTTATATGGACACCTGGCTTTTCTGACGAACTTAAAGCAATAACCGAAAAAGCCGCAAAAGCAGAAGGATATAAAGAAATTATCTGGATGAAAACAGGTTGTGTTATCACCTGTCACGGTGGCAAGGGTGCATTTGGCATAGTTGGTTTTAGCAGATAATATATCAAAAAATTAATCCACCGACGGTTTTGTTCCGTCGGTGGATTGTTTTTTACATCTATATCTTACTGATTATCAATTATTATTGTCTGAGTATTGAATGCAAAATCTGTTTTGTTTGCTTCAACAACATCCATAATCATGTACTGTATTTCTTCTTTAAGGGCAAAATAGTCTGCAGCACCTGTAAGGTATGTGTGATACTGAATTACAATATCGAGGCTGGAAGCGTTAAAATTGTCAAACCATACCATGATATTATCTTTTTTAATACTGTCGTATTTCAAAAGATTTGCTTTGATTTCATCGCATACTTTCTGCAGAGTATCCTTTTTTGTGCCGTATACAAGTCCAATTGTAATTCTTGTTTTGCGCACATTCATCTTTGTCCAGTTTGTAACGCTGTCTCCGCCAAGCTTTGAGTTTGGTACAGCGATAAGAGCATTGTCAAAGGTTCTTATGCGGCAGCTGCGGAAGCTCATTTCTTCAACAACGCCTTCCATACCTGCAACACTTATCCAGTCGCCAACGGCAAATGGCTTGTCAAACAGAATAACAATACCAGAAAACAGATTGCTTGCTGTATCCTGTGCCGCCAAGGCCAGCACAACACCGCCAAGGCCAAGGCTGGCAAGAAGACCAGTTACGTCAAAACCAATCTCTTTAAGAATAATGGCTCCAGCAAGAAAAATCACCAGAACTTTGCCTATCTTGATAAAGAACATAAGCAACGTTTCGTTTTCGTTGTTTTCAAATTTTTTTGAAAAATACTGAATACTGTCAATAAGGTTAACAGCAAGCATACCAACAATAGCGATAAGGGCAATTCTGTAAATTTTAACAGCAAAAGTATCAGCAACAGCAGCAAAATCAGCGCTGAAGGGGATAATCAGAAAAGCAGCAAGCATACCGCTTGCCTGAACAAACATCTTTACAGGCCTTGCAAGGCTTTTGCTGATTGCATTTTTTATGTTATCATTTTGATTTCTGAACAGTTTTTCAGCAATAATATCGGATTTTTTTTCAATTAGTTTGCCTGTGCTGTGCAATACAATATAAAAAATAACGGCAATAGCAATGTAAGTGAGAACACCTGGAAATGCGGTATTGCCGAAAACTTTCAAATAAATATTTTCTGCCAAATTCATAGTAAATATACCTCCAAAAATATTTTATCAGCAAAAAAACAATATATCAACATAAAAACTGTTATTTCACACAATAAATATGTACAAATCGGTTGACAATTACATACAAGATGATATTATATTAACAGAAAGTCTGTTTCAGGGCGAGGTGCAATTCCTCACCGGTGGTATAGCCCACGACCGCTTTTAGCGCTGATTTGGTGAAACTCCAAAGCCGACGGTACAGTCCGGATGAAAGAACCAGCTATTGTTGCTTTTTAAGCCCTGATTGCGTTGCAGTCGGGGCTTTTGTTTTTTAACAAAGGCTAACACTCTAAAAACAGACCTCAGAATTTTGGAGGTAAAAAATATGAAAAGAACAAACACAAGAAAAATGACATCTGTTGCAATGCTTGCCGCGGTTTCCACTGTACTTATGTTTTTCAGCTTTAGTGTACCGCTTATGCCAAGTTTTATCAAGATGGATTTATCTGAGCTTCCTGCACTTATAGCTTCATTTACTTTTGGCCCAGGGGCTGGTGTGACAGTATGTCTTGTTAAAAACCTTATCAATGTATTCTTTACAACAACAGGCGGTGTAGGCGAAATTTCCAATTTTCTTCTTGGCACAATGTTTGTGGCACCTGCAGGTTTTATCTATCAGAAGATGCGCACAAAAAAAGGTGCAATGATTGCATCTGTGGTTGGTGCTGCAACAATGGCAGTTCTCAGTGTATTTACAAACTATTTTGTGGTGTATCCTGTGTATTCCAACATTATGGCTCCAATGGAGGCTATTCTTGGTGCATATCAGGCAATCAACCCAAATGTAGAAACACTCATGGATGCTCTTTTGTGGTTCAATATGCCGTATACGTTTATAAAAGGTATGATAAGCGTGGTTATTACAATGCTTATCTACAAGCCGCTGGCACCAATTCTTCGTGGTAAAAATCACTAAAAATATTGTTGACAAACTGTACATAGTGACATATAATATTACTGACAATTGAATTTAACTTATTAAGAGAGACAGAGGGAATTGGCCCAGCGAAGTCCGGCAACCTGCAAAAGCAAGGTGCTAAATCCAACGGTAAAAAACCGAGAGATAAGTATTTATAGCTCACAGGTTTTTGCCTGTGAGCATTTTATTTGTTTAAAAAGTTAAGTTCTCAATATATCACATTGAAAAAAGGAGTACAAATTATGGCAAAAATGTTATTCACATCCGAATCTGTAACAGAAGGTCATCCAGATAAAATTGCTGACCAGATTTCTGATGCAGTGCTTGATGCTATTCTGGAAAAAGACCCTAACGGCCGTGTTGCATGCGAAACAAGCGTAACAACAGGCATGGTTTTCTGCATGGGCGAAATCACAACAAGCTGCTATGTTGATTTTCCAAAAATTGCAAGAAAAGTTGTTGAAGAAATAGGCTACACACGTGCAAAATTCGGCTTTGACAGCGAAACTGTTGCTGTTCTCACAGCTATTGACGAACAGTCACCTGATATCGCTATGGGCGCAAATGACACAGTTGGCGGGGCAGGCGACCAGGGCATGATGTTTGGTTATGCCTGTGACGAAACAGAAGAACTTATGCCAATGCCAATCTCTCTTGCACACAAAATGGCAAAACGTCTTGCAGAGGTTAGAAAAACAGGCGTTGTTGACTATCTGCGTCCAGACGGAAAAACTCAGGTTACAGTAGAATATAACGATGGTGTGCCAACAAGAGTTGATACAGTAGTTCTTTCCACACAGCACGCGCCAGAAGTTACACTGGAACAGATTAAAGCAGATATGCTGGAATATGTTATCAAACCAATTATTCCTGCGCATCTTCTTGACGAAAATACAAAATACCACATCAACCCAACAGGCCGTTTTGTTGTTGGCGGCCCACAGGGCGACTCTGGTCTTACAGGCAGAAAAATCATCGTTGATACATACGGCGGTTATGCACGTCATGGCGGCGGTGCATTCAGCGGCAAAGACCCAACAAAGGTTGACCGCAGTGCTGCTTATGCTGCAAGATACGTTGCAAAAAATATCGTAGCAGCTGGTCTTGCAAAAAAATGTGAAGTTCAGATTGCTTATGCTATCGGTGTTGCAGAACCTGTTTCTGTGCTTGTTGATACGTTTGGCACAAACACAGTTCCAGAAGAAAAAATCTCCGCAGCTGTAAGCAAGGTGTTTGACCTTCGTCCACAGGAAATCATCAAGACTCTCGACCTGCGCAAACCAATTTACCGCAAGCTTGCAGCTTATGGTCACATCGGCCGCGAAGACCTTGGCGTTAAATGGGAAGAAAGAGACAAGGTTGATGCTCTTCTTGCAGCAGTTAATGCTTAATAGAACAAAAATTAAATGATATCAGAATAACAGGGTGTACACCCAAAATCTAAAGCCAGGCTGTTTAATACAGCCTGGCTTTTATAGTTTTAGGAAATCGAGCTTCGTTGTGTTTATATTTTAACAGTACAATAATTTGTTTTTTTCATTTTTTAAGCTTTTATATACTTAACAGAAAATGCCCAAAATTATTTTTTAAAGGTAAACGGTAGCACTAAAAACATATTTGTGCCAGGATTATCTTCTGCTTTTTTCTGCATATCCATAATAATCATAATCTTCCTGTGTCATAAAAAGATAATTGGTTTTGCCCTGCCTGTAACTGTCGGTTATCTCTTCTTCGTCATACCATGTTACATCAATATATATTGGTCCGTCTGCAGTTTCCACTATATTCCAGGCGTGGTAACCCAGCTCATACGGGGCTTCACCAAGGCAGTACCAGCAGGCAATATCCTCCTGCTGACAAAGATAATAAAAAGCTAGTGCATAACCCTCACACAGTGCTTTACCATTTATCAGCGCGTCGTATGCCTGATAGCTGTTGCCCATTGTTTCCATTTCATTGTCGTATTCTACAGCGGATGTAATAACAAATGCAAAATACATGCATTTTTCCCAGTCTGTAAGATTTTGAGGCATTTTTTCAGTTATGCGTTCAACTGTGCGGTCAAAAAGTGCAACTTCGTTTTTTACTCTTTCTCTGTCAGTGCACAGACTGTTTAGCCAGTCTCCTGGCAGATAATACCCCAGACTGTAAGTGTTTCCTTTTATTATCATATCACTGTAAAGCAGCAGATATGGATAATCAAGCCTTACTGCATCGTTTGCTGTTACTGCGGCATTGAACAGATCGCCGTCAGCAAAGCTGTTGTCAAAGCTGCAGTCTTCAAAGTCAAAGGCTTTCTGCACCATTATATCATACATTTTAAGAGAAAGAGGGTCAGTTATATTATCTCTGGCCTTTTTTCTTGCAGCATAGTCGCATTTCAGTGCTTTAAAGGTATAAGTATCTTCTCTTACTGTGTTCATCAGTTTTACAGCCTGTTTTATATACGGGTCGATATGCTGTGCTGCTCTTTGTGCAATTTCATCAGAAAAAGTTTCGTTTTCTTCAAAAACAACTGTATATCTGTCTGCTCTGGGTGCAGGTGTAGTTTCAGTTACTGGAGATTGTGTCAGAGCACTGTCTGTATTAGTAATCGTTACCGCTTTGCAGGAAGAAAAGATAAATACACACATCAAAAGCAATGCCATACAGATATTTTTTCTGTTCATTACTCTTCAACCCCTATATCCTGTATTTCAATAAGAAATTCATCCTTTGCGTATGACGACATAATATTCGCTATGCTGTCCAGAACTTCAGCTCCGTTTTCAGGCATCTGTTCGTTAGATACACGCACATATTCACCATCACTGCAGTACTTGCACACGATAAACACACCGTCTTCACTGAAAGTATTTTCCATTTTATTCCAACGGTTAAGATGATGTTTTTCTATAAGTTTGTAACAGTTTTCTGCCGCTTCATAAGGCACAAGGTAATCCGTGTGATTTTCGTCGGTATTTTTATCGTCCTTGCTGTAAACACTCAGTTTAAGCACATCGCTGTTTTCTGCTGTGTAAAGCACCAGTTCAAAGTACCCGCTTTCGTCAGCAGCCTTTTCAGTGCGGTAATAGTCTATAAGCATTGTTCCTGCAGGCAATGCTTTAATATTATTTTCATTTTTATCGCCTGCACAGCCTGTAAGCATAGCGGTGGATACAAATACAATTGCGATAAAAGCCGCCGTAAATACTATGCTGCTTCTTGTAATTGTTAATAAATTCATAGTATACCGCCTTAAGAAATCTATATATAAAATTATTTTTCACCAAGCAGTGATTTCTTAAGACGCTCTTTAAACAATTGATAATCAACAGTTCTTACAACGGTACTGTTTGCATCAGGCACTTTATAGTCGATAGAAAGCGGTGCGTTTACGTCATATATAATAACCTGACCATAAGCAGGCTCTTCCATTGTACAGCAGTAGCAATATGCGGAAAGGGAGTTTACAACAATATCATCCCATAACGCAACGCCCATAGCCACGGCGTCAGGCAGGTCAACAATATGCTGCCCTCTATTGTTAAGGTTGTAGGATAAAAGCGCCTTTGTGCAGTCCACTGCAAATTTGGACATAACGGTGCCGTTTGCCAGTTCTTCAAGGTCTTCTTTGTTAAGTGCAGCAGGCCCAAGACAAAGGTCAAAACCTACGATTGTAATTGGAATGCCGCTGTCAAGCATTACAGCATAGCTGTCGGCATCAACATAAACGTTGAATTCAGCAACAGGAGATGAGTTGCCAGGACCAAAACCTGCTGTGCCCATAGACCATATATGTTTTACCATCTTCATGGCTTCTCGGTCTTTCATAATCGCAAGGGCAATATTGGTAGCAGGCCCAAGGGCAACAATTTCCACTTCGCCCGGATATTTGCGTGCTGTTTCCACAATAAAATCTACAGCATGTTTTGTTTCAGCTGTTCCTTGAGGATGAATAAGGTCCTGGTCGCCCATACCATCCTTGCCATGTACACCGTCCGCCATAACAAGAGGACGGCGGATTGGTGCTGCGGCACCTGGATACACCTTTATATCTTCGCCGCAAACTTCAAGTGTCTGCAGAGCATTTTTTGTTGCCTGTTCAAGAGAGATATTGCCTGCTAGTGTTGTGATGCCTAAAATTTCAATATCAGGGGAAGCAACTGCCATCATAATAGCAGAAGCGTCATCACTGCCTGTATCAGTATCAATAATAAATTTTCTCATAATATACCTCCTGAGATTTTATCTGCAATCTTTTAATCTGTTTATGCCCAAGGGTTTTCGCTTTCAGGTTTGCGGATATCGGATAGAAGGAACTGTTCCCACAGATACCATTTGCCGTCCTTTGCTTTGCGCAGTGTAACCTGACGGGCGCTGTCTGCACCGCCTGATTTGATGTATAATGTTGCATATCCTTCGTTTTGATAGGAATATGGGTTTTCACTTACGATAATTGTGTACGGTAAAGCAGGCTGATAGTTGTTTTCGGGTGTTGCGCCTTCAAAATAACTGCGTGGCACATAATCTTTATCCATAAATCTGTCATTGATAAACTGTTTGTCAACACCGCTTAAATCTGCAGGTCCTTTAAGAAAAGCCAGCATATCAAAACAAAGCTGTCTGTTATTTGGATAGTGGCAAAGTGCTGCAACGGTAAGTGCCGCAGTTTTGAATGGTGTGTCCATAGCAGCCTGGGGCAGAGCCTTGAATTCTTCAAGGTTCTGCGGCATTTCGCCTATAATCACTTTTTCGCTTTTGTTACCTATGTTTGAAACTGCTTTATTTATACCTTTTTTCAATGCGTCCTGTGCACTCTGTTTCAGCTTGCGTTCTGCCTGTCGTTTTAAATTATCAAGAAAAGCCATAGTGTTCTCCTTTCTGGACATTGGGTGATTTTTGCTTATATACTTATTAATCCATATTCTTAATTTCTTCAAAAAGGGTAGTGACTGCAGCAAAAAGTCCGTTGCAGTTAGGTGGATATTCATAATCGCCGCGGAAGGTCGGCATTTCACCGTTTTCAAGGGTGAATGTAATGATGGCAACAGGGGCATCAAGTATCTGAACTTCAACTGGCTTGCCATAGTGAACATCAAGCAGACACTTTGTATCGCGGCATATCCGGCGGAAATCATCAAAGTATGTCAGAGAAATCTCCTTGCTTGCGGTTTCTGTCTGCGCTCCGTTTGCAGGGCAGTATTCATATTCAAAAAATGCTGTATTCTCGCCATATTTGATACTATAATACAGGCTGCTGCCTTCCATACCTCCGCCATAAGAATAGCTTAC
>SVMV01000022.1 GCA_015067245.1 Oscillospiraceae bacterium | reverse complement strand
ATTTGTTAGGAGAAAAACTATGGACCTTTCTTTAGTTATGAACACTCTTATGAGTGCTGACAGTTTAAATAATATCAGCAAAAAAACAGGTTCTTCAAAAAAAGAGGTAAATGATGTTCTTGTTTCGGCTTTGCCTTTGCTGCTTAAAGGTGCACAAACACAGGAGGAAGATGAATCAACAGCCGAAAGCTTTATGTCCGCTTTGACAAAACATTCCGAAAAAGATACAAGCAACCTGGACAGCTTTTTTGATGGCGTTGATATGGCTGATGGTGCAAAGATTATCGGTCATCTGCTTGGCACATCAACCGAAAGCACAACAAAAAAGGTTTCCAAATCCAGCGGTGCATCAGATGACAACACAGCTCTTATTCTTGCAGCAGCAGCTCCATTGCTTATGAGTTTGCTTGGTCAGGAAACAAAAAAGAGCAAAAAGAGCAGCAAAAGCGACCTTACAGGCCAGCTTTTGACAGCTGTACTGGAGAATGTTGATGTAGGCAGTCTGCTTATGAGCGCTTTAAGTACAAAAGCAGCAGAAGAAGAAACAACAGCTAAGAAGAAAACAGCAACAAAAAAATCCACCTCCACAGCAAAGAAAACAACAACAGCAAAGAAAAAGACATCAGCAGCAAAAACAACTGCAAAGAAAAAGGCAGCGTCAACAACCAAAACAGCTGCTAAAAAAACAACAAAGAAGAAAGCAGCAAGCAAAGACACTGGCATTGACCTTGGTGACGCAGCAAATCTGCTTATGAATTTACTTAAATAATTATCCAGAACGCCTCTGAACAGCGATTCAGAGGCGTTGTTACAGATTTGATTTAATACACAAAATTAAATGGTATTGTTTAAAAATATATACTAATATATAATAACCAAAAGGCAGGTGAGTGTATGGATAAAATGATATATTGTCAGCGTGATATCCCAAAGGATAAATGGCGTTACGGATTTCGCTCCAGCGCAGTTACAGGCTGTGGCTGGATAGCTGTGTACAATGCGTTGCGAATAATGGGGTACAAACCAACACCTGCAATGGTGATAAAATATTTTGAACAGCAGATACCATTGCTTAACGGCAATACGGGTACGTTTGTTCTGTCGCCTGCAATGTTTTTTAAAAGGTTTAACTTTCCTGTTAATGTAACCGCCAATACAAAAAAGTTTGACGATATTGCACAGCGGTCAGATGCCTGTATACTTTATTTCTGGTGGCGCAACAAAGCAAAGATAGGTGCACATTTTGTGGCACTGCACCATACAGAAAAAGGCTTTGTGGGGTATAATACTTACCGAAATTCCAAAGGACCTGACAGCTATGGCAAAAGCTTGCAGCAATTTATAAAAAACAGGAAATACTTTGGTGCGGTGCTTATAGGTATAAATAATAGAGAGTAATATAAAAGCGACAGCAAACCTGTATCTGCTGCCGCTATTTTTATTTTTTGAAACTATCCTTTAATTCGGTGTATTTTTCTTTGTTGCCGTATGCTTTATCCACTGGATATTTAACGGCATTTTTGCCCACTTTTTCTATTATTGCAGTGTCAAGGTCAATATTGCAGGCATCTGCCAGCAAAATGCAATAGTTTATGGTATCGGCAAGTTCTTCTTTTATTCTGTCCAGTTTTTCACTGCAGAAAAGGTCGTCACCGCTCCACTGAAAAATCTCCAGCAGTTCACTGGCTTCAAGATTTATGGATATTGCAAGGTCTTTGGGGTTATGAAACTGCTTCCAGTTTCTTTCGTCACGAAAATTTTTTACCAAATCAAAAGTCTCTTTTGATATCATAGCATTACCTCTTTAAATATTTCATCTGCAAAGTTTTCGATTAAATTGTTTACAATATCGGGCACATCGGTGTTGGCATTGTGGCCAGCACCTTTAAGCCATACAAGCTTGTAACCGTCTTGTCTGGCCCATCTTCTGTTGTAGCTTTTGGCTGAACCTGCACCATCCTTTTCGCCGCACAAAAGCAGAACAGGGCAGGAGATGTCATAAGGCTTATCAGCTTCAACAGCCTGTGCAAAAATGCGGTAGCCGTGGTCAGCAAGATTGCAGTATGCTTCTTTGCTGTAATCGGTTATAAAACTGTGCATAAGGCTGCGGCCGTAACTGCTGGTGGCAGTCCCCATAGTTCCAAGCTTAACAAGCCAGTCCCATGGAATGGACATATACATCCATTTGGTACGTTTTAGCAGATAAAGCTCCCAGTTTGTATAGTATTTGCGTTTTAAGGAGCAGGAATCTACAGAGATAAACCCACTTACAGAGTTTGGATGCATATCCATATAAACCTGTGATATATATCCACCTAAAGACTGGCCGATTAAAATTGGTTTATCTATATCTTCAGCAGTAAAAATATTATGCAGGTAACGGCACATATCAGCCATAGAAAACTGCAGAGTGAAAGGCCTGGATTTGCCGTGGGCAGGGGCATCCCAGCAAAAACAGTTATATTTATGTGACAAACCTTCAATCTGTCTGTCAAAAAGGCGGTGGTCTGCAGTTAGCCCAGGAAGCATAACAAGCCATGGTGCAGTTTTCTCTGTGCGTGAAATCCAGTAATGTATGTCACCCAAGTCTGTTGCATAAACTTTTTCTGTATACTGCTGCATAAATTTCTCCTGTTAAATGGTTTTATACAAATAATTATATATTGTATAATAAATATTATCAATAATTGACTTATAACATAACCATTGATAATATTAAATTAACAAGATTATGGCAGGTGATGATTTTGAACAGACATATTGATGTTTATAAGGGACAGGATATATATAATAGCCTGACAATGAATTACGAAATATTTTATCCTGATAATTGGGATAATTTACCCCTTATTGTATTTTTGCACGGAGCAGGGGAACGTGGAAACGATATAACCCATGTGGACAGATGGGCATTACCGCGTATGCTGAGCAATGGGCTTGAACTGCCTGCTGTTGTGCTTTGCCCCCAGTGTCCCTATGAATATGTGTGGGATAATCTTGTGCGCGATTTAAAAAGGCTGATAGACGATGTTGTGCGTACATTTAATATAAAAGATGATCGCATCTGCATCACAGGCGCAAGTATGGGCGGATTTGGTACTTGGTCTATGGGGCTTGCATACACAAACTTTTTCTCGGCAATAGCACCTGTTGCAGGTGGCGGTCTTGGCTGGCGGGCATCAAACCTTAAAACCACACCTGTTTATGCAGTTCACGGAGACAGTGACAATGTGGTGCCGCTGGTTTATTCACAGCTTATGGTAGATGGTGTAAACCAAAGCGGTGGCAGCGCACAGCTTGTTGTTCTTAAAGGCTTTGGTCACGGTGATGGCATAGAAGAAGCTTACGAAAATACCGATATTATCAGCTGGTTACTGAAACAGCGGCGCACAGATTTTGAAGCAGTTTCAGAAGCGTTTTCGGAATATTTTTAACAGAAAACTGATATAAGATATCATAGCAGTGATTGCTTTTTAAATAATAATAAACATAAAAACTCCTTATCAATGTGATAAGGAGTTTTTTATGATTTTAATATTATTCAGCCAAAGCTGCTTCAACTTCTGCACGCAGTGGAATAGATGGCACAGCGCCTTCTCTTGTAACAGCAATGGAAGATGCTTTTGCTGCCATTTTAAGTGCTTTTGGCACTTCCATACCTTCGCTGATGCCTGCAAGGAAATAACCTGTAAAGGTATCGCCTGCAGCTGTTGTATCAACAGCCTGTACTTTAAATATTGGCTGGAAATGTTTCTGAGCTTTGTCAGCATAAACAGCACCGTCTTTGCCAAGTGTAAGCACAATTCTTGCATCAGGATAAAGAGAAATAAGTTTTTCAATAATTTCGTCAGGCTCACTGACACCTGTAACCTGTGCGCCTTCAACTTCGTTGAGAAGGAAGATGCTTATTTTACCCATATCAACTTCGTCCAGCTTTTCATTGAAAGGAGAAGGGTTGAGGGCAATCTGCATACCTTTTTCAAATGCTTTGTCAACAATGTATGGCAGCATATTTACTTCATTCTGAAGCAGAAGAATATCTCCTGCTTCAAAATCGCTGAGTACGCCGTCTACATATTCTTCTGTAAGCATTTGGTTTGCACCGCCGAAAAGAAGAATGCAGTTCTGTGCATTTTTATCTCTCTGGATAATAGCGTTGCCTGTTTTAACATCAATGGTTTTAATGTGCTTTCCGTTTACACCATGTTCAGTGCAGGCGTCAAGAAATACTTTGCCGTCTTCACCGATAAGGCCTGCGTGGTATGTATTGGCACCTGCTTTTGCAAGAGCAACAGACTGATTCATACCTTTGCCGCCAAGAAATACATCAAGACCATAGGATGCTTCTGTTTCTCCAGGCTGAACAATATGATCAACACTGTAAACAAAGTCCAGATTCATGGAGCCTATGCATAAAACTTTCATTGTCTGGCCTCCGTATTATTTTGCGTTGTCTTTTGTGATAAGAGTAACTTCAACAGGGATGGATTTTGCAATGCCTTCGCCGCTGATAAGTTTAACTGCATTTTCTACAGCTGTGGAACCGATAAGTGCAGGCTGCTGTGCAATTGTACCAGCCATTCTGCCTGTTTTGATAGCTTCGATAGCATCGTCTGTTGCGTCAAAGCCCATTACCATAACTTTTTTGCCTGCGCCGCTGATAGCTTCAACTGCGCCAAGAGCCATTTCGTCGTTTGCTGCAAATACAGCCTGAATGTCGCTGTTAGCCTGAAGGATATTTTCCATTACGGACATACCCTGAGTTCTGTCAAAGTTAGCTGTCTGTTTTGCTACAACATCAAGTTTTGTATCTGCAATGTTGTGGAAGCCTGCGCTTCTGTCGATAGCAGCGGAAGCACCTGGAATACCTTCAAGTTCAGCAACTTTAACGCCTTCGCCAAGTGTGTCAACAATGTACTGTGTTGCAAGTTCTGCACCAAGAACGTTGTCAGATGCAATCTGACAGTCGATTTCAACGCCGTTAACAGCACGGTCAACACTGATTACGCGTACGCCTTTAGCCATAGCAGCTTCAACTACGCCTGTAACAGCATCAGAGTCAACTGGGTTGATGATAAGAACGGAAATGCCTGTAGCAACAAGGTCTTCAACGTTGGAAACCTGTTTTGTAACGTCGTCGCCTGCGTCAGCAACTGTAAGTGTAACGCCAAGTTTATCTGCAGCAGCCTGTGCGCCTTCAACAAGTGTTACAAAGAATGGGTTGTTCTGTGTGGAAACTGCAAGACCGATGCTGCCGTTGCCAACAACTTCAACAGCTTCGCCTTTAGGTTCGTTGAATGTATCAACATTGTCTTTTGTTACAAGTGTAACTTCAACAGGGATAGATTTAGCAATTGCTGTGCCGCCGATAAGTGTTACAGCGTTTTCTACAGCAGTGGAACCGATAAGTGCAGGCTGCTGTGCAATTGTACCAGCCATTCTGCCTGCTTTGATAGCTTCGATAGCATCGTCTGTTGCGTCAAAGCCCATTACCATAACTTTTTTGCCTGCGCCGCTGATAGCTTCAACTGCACCAAGAGCCATTTCGTCGTTTGCTGCAAATACAGCCTGAATGTCGCTGTTAGCCTGAAGGATATTTTCCATTACGGACATACCCTGAGTTCTGTCAAAGTTAGCTGTCTGTTTTGCTACAACATCAAGTTTTGTATCTGCAATGTTGTGGAAGCCTGCGCTTCTGTCGATAGCAGCGGAAGCACCTGGAATACCTTCAAGTTCAGCAACTTTAACGCCTTCGCCAAGTGTGTCAACAATGTACTGTGTTGCAAGTTCTGCACCAAGAACGTTGTCAGATGCAATCTGACAGTCGATTTCAACGCCGTTAACAGCACGGTCAACACTGATTACGCGTACGCCTTTAGCCATAGCAGCTTCAACTACGCCTGTAACAGCATCAGAGTCAACTGGGTTGATGATAAGAACGGAAATGCCTGTAGCAACAAGGTCTTCAACGTTGGAAACCTGTTTTGTAACGTCGTCGCCTGCATCAGCAACTGTAAGTGTAACGCCAAGTTTGTCTGCAGCAGCCTGTGCGCCTTCAACAAGTGTTACAAAGAATGGGTTGTTCTGTGTGGAAACTGCAAGACCGATGCTGCCGTTGCCAACAACTTCAACTTTTGCAGGAGCACCAAAGCTGTCTGCGTTGTCTTTATTTACAAGTGTAACTTCAACTGGAATAGAAGCAGGGATTGTTTCGCCTGCAATAAGTTTAACTGCGTTGTCAACAGCTGTGCTGCCGATAAGTGCAGGCTGCTGTGCAATTGTACCAGCCATTTTGCCTGCTTTGATAGCTTCGATAGCGTCGTCTGTTGCGTCGAAACCAACAACCATAACCTGTTTGCCAGCGCCGCTGATAGCTTCAACTGCACCAAGAGCCATTTCGTCGTTTGCTGCAAATACAGCCTGAACGTCGCCGTTGGCCTGAAGGATGTTTTCCATTACGGACATACCTTCTGTTCTGTCAAAGTTAGCTGTCTGTTTTGCCACAACATCAAGTTTTGTATCTGCTACATTGTGGAAGCCTGCGCTTCTGTCGATGGCAGCGGAAGCACCTGGGATACCTTCAAGTTCTGCAACTTTAACGCCTTCGCCAAGTGTATCAACAATGTACTGTGTTGCAAGTTCTGCACCAAGAACGTTGTCAGAAGCAATCTGGCAAGCAATGTCAACGCCGTTAACAGCGCGGTCAACAGAAATAACTTTAACGCCTTTAGCCATTGCAGCTTCAACTGCACCTGTTACAGCGTCAGAGTCAACAGGGTTAACGATAAGAACAGAAATACCTGTAGCAACAAGGTCTTCAATGTCAGATGTCTGTTTTGTAACATCATCGCCTGCGTCAGCAACGCTGAGTTCAACACCAAGTTTGTCAGCCTGAGCCTGTGCACCTTCAACGAGAGTTACAAAGAATGGGTTGTTCTGTGTGGAAACAGAAAGACCGATTGTACCGCTGGCTGCGGCATTTGTCTGGCTAAGATTTTCTTCGCCGTCAATTGTAATCATACAGCCTGTCATGGAAAGGACCATAGCAAAGCTGAGAATCAATGATAATATTTTTTTCATTTTTTAATCTCCAATCCAAATACAATTATCTCTTGCGGTCGGAAAGAACAGCAACGAGGATAACGATAGCTTTGATAACGTCCTGATAGTAAGACTGAACACCAAGAATGTTAAGACCATTGTTAAGAGCAGCAATGATAAGAACACCTGCAACTGTGCCGCTGATTTTACCGCGGCCGCCGCTCATGGATGTACCGCCAAGAGCAACTGCAGCAATAGCATCAAGTTCGTAGCTCTGACCAAGTGTTGGCTGTGCAGAGTTAACGCGGGAAATCATCATCAAGCCTGCAAGAGCGGACATAAAGCCGGAAATTGCGTATGTGGAAATTTTAATTTTCTGTGTATTAACACCAACAAGGTTTGCACATTTTGCGTTGGAACCTGTTGCGTAAACTTTTCTGCCGTATGTTGTTTTGTTAAGCAGGAAGTAGAAAATCGCAAAGGAGAGAAGCAAAATAACTGCAGGGATAGGGAATTTGATATTCTGTGCAAAGATTGGAACAAGGTTACCTTTACCAAGAGCTTTAAACAGGAAGGAACCGCTTGTGAGGCTTTCTGCAAGGCGGGAGATAGGTTTTGCGTCTGTAAGGATTTTTGCAAGACCACGGTAAGCTGTCATTGTAACCAATGTAGCGATAAATGGCTGCAAACGGCCTTTTGTAACAAGAAGACCACTGAGTACACCCATAAGTGTACCTGCAAGAAGAGCACCGCAGATACATACAATAGCAGGCATGCCCATCATGATAAGTTCAGCACAGATAACTGCACTGAGTGCAAATACGGAACCAACGGAAAGGTCGATACCGTCTGCAAGAATAACACAAGTCATACCAAATGCGATAAGGCCGTTAAATGATGCCTGACGCAAAAGGTTAAGCAGGTTGCTTGGCTGGCGGAACTCTGGGCTGATAACGCTGAGAAGTACAAACAAAATCAACAGCGCAATAAACGCACCATACTCGCCAACTATGGCACCTATATTTTTTTCCTTTTTCATTATAAACTTCCTCCTGTTGCCAATGTCATAACTTTTTCCTGGTCAGCTGTTGCTGCGTCGATAATGCCTGTTACGTGACCTTCGTGAACAACCATAATTCTGTCGGACATACCGAGAACTTCAGGAAGTTCGGAGGAAACAAGGATAACTGCAACACCTTTTGCTGCAAGGTCGTTTATAACACTGTAAATTTCTTTTTTAGCGCCGATGTCTACGCCACGTGTAGGTTCGTCAAGAATAAGAATTTTTGGTTCTGTGTAAATCCATTTTGCAAGAACAACTTTCTGCTGGTTACCACCAGAAAGGTTGTGGCATTCGTGCTGTGGACCAAAACATTTGATTCTGAATTCTTCAATACCTTTTTTAACAAGTTCAACCTGTTTTTTAGGGTTAAGGATATTGCGGATTGAAACTTTTTTAAGGTTTGCAACCTCAATATTTTCACTGATTGGTTTTTCAAGCAGAAGACCTTCTGTTTTTCTGTCTTCTGTGATAAAGCCGATACCTGCAGCAATTGCTTCACGTGGATTGCTGATGGAAACTTCTTTGCCGTCAATAAAGATTTTGCCTGTTGCTTCTGGCATATTGCCGAAGATAGCATGCATAATTTCTGTACGGCCTGCACCCATAAGACCAGATACACCCAAAACTTCACCTGCCTTAACAGAGAAGTTTACATCTTTAAAGTATCTTGGGTGGTTTAAGTTTTCCACACGGATAACTTCTTCGCCAACTGTAACATCGCGCTGTGGGAAGCGTTCACCGATTTCACGGCCTATCATCATTTTAACAACATCATCCATTGTGATGTCTTTGATGTATTCTGTGCCTATGTAGGAACCATCACGAAGAATTGTAATTCTGTCGCAAAGTTCAAAAATTTCTTCCATACGGTGGGAGATGTAAACAATGGAAACGCCTTTTTCTACAAGCCCTTTCATAACCTCAAACAAAACTTCAGTTTCACTTTGTGTAAGAGCTGCTGTAGGTTCGTCCATAATAAGAACCTTTGCGTCCACCATAAGTGCTTTACAGATTTCCACCATCTGCTGCTGACCAACGGACAAGTCGCCCATTACAGCATCAACAGGAATGGATACGCCCAGTTTATCCATAATTTCCTGAGCTTTTTCGCGCATGGCTTTTTTGTCGCAGATGCCAAAGCCCTTTGTGATTTCCTTGCCCATAAATAAGTTTTCTTCTACGGTAAGGTCAAAAAGGGAGTTGATCTCCTGATAGATGAAAACGATACCTGCTTTTTCAGCTTCCTGCGGATTTTTGTAGTTAACTTCCACACCGTCAACCAAAATTGTGCCTGCGTCTTTTGTATAAACGCCAGTCAAAATCTTCATAAGTGTAGATTTACCCGCACCGTTTTCGCCCATAAGAGCATGAACTTCGCCATCTTTGAGCAAGAAGCCGGCATCTTTAAGAACCTGGTTGGAGCCAAAGGACTTGTTGATGCCTCTCATCTCAATATTCATACTTTTTAAGCCTCCTAAATTTTAAGCAAAAATACAGCCGGACTGTAAAATAATATTTGCGTAAGGGGTAGTTTCGCCGGTTCTGATTACTGCTTTACATTCTTTTGTCTGCTCTTTAAGTTCAGTATGAGAAACAAATTCTGTCTCCACATCCTGTCCTGCAAAGAGATCTTCAATTGCCTTGAGAACAGCTGGGTTCTGAGTTTTAATCTCTTCTGCCAGCACAATTTTTTCCACTTTCATATCTTGAGCAACAATAGAAAGTGTGCGCATAAAAGTAGGTTCTCCAAAGCAAAGTGACAGGTCAATGCGTTCAGTGCAATCAGGTATTGGCAGCCCGCAGTCGCCGATGCAGATGCGGTCTGTGTGCCCAAGATAGCTCAAAACGCGTGAAATGTCGCTGTTAAGGATGCCTGCTTTCTTCATTAGCCTCAATCCTCTTTTCATTTTAAATTTGTTAAAAAAACACGAAACAAACAGTCTCAGTTTGTTTGTTAAAAGTGACAAAACTAAAACTGTTTTAAACGTAAAAATTATACTACATCAACAAAAAAATATCAATAAGATGTATTGCTTTTCCACTTTTTAGACAATGAAAAACTTTCAGTTTGTAAAATATGACAAGACATATTGAAAAAAATAAAAAAAAATGACATTTTCAGGCTTATCTTTAAAGCAAAAAGCAGGCAAGTTATACCTTTTTTTAAACTTTATTTCAGATAATAATTAAAAAACAGCACATAAAAATGCCTGCCGCAGTGCCCATACAGGCATAGTGGCAGGCATTTATCAAACTGGTTTGATTTTACTCTTCGGTTTCAATCTTTTCAATATCAGCAAGAGAAAGGTTTTCGATTGTAACGCCCTTAACATTGGATATTGCAATATAAGCAATAATCAGAATTACAGCACAAATCACAGAGATAAGCGGTGTTTTAAAGAAGGCTGAAACAATAAAGCCTATAAGAGAAACCCCTGCAACCAGCATAGCATAAGGCAACTGTGTCCAGGTGTGGTTCATAAGCTCACATTCTGCACCGATAGAAGAAAGAATTGTTGTGTCAGAAACAGGTGAGCAGTGGTCGCCAAACAGACCGCCAGAGAGCACAGCACCGATAGTAACAATCATATCAACACCAAGGTGGTGTGCCATTGGCACAGCTATTGGAAGCACGATTGCGTATGTGCCCCATGATGTACCTGTTGCAAAAGACATAATTGCAGCAATAATAAAGATAATTGCTGGTACGCTCCATACAGGAATTGTGTCTCTTGCAATCTGAACAATAAATTCGCTTGTGCCAAGAACACCGTCAACAGTGCTGAGCGCCCATGCGAGTGTCAGAAGCATAATGCAGTCAAAGAGCTTGCTGCAGCCTTTTATATAAGTTTTAACGCCTTCATCTATAGACATAACCTTATAAATTTTCATAAGGATAATCATTGTTATTGCAGCAAGCAAATAAGAAGAAATAAGGGCGATTCTCATTTTACCGCCAGGAACAGCCTGAGTTGGAAAACCAAGAGGAATAAGGTTTGCAAAGAAAACAGTAAGCATAACAACAAGAGGAATGATAACTACCAATGGAGAAACCTTGCTGTCTGTAACAACGGGTTTAACTGTTTCTTCGCCTGGCGCAGGAGAGTAAATTCCTTTGCGCGCATTTTTTTCTGCTTTTGCCATAGCGCTGAATTCTTTGCCTGTAAACGCAACAAGAGGAACCATAATAAGGCAAAGGATAGGGTAAATCTGATAAGGAATAGCCTGGCAGAATGCACTCCAATCTGTAAGATTGGTAATGCCAAGAGTTTCAAATTCCACAGCAAGAATACCCATTACTGTTGCGCCCCAGCCAAAAAATGGCAGAAGTACACAAACAGGGGAAGATGTTGTATCCAGTATCCAGGCCATCTTTTCTTTGGAAATGCGCATTTTTCTGAAAGAAGGATTAAATATAGGGCCAACAATCATCGGTGTGCCAAGTTCGGAGAAGAAGATGATAATACCGCCAAGCCATGCAGCAAGCTGTGTTTTACATCTTGTGTTTACAAATCTGGCAACAGATGCAGCAAATGACTGTGCGCCGCCGCTTTTTTCCAGCAGTGTTACAAAGCCGCCGATAAATACCAGCAGAACCATAATGCCTGCATTGTAGCTGTCCATAAGGCGCGGAATTATGTAGTCACCTATGGTGGCTTTAAGAGCTTCCATTGGTGCGTAATTGCAGATGATAAGTGCGCCGCTGAACACACCTGCAAAAAGTGACACCAATACATTTTTGGTCCATAGAACCAGACCTATGGTAACTATAATAGGTACCATAGATAAAATACCGTAATAAGTTGTAGCTTCCATACAAATTATCTCCAATCTTTTTCTATTTCGTCAAGCCAGTTTTTGCCGTTGGCAATCTGGCGCTCAACTTCATTTGGTGCAGTGCCGCCAAAGGTTTTGCGGTTGTTTACACAGCCTTCAATGGTGATATCACCAAGGGCTGCTTTGGTTATGCGTTTATCCACCGACTGAATATCTTCGTCTTCAAGATTTTCCAGCCCGCAGCCTTTTGTCTCGCATATTTTTACAAGGCGTCCTGTTATGTGATGTGCTTCACGGAATGGTATTCCTGCCATAACAAGATTTTCGGCAACATCGGTTGCATTAAGAAAACCTTTTTCCAGCTGCGGTGCAATTTTGTCCATGCGGAACTCGGTTTTTTCCAGCATCTTTGCAAATATTGTCACCGATGTCTTCCATGTATCAACAGCATCAAAAAGATATTCCTTATCTTCCTGAAAATCCTTGTTATAGCTTAAAGGTGTGCCTTTCATAACAGTAAGCATACCCATCAAATCACCATAAACCCTGCCGCATCTGCCGCGCAGAAGTTCGGCAATATCAGGGTTTTTCTTCTGTGGCATCATGCTGCTGCCTGTACAGAAACTGTCGTCAATAGCTATATAAGAAAATTCTGTGCTGTTCCACCATGTAAATTCTTCGGCCCAGCGTGAAAGGTGCATCATAGAAATAGATGCAGCACTTAAAAATTCCAGAATATAATCTCGGTCACTTACTGTGTCCATTGCGTTTTCGGTAGGTCCTGCAAAACCCAGCAGGTCAGAGGTCATATGTCTGTCAAGGGGAATTGTTGTGCCTGCCAGGGCGCAGGTGCCAAGAGGACAAAGATTAATTCTTTCGTATGCGTCGGCAAGGCGCTGGATATCCCTTTTAAACATCTGAAAATATGCCATAAACACAAAACCCAAAGTTATAGGCTGTGCGTGCTGTATATGTGTAAAGCCAACGGTGATATGGTTTTTATACTGCTCGGCTTTTTTAAGAATAATGTTTTCCATATCAGCAAGGGCTTTTACAATCTCTTTAAGCTCATAACATAAAAACTGTTTTACATCAACGGCGCTCTGGTCGTTTCTTGCACGGCCAGTGTGCACCTTTTTACCCACATCGCCAACCTCTGCGATAAGGCGGGATTCTATTGCCATGTGGATATCTTCATCTTCAAATGTGAACTTGATGCCTCCGTTTGCTATACCTGCGCGTATTTTTTCAAGTCCGCCGATAATGGTATCCCGTTCACTTTCGGTGATTATGTTCTGTGAGGCAAGCATCGTAACATGTGCAATGCTGCCGTTTATGTCATAGTTATACAATCTTTGGTCAAAGCCTATGGATGCATTGTACTGTTTTACAATCTGTTCCATATCCTTTTCAAATCTTCCGCTCCAGAGAGCCATAACGCTACCTCCTGTAAAAGATGTTATACAATTAATTTTTATACAATTAAACTGATAAAATATTCACACATTTGTTATTATTATACAATTATACTTCTGTTTGTCAATAGTTTGCAGCAAGCATTTAAAACAAAAAATTATGCAAAAATAAAGTCTCTGCGATGTTGCAGAGACTTTAAAAATTCAGATATTAAATTTAAGCAAATATAATAAGCAAGCCAACAAGAATACCGCCTATTGCAGAAAAGGCAGGCAGTTTGCTTCTGTACATAAGTATTGCCTGTGGCAGAATTTCGCCAAACACAACATAAAGCATGGCACCGCTTGCAAAGCCAAGACTGAGGGCAAGGCCCATAGGGCCTATCTCACCAAGCAGATAACCAAGCAATGCACCTATAATGGTTGGAATACCAGAACTTGCTGTAATAAGCACAGCTTTCCATTTTGCCATACCGCCTGCAATAAGCGGTACTGAAACAGCCATGCCTTCAGGAATGTTATGAAGACCTATAAGTATTGCCAGTACAATTGCGGCACTGCCAAGCACACCACCGTCACTTGCGTATGCGGCACCGATTGTCATGCCTTCAGGTACATTGTGTAAAGCAATGGCACTTGCCATAACAACACCTGCAATAAACAGAGATATTTTATTATCTTTGTTGGTATGGTGCTGTTCGTAATGGTCGCTGTGGATAAGTTCGTTAAGGTCGTCGGCAGTTTTTGGATGGTTTTCGTCTATATGCGGAACTTCAGGATTTGTTTTAAGGTCAATCAGATAGTTAAGCAGGTAGATTATAGCCACGCCAAGTGCGATGGCAATAATAACAACGGCTACGCCAACCTCTGTTTCAATAGCTTCGGTAACAAGGTCAAAGCATACAACACTAAGCATAACTCCTGCTGCAAAGCTAAGAAGAATACTCGCAATACGGTTAGAATCTTTTTGTAGCATAGCGCCAACCAGGCCGCCGATACCAGTGCCCACAACGCCTGCAATTGCAGTTGTAAATATTAAAGTTTCAATAACTCCCATAATATATCTCCAAAAAATAAACAGCAGCTTTGTTTCGAAAAAACTGTATTACATGTAAAAAACACTTTAAAAATCGCAGTTCAGAAAGTGCCTTTGGCAAATCCTAAAACTGCGATTTTGGTGCGGGCGACAGGACTTGAACCTGCACATCGAAAGACACCAGATCCTAAGTCTGGCGCGTCTGCCAATTCCGCCACGCCCGCATATAACAATGGTGCCATTCAGCAGAACAGCACCATATTATTATATTTTAATTATATTGTTTTGTCAATTAAATTTTATACTGTGCTCTCATATCATCAAGCATGCTGTAGTAGCTTTCAGAGCTGTCGGATTTAAGAGATTTTACATAGCTGTGCGGTGCAAAGCTTTCTTCGCTTGCCTCAATAAGTGCAATTGCAATATTGGAACAGTGGTCTGCAACACGTTTGCAGTTGTTAAGCAGGTCAGAAAGCACAAAGCCCAGTTCTATTGTACAGCTGTTGTTTTTAAGTCTTTCAATATGAAGGTTTTTAATCTCTCTTGCCAGTTCTTTGATAACACGTTCCATTGGCTGAACATGGTGTGCAGCAGAAGTATCTTCTTTTACAAAGGCTTCCATTGTAAGAGACAGAACTTCAAGTACAGCATCTTTGAGAACTTTAATTTCTTCGTTAGCCTGTGTGGAGAACTGAATTTCTTTTGTATTCATTTCTTCGCTTATGCGGCTTATTGCAAGGGCATGGTCACTTATGCGTTCAAAGTCTCCCACAATATGCAGGATTTTTGTAAGCTCAGTACTGTCTTTTACACTAAGGTCCTGTGCAGACACTTTAAGCAGGTAAGTGCTGAGAGTATCCTCGTATTTATCCACCTTGTTTTCGCTGTGAACAATTTCTTCAGCAGCTTCAGCATCCCATTTGTTCAGCAAAGAGATGGATTTGATAAGGGATGTTGAAGATTCGCTTGCCATATTGCGCAGAACTTTTTTGCTCTGTTCAATAGCAATGGCAGGTGTATTGATAAGACGTTCGTCCAGAATCTGAAATTTTTCTTTTTCGTTTTCGTCGTCTTTAATTGTAAGATATGCAAGCTTTTCAAGCACACGGTTAAGAGGAAGAAGAATTGCTGTTGCAGTTACGTTAAAGAGAGTGTGGATAACAGCAATGCCTGCAGCGGTGATACTGTCGTTTATAAAGGAGAAATGCACAACAGCGTTTATTGCGTAAAATGCAATCATAAATCCTACAGAGCCGATAAGGTTAAAATAGAAGTGAACAACCGCTGTTCTTCTTGCGTTTTTGTTTGCACCAAAGCAGGAGAGAAGTGCTGTTACACAGGTACCGATATTCTGGCCCATGATGATTGGCAGTGCGCTGCCGTATGTTACTGCACCAGTAACAGAAAGTGCCTGCAGAATACCAACAGAAGCAGAAGAGGACTGGATGATAGCAGTAAGCAAAGCACCAACAAGCATGCCAAGAATTGGGTTTGTAAACAGTGTAAAGAGATTGCAGAATTCAGGTACATCACGCAGTGGTTTTACAGCGCCGGACATAAGGTCCATACCTGTCATAAGAATTGCAAAGCCAAGCAGAATTACACCCACATTTTTCTTTTTGTCGCTTTTGGATGCCATGTAAAGCAAAATACCGATAAAAGCAAGAATTGGTGAGAATGTTGAAGGCTTGAGAAGTGTGATAAGAAAACTGTCGCCCTGAATACCTGAAAGGGAGAGAATCCAGGCTGTGATAGTTGTGCCAACATTGGCGCCCATAATAACACCGATGGCCTGACGCAAGGTCATAAAACCAGAGTTAACAAAGCCTACAACCATAACTGTTGTGGCAGAAGAAGACTGGATAACCGCGGTAACAATCATACCAAGAAAAAAGCCTTTAAGCGGGCTGGATGTAAGTTTTTCCAGAATGGAATGAAGTTTGCTGCCTGCCTGTTTTTCCAAAGCCTTGCCCATAACGTCCATACCATAAAGGAACATTGCAAGACCGCCAAGCAGTGTGAATACATTAAAAATGCTCATAATAATTTCCTCAGATTATACATTTTAAAGCTATGCTTATTTATGACATATTGCCAACGGTATAAAGTTTAATATATTTGTGTAAATGCTGTATGCAAGGTTTTGTAAAGTTTTTGTAAAGTGGACTGAATTTTATGTGAATAATAAAAAATACAGAGAGGGTGATACCTCTCTGTATTTTATGCTTTTATGTAGTGCCTATGCAAATCGTGCAATAAAAATTTCTTTATTAATACTGAACAGTTTATGCACCTTTGCAGGTGTTGTTTCCTTTGTTATAACAATTGTGCCTGCAGCTGTGCTTTCTTCGCTTTCAATGATGTCACCTATAATTTCTTTCCAGCCTGCTGTTCCGTCTGGAATACGGATATAATATTTACCGCTTATAAGCTCTGTTTTGTTAAGCTTTTTATCAAAGTTGATATCAAAGGCATTGTCTTTGTTTACATCAATAATGTCCTGCACAATTGCGTTGCCTGTAGGAAAACCGCCTGCACCCTGACCGTAAAGCTTAACTTCGCCTATAGTTTCGCCATAAAGGCAGGTTATATTATAGTTTTTAGGCACATTTGCTTCAACAGAATATTTGTTAAGTAAAACTGGTTCAACCACAGCGTCAAAGCTGTCGCCGTTACGTTTTGCTGTTGCAAACAGTTTTACATTGTAGCCTTTTTTGCCAACTCCGTCGATATCAGCTTTTGAAATGTGTCTTATGCCTGCCTGCAGAATACCGTTTACATCAACAGGGCAGCCAAAAGCGATGGAAGCAGATATTGCACATTTGTTGCGCACATCGTCACCGTCAATATCGGCAGAAGGGTCAGCTTCGGCATATCCAAGCTCCTGCGCTGTTTTAAGCACATCTGCAAAATCCTTGCCTTCGCTTGTCATGGCGCTGAGGATAAAGTTTGATGTGCCGTTCATAATGCCGTGAATGTTTGTCACATCATCTATTCTGCCAACGCGCTGCAGATTTTTAATCCAAGGTATGCCACCGCCGCTGGTTGCTTCCACCATAAATTTAACGCCGTTTTCTTTTGCAGCAGCTATAAATTCTTCAAAATATGCGGCGACAACAGCTTTATTTGCAGTTACAACGTGCTTTTTTGCTTTAAGAGAGGCAAGAATATACTCTCTTGCGGGGTGCAGTCCACCAATGGCTTCCACAACCAGGTCGATATTTTTGTCGTTTTCAATATCAGTAAAATCAAGCGTCATACAATCCAGTGTTTTCTTTGCAGGATTGCGGATAAGTATTTTGGTCACGTTGTATTCTGGCATGTTTTTTAAAATGTCATACACACCGCTGCACACAACACCAAAACCTAAAAGAGCAATATTCATTTTAACCTCCCAAAGAGTTTTTGTTTAATTGTATGATACCTTATTTAAGCTTGCAGTTCAATACAAATGCTACAATTTTGTAACTTTGTTAAATTCGGGTATCATACTTGCCCATGTATTGCGGCCAACCTTGCCGTCAACGGCCAGATTGTATGCAGACTGATATCCTGCCACGGCCAAAGCAGTATTTGCACCAAAAATGCCGTCAACATTCAGCACAGGCCATGTGTAACCATACTGCTGTCTGATGGCATTGAGATAGCTTTGTATAAATCTTACATGGTCTCCGCTGCTTCCACGGGACATAACACCAGGGTATTTTGTTGTTACATCAAGGGGGCGGTATGCTGCAACAGCAAGATATGCCGCAACAATTGCGTTCCATGTGTTCTGGCCTATTACACCGTCAGCATTAAGCGAAAACTGCTTTTGAAAACGCATTACCGCATTTTTTGTGGCGCTGCCGAATCTGCCGTCAACAGCAAGACGGTTTATTGCTGTGTAAACAACTCCAAGGCCATTAAGATACTGCTGCATTATGGTAACGTTGCTGCCGCTGGAACCTGTGCGCAAGGGCGTGCCTGGATAAACCGGATATGTATTTTGATTTGTATTCATTTCAGACATAGTAAAAATCCTCCTTTATATATCAGTTTATGAGATAAAAGCAGGATTGGTGCAGAAGATAAAAATCAGTTGACTTTTTGACGGCTATTTGCGACAATGTTAAATGTATAATTATGTTTATAAATAAATTTATATATTTGTTTTGATTAATAAGGAGAAGATATGTTATCAGTAAAAGACCTTACTCACGAGTTTGACGGCCAGACACTGTTTAAAGATGTTAATCTTGATTTTAAAGAAGGCAACTGTTATGGCATCATCGGTGCCAACGGTGCAGGCAAGTCTACTTTGCTTAAATTTCTTTCAGGCCAGCGTGAGCCAACAAAAGGCGAAATTTTTCTTGATAAAAACGCAAGAATGTCTGTTCTGGAACAGGACCATTTTAAATTTGACGAATATTTTGTAACAGATGTTGTTATTATGGGAAATCCGCGTCTTTACGAAATTATGAAAGAGAAGGACGAACTTTACAACAAACCTGATTTTACAGAAGAAGACGGCGAACGTGCAGCAGAACTGGAAGGCGAATTTGCCGAACTTGACGGCTGGGAAGCAGAAACAGAGGTTCTGCAGCTTCTTAACGGTCTTGGAGTGGACAAAGAGTTTCACTATACACAGATGAAAAATCTCAACGGCCGAGACAAAGTTAAGGTTCTTCTTGCAAAAGCACTTTTTGGCAAACCAAGCATTATTCTGCTGGATGAACCTACCAACCATCTTGACATTGATGCTATTGCATGGCTTGAAGAATTTATCATCGACTTCCCAGGCACAGTGCTGGTTGTTTCCCACGACCGTCATTTTCTTAATGCTGTATGCACACACACTGTTGATATTGATTACAACAAGGTTAAAATGTATGCAGGCAACTACGACTTCTGGTATGAATCCAGCCAGCTGATGAACCAGCTTATCAAAAACCAGAACAAGAAAAAAGAAGAAAAAATCAGACAGCTGGAAGAATTTATCCGCCGCTTCTCTGCAAACAAATCCAAATCCAAACAGGCAACATCAAGAAAGAAAATTCTTGATAATATCCAACTGGAAGAAATGCCTGCATCCAGCCGTAAATATCCATTTGTCAGCTTTGTGCAGGACCGTGAAGTTGGCAAAGATGTGCTGGAGGTGCGCGACCTTACAGTTACAATCGATGGTACAAAAGTACTTGACAATGTTTCTTTCTACATTAACCGTCTTGATAAAATTGCCCTTGTAGGAGACAACGAAGCAGGCCAGACAGCCTTGTTTAAGGTGCTTAACGAAGAACTTACGCCTGACAGCGGTTTTATCAAATGGGGTGTAAGCACATCAAGAAGTTACTTTCCAAAAGACAATACAGAGTTTTTTGAAGGCAACGATATGAACCTTGTGGAATGGCTGCGTCAGTATTCTAAAGACCAGACAGAAAGCTTTTTGCGAGGTTTCCTTGGCCGCATGCTGTTCAGCGGCGATGATGTTTACAAAAAGGTTAATGTTCTTTCTGGTGGCGAAAAGGTTAGATGTATGCTGTCCCGTATGATGATGAAGGAAGCAAACGTTATCATGCTTGACCAGCCGACAAACCATCTTGACCTCGAATCCATCACAGCGGTTAACAACGGTATTGTGGATTTTAAAGGCACAGTGCTTTTCTCCAGCCACGACCATCAGTTTATCGAAACTATTGCAAACCGCATTATAGAAATAAAAGAAGATGGTTCTATTGTGGATAAGCTTATGACCTACGATGAATATATCGAATATAAACAGAACAACAAATAATTCAGCACAAAACCAATTATCTGCCCCTGCACTCAATATGCTGCAGGGCAGATTTGATTTTTAACAGAATTTACATAAGAAGGTGAAATAATGGAAAAGCAAAAAGCAGTTTTTAAGGCTTTAAAGGCCGCTTTTCCTTACACAATTCCTGTTTTTACGGGTTTTACATTCCTTGGCATATCTTACGGTGTACTTATGACGGTGTCGGGTTTTCCTGCATGGTGCCCAATACTTATCAGCGTTGCGGTATATGGCGGTTCACTGCAGTTTGCAGCGGTTGCAATGCTGCTGAGTGCTTTTGCACCTGCCGAAGTTTTTGCTGTTGCACTTATGGTGCAGGCAAGGCATCTGTTTTATGGTATAACAATGATAAGCCGATACAACAACACTGGCTGGAAAAAGTTTTTTCTTATCTTTGGTATGAGTGATGAAACTTTTTCTATCAACTGTTCAACCAAACCGCCAGAAGATATTGACCGCCCATGGTTTATGCTGTGGGTAACATTGCTTGATTGGGCATATTGGGTTGGCGGCACAGCTGTTGGTGCTGTTCTTGGCAATTTTATAACATTTAACACAGAAGGGCTTGATTTTGCAATGACAGCTATGTTTGTGGTTATATTTATCGAACAGTGGCTCAAGGACAAAAAACATTACACGGCAGTTATCGGTGCAGCAGCATCTGTTGTGTGTCTGCTTATTTTTGGTGCAGACAGTTTTCTTATACCAACAATGTTATGTATTCTTATTATGCTGGCAATATTCCGCAAACCTGTTGAAAAGGCAGGTGAAGAGCAATGATTATGACAGACACACAGATTTTAATATCCATTGCTCTGCTTACAGCAGGCACAATGCTCACACGTTTCCTGCCCTTTATAATATTCAGGGAAAAAGCAGAAGTTCCAAAGTTTGTGCAGTATCTGGGCAACGCATTGCCTGCGGCAATTTTCAGTATGCTGGTGGTATACTGCCTTAAAAATGTACAGCTTTTAAGCGGCAGCCATGGTTTGCCAGAATTTATTTCAATAGCATTCACCACAGCTTTGCATCTGTGGAAAAGGCAGATTCTTATATCTATAGCAGGCGGCACAGCAGTATATATGCTGCTGGTTCAGATGGTGTTTTAGGTATTTATTGGAAGAAGGGTTATATCTTAATGAATTTCTTTGCATTATCAGGTGTATTAATAATATTTTCTGTTTTGCAGTACCTGTCGGTGGAACTGGCGGCTCACAGTAAAGGGGCAAAAGTGAAAACAAAATATAGGTTTACAGGTTTGCCTACATATATGCTGTTTAACTGTGCATTGCTGCTTGTTGCTGGCAATATGGTTGTTTCGGTTGTGATTTCATCTCTGCTAACAACAGTACTGGCAATAGCAAATTATTATGTTTATGATATGCACGGTACGCCATTTACAATGGATATTGTAAAAAATGCAGGCACAGCCCTCAATGTTATTTCGGCTTATAAAATAAAAATATCCGAACCTGTAGCAGCGGCTGTTGTGTCAGCTGCAGTGCAGATAGTTTTTGCGTGCGGTGCAGAAAGAATTATATTTGCAGACAGAAGATATTCAGCTGTGTTTACAGCTATTCTTATATTTGCTTTTTGGAAAATTTATCTTGCAAAAAACAGCATTGTGCCCAAAGAAATTGTCACATGGCCATGGAGAAAAATAATCAATGAAGCAGGCTATATATCAGGTTTTGTGCAAAGCACAATCCGTCTTTTCAATATTGTTCAGCCACTGGCAGAATACAGCGAAAAAGAAACAGAAAAGTTTGTGAACAACTATACAATGCAGGATAAGCAGTGTGAAAATCCTGATATTATATTTATTCTTAACGAAACGCTTTACGATTTAAATCAGGTTGCTGATACAGGTATTGACAGCTTCAGATACATCAGTTCTCTTAAAAACAGTGTCAAAGGATACGCGGTGTGTCCTGCAGTAGGCGGCGGTACAAATAAGTCTGAATATGAGTTTTTAACCTCAAATTCATTGTATTTGGCACCAAATATCACACCGTTTTACAGTTTGGATACAAAAAACACTAACTCTGTGGCAGAATATTTAAAGGCAAAGGGATACAGCACATTGGCAACACATCCTGCCCCAGGCAGCAACTACAGCCGAACCGACGGATATATCAACCTTGGCTTTGACAAAACTTGTTTTATTGAAGACTATACTGATATCACATACTTTGGTTCCCGCCAGTTTGCAACAGACGAAAGTACCTACAGAAACTTTATAAAAATGTACGAAGCTATGGGAGATAATCCGCGTTTTGCATATCTGCTTACAATACAGAATCACGGAGGATATATTTTTAACAAGCCAAGTGAAAATACCATAGCTGTCAAAAAAGATTTTGGCAAAAATACATCAAAGGTCAATGAGTTTTTAAGTTGTATACAATTAAGCGATAAAGCTTTTGAACATTTGATAGATTATTTTGAAAAATCAGACCGTGATGTTGTTGTGTGTATGGTGGGTGACCATGCACCAGACTTTGCAAAAAACATAGTGGACAAAAAATATAGCGATGATGAAAAAGAGATTTTACTGCGCAGAGTTCCTTATGTTATATGGTCAAACAACGTGGATTTATCAAAGGTTAAAATACCATACCAAATATCAATGCCTTTTATGGCTCCGGCTGTTTGTAATATAGCAGGGGTAAAGCCTTGCGGATATTATGACTATATTTTAAAGCTTGCAGAAGAAGTTCCGACGATAACAGCATACGGCTATTATACTGATAAAAACGGGAAAATTTATAACATTAAAGAAAACAATGAGTATACAGAAGCTATAAACAGATATTTTGATTTTGCATATTCAAACATCATTAAAAAAGATTTTATGGCAGATTTTACCCAATAAATAAAAAGGTGGAGTTATTTTATGACAGTTAAAGAAACAATCTATCACCGCAAATCATTCCGCAGCTATTCTCAGGAGCTGCTTGAACCAAACGTATTAAAAGAAATTGAAGACGCAATCAAAGCAGCAAAACCGCTATACCCAGATATTAAATTTTCCTGGGAAATAATCGAAACAGAAAATGTAAAATGTGTGCAGAATTGGCGTGCACCGCACTATATTGCAATGTTTACCGAAGAAGTGGATGGTGCAAGAGAAAACCTTGGGTTTATCTTTCAGCAGGTAGAACTTTATATGCAAAGTATGGGCATAGGCACCTGCTGGCTGGGCATGGGCAAGCTTGCTGACAATGGTAATTTTGAGTTCAGTAACCATACAGAACTGGAATTTGTTA
>SVMV01000021.1:19984-23573 GCA_015067245.1 Oscillospiraceae bacterium | reverse complement strand
AATGCAGAACTCAGGAACCACCACTGGCAGTAGTTGGCGAAAACCAGAAATGCCGTTGCTGGCTCAAAATTGAAGAATAAGGGGAGTAGATTATGGAAAAGAATAAAATCCTTTCATTAAAAAATGTATATAAAACTTTCCCTGTAGGTAAAACACTGTTGGGCAAACCACTCAACTTTGTTCACGCTGTTAACAATGTAAGCTTTGATGTATACGAAGGTGAAACATTCTCCATCGTAGGTGAATCTGGCTGTGGCAAATCCACAACAGGCCGTCTTATCAATCACCTTCTCACACCGGACAGCGGTGAAATCTGGTTCCAGGGCAAAGAAATCTCCAAAATCTCTCAGGATGAAATGCGTCCAATCAGAAGAGATATGCAGATGATTTTCCAGGACCCAGCAGGTTCCCTGAACCCTCGTATGAGAATCAGTGACCTTATCGAAGAACCTCTTCTTATTCATACAGACCTGAACAAAGAAGAAAGAATGAAAATCGTTAACGAACTTCTGGGCATCGTTGGCCTTTCTGCAAAACATGCACAGCGTTATCCTCATGAGTTCTCCGGCGGTCAGAAACAGCGTGTTGGTATCGCCCGTGCTTTGACAGTTAACCCAAAACTTATCATTGCTGACGAACCTATCTCTGCTCTTGACGTTTCCATTCAGGCACAGGTTCTCAACCTCTTGCACAACCTGCAGGAAAAATATAACCTTACTTATGTTTTCATTTCCCACGACCTTTCCGTTGTTGAAATGATTTCCGACAGAATTGCAGTTATGTATCTTGGTTTTGTTGCAGAAACAGCTCCAAAAGAACTGCTTTACGGCAACCCACTCCACCCATATACAGAAGCATTGCTCTCTGCAGTTCCAATTCCAGACCCAGGCCATCAGAAAGACAGAATTATCCTTGAAGGTGATATTCCAAGTACAATCAACCTTCCAAAAGGCTGTCCATTTGCAGCAAGATGCTCCAAATGCAAACCTGAATGTCTTGAAACAAGACCTGAAACAAAAGAAGTTGAACCAGGCCACTTTGTTGCTTGCCACCTTTATTAACAGGTATTGCACTTATAGTGCAGCAGTATAAAGATATCTGTAAGTACATAATTGTATATAATAAAGGGGTAATAAAAATATGATTACTTGGAAAAACGAAATCTTCCTTCCTGCACAGATTAAATTTGTGTGGGAAGGTGATACTGCTTATCAGGCAGCCGATCTCAGAGAAGAAAACAAACATCTTTTTGGCGGCGAATTTTCTAAAATTTTCTCAACAGTAAAAGATAACTGCTTTGTTGTTTTTGCAGGCATGGGCAAAGAAGAAAAGCTTGATGGCAGAAAATTTAAAAATGTTGTGGCAAAAGCAGCAAGAACTATTACATCATATAACATTGATGAGTTTTCTGTTGACATTTCCGCACTTACAAAAACATTTGACGACAAGGCATACTTTGATGTGGTTGCAGGAGTTGAGCTTGGCCTGTACAGATATCAGGGTATCCATCAGACAAATCAGCAGAAGGATTACACCGTAAGCGTTGTTGACGAAAACAACAATTCAGAAAAATCTGCAGAATATATTGCAAAAGCAAAAAGCATTGCCGACGGCATGATTCTCACAAGAGAATGGATTAACACACCTGGCAACTACCTTACACCAGAGATTTTTGCGCAGGATATCACAGAAAAACTTACACCTGCAGGCGTAGAGGTTTCTGTGCTTTGCCCTGACCAGCTTAAAGAAAAAGGTATGGGTGCTTTGCTTGCAGTTGGCAATTCCAGCGACAATAAGCCACGTCTTATTGTTATGAAATATACAGGCAATAAGCACAGCGATAAAGTTTATGGCTATGTTGGCAAAGGTGTTACTGTAGACACAGGTGGCTATTCCCTTAAAAATTCTGCAGGTCTTATGTATACAAAAGGCGATATGGGCGGCGCAGCTGCAGTTGCAGGCGCAATCTATGCCATTGCAAAAAATAAACTCAGCGTAAATGTGGTTGCAGTTATTCCTGCAGCAGAAAACCGTTTGTCCAACCAGAGCCATATCCCTGGTGATGTGGTTACATCCATGAACGGTAAAACAATCGAAATTCTCAACACAGACGCTGAAGGCAGACTTATCCTTGCCGATGCTATCACTTATGCGGTAAGAGAAGCAAAGGTTACACACCTTGTGGATGTTGCAACCCTCACAGGCGCAGTTGTGGGCGCATTGGGTACTGTAGCAGCAGGCTGTACAACCAACGACGAGGATTATCTCAATGACTTCTACGGGGCAGCTAAAGAAGCAGGCGAAAGATACTGGCAGCTGCCACTGTTTGAAGAATATGAAGAAATGCTCAAGAGTAAAGTGGCAGATCTTAAAAATATGGGCGGTCCAAATGCAGGCACAATTGCTGCAGCTCTCTTTTTAAGAGAATTTGTAGAAGATAAGCCTTGGATTCACCTTGATATTGCAGGCACAAGCCAGACAGAAGCACCAAGCAATGATTATCATTGCTTTGGCGGCACAGGCTTTGCAACACCATCACTTTACTTCCTGGCAGAAAGAAATCAGGAATTTATAGAACAATAAGGAGGACACACCAATGAACAAACCATTGATTGAAGCTTGCGTTGACTCTTATCAGTCCTGTATCAATGCAGCAAAAGCAGGCGCAGACAGACTGGAACTTTGTTCCCACCTTGTAATTGGCGGCACAACACCTTCACCAATCGTATTTAAACAGGTAGCAAGAGATATCGAAGGTATGGACGTTAAAATCAACGTTCTTATCCGCCCTCGTTTCGGCGACTTCCTTTACACAGAAGACGAAATGGAACTTATGTGTGAAGAAATCAAAATTTTCAGAGATTTAGGAGCAAACGGTGTTGTTATCGGTGCTCTTACTCCAGACGGTGACCTGGATATCGAAAAAATGAAACGTATGATGGAATGTGCAGGCGATATGGATGTTACACTTCACCGCGCATTTGACATGACACGTGACCCACTTAAAACACTTGAAGAAGCTATCGAACTTGGCTGCACAACAATCCTTACTTCTGGTCAGCAGGCTAATGTTGTATTGGGCAAGGAATGTCTTAAAGAAGTATACGAAAAAGCAGCAGGCAGAATTGATATAATGGCTGGCTGTGGTGTTAAAAAATGGAACATCCAGGAAATTCACGACTATACAGGCATTAAAGTATTCCACACAACTGGCCGAAAAGGCGCTCTTGACAGCGGTATGAAATACAGAAAAGAAACTGTTGCAATGGGCCTGCCAACACTTTCCGAATACGAAATCTGGCAGACAGATGTAGAAGAATTCAGAGAATGTGCAGAAATCGTTCATTCTTTTGAATAATACTTATATAAAAACAGTCAGCGAATAAGTTTCTGAC
Source organism: Oscillospiraceae bacterium (assembly GCA_015067245.1). Lineage (GTDB taxonomy): Bacteria > Bacillota > Clostridia > Oscillospirales > Ruminococcaceae > RGIG3102. Next base: position 20,178 of record SVMV01000021.1, on the reverse strand, counting down.
AAATGATATTAAAAAGACAAGTTCGCTGTACGGACTTGTCTTTTTGATGTAAATAACCTTATTTAAAGAAAGGTATAATAATGATTTTTTCACAGAATGTAATAAAATCAACAGAAGAAAAATTTAATACTCTGATTTCCAAAGCAGGTACAAAACAGCAGGAAATTGTTGCAAAACTGGCAGAAACAGAAAAA